>DBDP01000051.1:11946-18652 GCA_002293625.1 Clostridiales bacterium UBA929 | reverse complement strand
CGCTGCGGGAACAGATCGTCGTTGCGAACAAATGCGACGCGCTCGCGCCCGATGACGTTTTGGAGCGCCTTCGGGCGCATGTGGCTCCGCGGGAGCTTTTAGCCATCTCCGCCGCGACCGGAAGCGGGGTACGCGCGCTGGTTGGACGCTGCGCCGAAAAACTGGCTGCGCTGCCGCCTGTCAAAGTTTTTGAGCCGGATCCGTTGCCGGTGCTGCCCGAAGAACCTGTTACCGAGATCGAAAAAACGGACGGCGTTTGGGTCGTGTCGGGCGCGTGGCTGCAACGCCTGATGCGCGACGTCAATTTCGAAGACCTTGAATCGCTTTCCTATTTCGAGCGGCGTTTGACGGACGGAGGTGTATACGCCCTTCTGGAGGAGATGGGCGTACAGGAAGGCGACACGGTGGAAATCTACGGGTTAACATTCGAGTATGTGAGGTAATCGGCTATGACAAAGATGACACTGCGTTTTTTCTCCGAGGTTTTGGGACGCCAAACCTATACAAACGTCTTGCTGCCGCAGGCGATGACCGGCGAAGAACGGGGCTGGGAACCCATGAAAACCAACCCTCCCTTCCCGGTGCTGTACCTCCTGCACGGTCTGTCGGACGATCAGGAAGCGTGGCTGCGCAACACGTCGGTCGAACGGTACGCGGATAGGCGCAACCTCGCGATTGTGCTGCCGACGACCGACCGGGGTTACTACACCGACACGACTTACGGCACCAAGTATTTTACCTACATCAGCGAGGAACTGCCGCGTATTCTGCGCCAGTATCTCCCCCTATCGGAGCGGCGGGAGGACACATATGCCGCAGGTCTTTCAATGGGCGGCTACGGCGCGATGAAGCTGGCGCTTAGGAACCCCGAACGGTTTTCGTTCGCCGCGTCGTTGTCCGGCGGCATCATCAACAAAGAGATGATGCAGAGAAGGAAACGGGAACGCCCGGACGAAGCCGAGCTGATGCGGGAGTTCGCAACCGTTTTCGGGAAAACGGTGAAGCCGGAGGACGATCTTTTGCGTCTGCTTGAATGCGCATCGCCCAAGCCGAAGCTGTTTGTCTGCTGCGGGAAGAAGGATATCCATTTCAAGCGCAACGTAGCGGTAAAGAAACACGCCGAGAAACTCGGTTATGACCTCACATGGAGCGCCGACGAAGGCTACGGCCACACATGGGACTATTGGGACTTAATGATACAAAAGGTTCTGGACATACTGCCGGAACAGACGAGGTGACACAATGTCAGGACATTCCAAATGGAAGAACATCGCGCATAAGAAGGAAAAGACCGACGCCCAGCGCGCCAAGATTTTCACAAAGCTCTCGCGGGAGATCATCGTGGCGGTGCGGGAAGGCGGGGGCGACCCGAACGCAAACGCCCGCCTGAAGGACTGCATCGCGAAAGCCCGTCAGAGCAACGTGCCGAGCGACAACATCAAGCGCGTGATCGAGCGCGCCGCCGGAACGGGAGCCGCAGAGAACTATGAATCGGTGCAGTACGAGGGCTACGGACCGGGCGGCACCGCCGTCATCGTCGAGGCAATGACCGACAACCGCAACCGCACGGCGGGGGAAGTGCGCCATTATTTTGACAAGTTCGGCGGCAATATGGGCGCGACCGGCTGCGTGTCATGGTTTTTCGATCAAAAGGGTATACTGGCTATAGACGGTGAGGGAAAAGACGAAGACGAGCTGATGATGCTGGCTCTCGACGCCGGCGCTTCGGACTTTTCCGCCGAGGACGGCGTTTTTGAAATCGAGACGGAACCCGCTGCCTTTTCCGCCGTCCGCGACGCGCTGGAGGCGGCCGGAAACACGTTCCTCTCCGCGCAGGTGGAGAAGGTTCCGCAAAACTGGGTTACCCTGACCGGCGAAGAAGACACAAAAAAAATGCGCCGTCTGTTGGACGCGCTGGAAGACAATGAGGACGTGCAGGAAGTATGGCACAATTGGGAGAACGAGGAATAAGCACCGAACAGCGTATGGGGCTGACAGAACGCGCGCTTTACGCGGCAGTCGTCGCGGCGGGGTTGTTCATTCTGCTGCTGGTGATGTCGCCGGTACCCGAACGGGGTCAGGCCGTTGTGATGGCGGCGGCGTTCGCGCTGCTCGGCGGGTTGTTGATGTACTGCTTCTGCCAAAGCGCCCGCCCGCCCGCCGTTTTGATTTTCTTCGCGGCGGCGATTGCGGCGGGGATGGTGCTGCGCACGCTCAGCCTGACGCAGAGCAACAACACCGACTATCTCTCCTGTTTGCAGCCGTGGGCGCAGGGCTTCCGCGATAACGGCTGGAAATACATCGTGGAGACTTGGTCGGACTATAACATGCCTTACCTCTATATCATCGGCACGATCGCGCGGGTGTCGATGAACGACCTCTATCTCTATAAGCTCGTCAGCGTGATCTTCGACTGCGGTCTTGTGGTGATGGTGATGCGACTGTCCGAGCGGTTTGATTTCGGCTCGGTGCGCAAGGCGGTTCTCGGAGCGGCGGTCTTCCTTGCCCCAACCGTATGGCTCAACAGCTCGTTTTGGGGGCAGTGCGACTCCATCTATGTCTTCTTCTGCCTCGCAGCGTTCGTCTTCGCGCTGGAGCAAAAGCCGAACCTTTCGGTCGCGATGGCGGCCGTCGCGTTCTCCTTTAAGATGCAAACGATCTTCTTCCTCCCCATTTATTTGGTGTTGTGGATGAAAAAGCGCGTCCGGCTAAAACAGATACCCGTGTTCTTGGGCGTGTTCGTCGGGCTGTACTTGCCCGCGCTCGCGCTGGGACGCCCGTTTGCGGACATCGTAACGATTTACGCCCGGCAGTCGTCGCAGTACTCGAACCGCCTCAATTTGAACTCACCTTCGGCTTACGCTTTGATTCGGGCGGGAGAGCCGCACAACATCCTGTTCGGCGCGGGGCTTCTTCTTGCGTTCTTGTTCTTAGGGTTTCTGCTGCTGCTCGCGTGGCTCAAACGGGATAGACTCAACGACAGAACCCTTCTTTTGCTGACTGCCGCGATGGTACTTGGCATACCGTGGCTGCTGCCCAGTATGCACGAACGCTACTTCTACCTCGCCGACATCTTTTGCATCTTCCTTGCCGTACTGATCCCCGAAAAATGGTACTTTGCCCCCTTCTGCGTGCTTTGCTCCTACGCGGGCTACCACGCCTTTCTGTTCATGGAGTTTATCCCGTATATCGGGCTTCAGATACCGTCGCTGATCGTCTTGTTCCTCGCGGGCAGCGCGGTGTTTATGACCTATCAGGAACTTAGAAAACCGCTAAAAGAACTGGCATTGGGGGGTGCGGTCGGTGAATAAAACGGTATCCCGAATCTTAACCGGAGCCGGGATCTTGATCGTTCTGCTGGCGCTGTTGTCGCTCACCGTGCTGAACGACCAGTTTGGCTCCACACGAAAGGCGGCGCATATGCGCGCCGGGCGGCTTGCCGCCGAAGAGCGCGATTATGACACCGCCATTGAACAATATCAGATGGTGATCGGCTTAGACCGCCGCAATGCGGAGGCGTATCTGCGCCTGTCCGAAGCCTGCGTATACAACGGGGACGTGGACAGCGCGATTTACTACTTAGAAAAGGGAATTGAAAAGACCTCCAGCGACCGGCTTCGGGAAACGCTGAACGAGCTGCTTACTTCACTGGAAGCTCAAGCACCCGAGGAACCCCCGGTGATACCCGACACCGACCCGTCGCCAATGCCTTCTCCCGCGCCCGAACCGTCCGTCGCGGCGTCCCCGTCGGGGGCACCGCCCATCCCCAGTCCCGGCGAACCCGCCGTAACTGATGCTTCACCAAGCCCCGGCGCACCCGTTGTTCCCGACAGTTCGCCCAGTCCTGACGTGCCTGTCGCAACAGATGCGTCACCCAGCCCGGAAGCAACGGACACATCGCCTCTACCGTAGGATCTTGTACAGCAACGTATAGAGTTGCAGGGCGTCATCGGGAGTAAGCGGGATACACCCGGCTATTTTTGCGGGAATGTCCGCGGCTGCTCCGCGTAAATCCAGCCCTTTTGCCGTGAGCGTTATGTTCACGATCCGCTCGTCTTTTTCGGAACGTTCGCGGCTTATAGACCCCTTTTGCTCCAGTTTTTTCAGAAGCGGCGTGAGTGTTCCGGAGTCCAGATAAAGGCGCGCGCCAAGCTCCCCGACGGTTGCTTTGCCGCACTCCCAAAGCACCATCATGACAATGTACTGCGTGTATGTCAGGCCGATTTCGTCCAGATACGGTTTGTATTTCTGCGTGACAGACTTTGCCGCGGCGTAGAGCGGAAAGCAAAGCTGGTTATCGAGTTTCAACGCGTCAAATTGAGCGCTCATCATACCGCCCGCCCGTTACGCAAGCAGTTTTTCGATGGCGGGGGCAATGTCCTCCGGCTTTATTTCCGGCTCGAAGCGCTCCGCCACCGCCCCGTCTTTGCCAATGAGGAATTTTGTAAAATTCCACTTGACATCGTTTTCGGAGGCGATTTTTTTGTTTGATTTAGCTGCCATCTTCAGCATCAGGCTGAGTTTCCCGGTGAACGGTTTTTCGGACGTGAGGTGCTTGAACAGCGGTATCGCGGCGTCGCCGATGATGTCTACTTTCTTTGATAGCGGAAACGTGACGCCGTAGTTCAGCTTGCAGGACGCCGCGATCTCTTCTTCCCCCGCCGGCTCCTGCCCCATAAACTGGTTGCAAGGAAAACCGATCACGACAAGACCTTGGTCTTTATACTCATCGTACAACGCTTGCAATCCCGTGTACTGCGGCGTGAAGCCGCATTTGCTCGCGGTGTTGACGATAAGTAGAACCTTCCCCTTGTAATCCGCCATGGATACCTCTTCGCCGCCGATGGAGGTGTAATTGTGGTCGTAGATGGACATTGTACCGGCTCCTTCAATAAAATATTTTGCTAAATTGTATTGCATAAAATATTATAACCCTTGAACCATATGTTGTCAAGAGGAATTATTTGTTTTTGGGCTATTGACGCGTTTCTGTTTGGTATGATATAATCCCTCTTGTCATATGCGCCCGTAGCTCAGGTGGATAGAGCAACTGCCTTCTAAGCAGTGGGTCTGGGGTTCGAGTCCCTGCGGGCGTGCCACGAGAACGCCAGAGCCGCAATGGTTCTGGCGATAATATCTCTTATTGCCGGCGGGATTATCGGACTTCTTATCGCGTTCGGCGGGTTGCCGGGCTAGCGAGCGGGATACTGAAAATTGATTTGTAATCATCAGGTCGTCGGTTTGAGTCCGACCTTCGGCTCCACAAAACGTCTTAATCCGAAAGGATTCGGGCGTTTTATGCTTTTGCGTAAATCCGTGTTGACAAAACATTTTGTCTATGATATTATGATATTGCGTAACAGCGCTATATCATAACGGAGGTGTTCTTATGGAAAGAGATTATGGGCGGGAGCTAGACGATTTAAAACGGCAGGTAGAAGAACTGGCGCGGCTTTTGACCGCCAAACAGGCGGATCCCGAAGAAAAACCGGATTATATCGGTGCGGTAAAAAAGAGCAAAAAAATGCACCCCGACCCGGCTGTTATGAACATCTTAGACAGATTGGAAAATACCTGCGGCGAAAGCGGCGATACAGGTAAGGTGACTTATATCGGCGTATTTACCAGCGGCGGGCGGCAGTCCACATGGATCCAGAACGAAGTCAGCGCCGACGGTCTGCTGCGTCTGATCGAGGACAATACGGCGGAGAAGGTTCTGCGTTGCATCGGTAGTAGCGACAGACTGAATATCCTTCTGGCGCTGCTTAAGCAGCCGATGACGGTTACGGCATTGGTGGAACGTCACGGTTACAACACCACCGGGCAAGTTTACCATCATTTGAAACCTCTGCTTGCGGCGGATTTAATCACGGAGGATAAAAACGCCGCCAAAGGAACGTATATTGTCAAACCGCATAGAGTGCAGGGGATTATCATGCTTCTCACGGGAATCCATGATATGACAGACATCCGATACACCAAAGGAGACTGGACATAGTCGTGCAGGAAAAGGGGGCGGCGTTGTGCGCCGTCCCCCTTATTCTGCCCCCGGTGGGAAACATTACCTCGTTCTTACGTCCAGTTCGGCGTTCATACCGTTGACACTGACGGAATAATCGCCGCCGCCGCGTGAAGACACGTGACCGAAGTCTCCGTATTTCCTGCCGTCGATAATCAACTCGGAACCCATCCCGCTTGTCTCAAAATCGTAGTCGTCCGGGTCGTCACAGAGAAACTCCACTTGCGCGTTGACGCCGTTGACCTCAATGTTCCGCGCCTGAACGCCGTCGATGAAAACATCTAAATCCACGCCGTCGATCTCGATGTCTCGCAGCTCTAAGTCTTCGGGAACGGTGACCGTGATGGGGCGGCTCTGACCGTCTTCTATATCCCTGGCTCTGCCGCCGTACAACAGACTGGCGAGCCAGTCAAAGTCCATATCGAACCATTGCCAGCGGCTTCCGCTATACGGCGCTCGCGTAATCCGCAGCGTCCCGCCCTCCCGGGTGACGCGGTACTGATCGTCGTAGCGCTGCGACCACTCGATTTTAACCGTGTCTCCGCCGCGGACGATATTGATCGGCTCGTTGACCAGCGCGAACTCAAGAGCGCTGACATCGTCCCACTCCTCAAACATTTCACGGGGCGGGTAGGTGTCCCGTTCGTCCACCCAATGGATGCCGCGTGTCCGTACAACCATTGCGGC
>DBDP01000051.1:0-11920 GCA_002293625.1 Clostridiales bacterium UBA929 | reverse complement strand
TTATTCATGCCTGTTTCCTCCCCTTCAACCGCTCCGAAACGCCGTTATACATCGAACGGCAAAGCCTGACAATCCCGCGCAGCATGGCGCGAATCAAGCTGTAAGAACCCACGCCGCCCAAAATGCTTAATCCGAACAGAATCAACGCGGTACCAAAAAGCGCGATTCCAAACCAAGGTCCGCCGGCGACGCAGGTAAGCACGCCTCCGACCATACACGCGAGTCCCGCGATACCGACCGCGACTACGGCGGCACCGAACGCGAAAACCACCGCCAAAGCGGCGACGAACAGACCGAACATCACAGAAACCAGCGCGATGGCGATCGGAATGCCGATCGGCAGGGCGAACAGCCCGATAATCACCAGTAAGACCGCGTTCATTGATTTTGCGTCCGGCTTCTGCTCGGCGCGGACAAACGCCATTTCGGCACGGACGCGCTCCGCGATGTCCTCCGGACTGCCAAGCGACGCGCAGACTTCTTCCTCTGTCTTGCCTTCGTCGATCGCCTCGTTGAAGATCTCGTCGTAGTATTCGGTGATCCGCGAGATCTCACTTTGCGGAAGCCCGGCCAAAGCGTTGGCAAGCCCCCACATGAACTCACTGCGCGTCATTTTCCTCATCCTCTCCCATGATATAGTCCACCATTCGCTTAACCTCTCCCCATTCCGTTCGGAAGGTGCGCAGCCTTTCCTCTCCCCCCGGCGTTATGCGGTAGTATTTCCGCAGCCGTCCGTTGTACTCCTGCTGCCGCGTTTCCAAATGCCCCTGCTGCTCCATTCGCCGCAGAATCGGGTACAATGTGGATTCGCTCATCGGCATAAACTGCTCGGCACTCTGTGAGATTCTGTAGCCGTAAGACTCGCCTTGCGCCAATATGGCCAACAGACAGGCGTCCAAAAGCCCGCGCTTGAGTTGCGCGTCCATCCCGCTTCCCCCTTTTCGCTCCGCGTCCCGCGGAGCTGTGTATCGTATAATACTGCGCGGCGAATAATACCTCGCAATACATACTATACACTGCACAATATTGTTTGTCAAGTGGTATTTGAAAAAAGTTCTAAAGATTTCTTGACAACCCCGGAACGCCGGAGTATACTGGAAAAAACTCATTTAAGAGAAGAGCGAAGCTCGATGCTGTACAGCTTTACAGAAACACGTAAGCGCGCAGCCGTCCGAGGAATCTCGGCAGACGGCGGGCTTTCGCTGTGTTTAACTAAGTAACGCTGTATCGCGCTATTTTGTGGAACGGTTGAGAACTGCTTATAGCTTTCAACCGTTTATTATTTTTTAAGGAGGAGGCGCGGCATGAATCCGGTCATTTTATGTTATGAGGAGCTGTCCCTCAATTCGCACCCCGCGTTGCAAACGCAGCTCTATGACGGATGGGTACTCCGCTTCGCGAACGGTTACACCAACCGCGCGAACTCGGTCAGCCCGCTCTATCCGTCGGCGCTTGACTTGCAAGAAAAAATCGCCGAGTGCGAACGCCGCTACTTCGCGCAAGGGTTGCCTTGCGTTTTCAAGCTGACCGACGGTACCGACCCGCAGATAGACCGGGAGCTTGACCGGCTGGGATATACTGTCGTGACGCCGACGCATTTAATGGAAATGGAGATGCGGGATTTCCCGTTCGGCGACTGCGTGATTGCAAGCTATGCCGATGATGAATGGTTGAACGCATACTTCTCGTTCAGCCGCCATACCGACAGTGTAACGAAGGACACGGCAAAGCGGATCCTCCAAAACGTGAAAGCCCCGATGATCTGTGGGCGCATCGTGAAAGACGAAAAAACCGTCGCCTGTGGGGCGTGCGTCATTGAACGCGGAACCGCGGCGCTTTTGAACATCGTCGTGGACGAAGCGCAGCGAGGGAAGGGTTACGGCAGGGAGATATGCCAGTCGCTTTTGGCTGCGGCGGCACGCCTCGGCGCGCATATGTCTTATTTACAGGTGGTTCAAAGCAATAAAATCGCGTTGAGCTTATACAATAAAATGGGGTATCAATTGGTATATTCCTATTGGTACCGGGTGAAGAAGGGGGGCGCAACATGAACATTACATACGTAAACACCGTTTCGGCGGAGGACTGTGTTAAACTGCGCGATTCCGCCGGATGGCTGCAAGTACACCCCGATCAAATCAGGGTGGGGCTTAGAAACAGCGTGTATATTGTCGCGGCAAAAGACGGCGAAACCACCGTCGGGATGGCGCGTCTCGTGTCCGACGGGGGTTACGTCGTCTTTGTCGCCGATGTACTCGTGCTGCCGGAGTATCAGGGCATGGGTATCGGGAAAGCCATGATGGAGAGACTGCTGCGGTATATTCGAAGTAACTTAAAAAGCGGCTACCTCATTCAAGTTGACCTCATGGCCGCGAAGGGCAAAGAAGGGTTTTATGAGAAATTCGGGTTTGAAAGACGCCCGGACGATACGAGGGGTTGCGGCATGACGCAACGACTTGAAAAGAAAGCGCGATAATCCGATGGATATGCGCTAGTAATGTAAATCTATTCCCCGTCCACGTAAATCGGATAATTCTTCAAGTCCGGCAGTTCGTCGTGGGTAGTGACAAGCTCGCTGTCGTACACTTTTTTCAGCATCGACAGTTCGGTGTAGTCTTCGCTGTTTACGAAGTCGCCGTTCCATACGCACCACCAACTCCAGCGCGCGCCGTCCCGCGCCGCAAGATCGGGATCGAACAGCACGCCGTTTTCCGAAAGCGTGATGATTTTCGGCGCGTCGGTGTACGATTCGGCGGTCAGGAAGCGGTTGACTTGCGAGGCGTAGGAACGCTGCTCGGCATACACGTCCTCTCCGATGATGTCTACCATATCGTCGCCCGGATACCAATCTTTGTGCTGCCCGTTCCAAACCCAAATCAGGTTGGTTAGGTTATGGTGGTTCGTCAGACGGTCATAAAGCAGCTCATACAGTTTCAGATACGATGTTCTGTCGGTGCCCCACCAAAACCAGCCGCCGCTGGCTTCGTGCAGCGGACGCCACAGCACCGGCACGCCCGCGTCCCGCAGGATGGCCAGTTCCTCCGCGATGGCGTCTATGTCGCGCACCAGCATGTTGTACCCCGCCGGGTCATCGCCGTCCATGATCTTCTTAAAGAAGCCCTCCCGTACATGCTCGGTGTAAAAAGCGCTCCACCACGTACCGGTGATATAGTCCTCCGGCGCGTTCCAGTGCCAGCAGAAGGTCACGATGGCGTTGTTTTCCCACGCCTCGATTGCCGCCTCCACCTCGCTTGAGTTCGTGCCGTTCGCAACGCGGGACGGCGAATAGTCGATCATGTCTAAGCCAATTACGGCGGGACGCTTGCCCGTTTGCTCATAGATCAGCTCCGCCTCGCCGCCGAACAGCCCGTGGTCGTTTGCCCAGTCGCCTTGGCTCTGCTGCCCCGCGAGACTTGTTTTGCCATAATTCATCGCGAGGTAGCTCATCAGTCCCAGCGCGTTGTCGTCGGCGTTCGGGTTCGTAAGCGCAATCGGCACGTAAAACTCCGAGCCGTCCGAAGCCTCCTCCGGCGATATGGTCAGTGATTTCACGGCGATCCAGCCCCACACCGCCGTCAGCGCGACGGTATGCGTTCCCTCTGTTAGGTAGATGTGTTGCATAGAAGACGGCGCGTAGTCCATACTGTCGGTCACCAGCGCCCCGGCGGGGCTGCCGTCGATATGTACGTTGTTCTCTTTGTAACCGCCGGAGGATTTGGATTCAAACTCCAGCCGGTAAAACCCTTCCCGCTCTATCTCCACGGTGAACGTTAGCTTATCGTTCGGGTCTTTCTGCTCAAACATCCCAACGCCGCCGTCGCCCGTCACTCGCAAACTGCCGGAAATAGCCGCGTCGGCAGCCTGAAGCGTAATCGGGTCGGGCGTCGGACCGTCCGGGATAAACTGTTTCGGCGGCTCATAAGCCGGGCGGGGCAGACGCTCACGCTCTGTTGTCGTTCCCTTAAACGGCGTTTCTTTCGCCGCGTCCCCTTCAGTTACGTCGCTTGCCGCGCCGAGTTGACCCGTTTCAGACGGGGTTGCGCCGCATCCGGCGAGTGTGAACAGTACCACCGCGAGCAGCAATGAGATGGAGCGAAATCCTATATGTTTCATAGTGTGCCTCCCTTTATCAGTAGGGGCTTATTATATCGCATTGAGTCGCGTTTGACAAGAACGCGGCTTGTTTTTCTGCTTGTCCTATCCGTATATATATGATAGAATATCCCCGTTACTTCTGTATATAAAGGGGAACGGGATGAATATCTTACTGGTCGGCGGCGGCGGTCGCGAACACGCCCTCGCTTGGAAACTGACCCAAAGCAAACGATGTACAAAGCTGTACTGCGCCCCCGGCAATGCCGGAATGGCACGGCTCGGCGAATGCGTTCCAATTAAAGCGACCGACGTAGACGCACTGGTCGCGTGGGCTTCGCAAAACGGCATTGAGTATGTCGTAGTCGCGTCGGACGACCCGCTCGCGCTGGGGCTGGTGGATGCCTGTCAGGCCGCTGGTCTGCGCGCGTTCGGACCGACGAAAGCCGCGGCCGAGATCGAGTGGAGCAAAATTTTCGCGAAAAACCTGATGAAAAAGTACGGCATCCCCACCGCCGCATACGAAGTCTTCACCGACTGCGATGCCGCCGTCGCCTATGCCGCGGCGCAAGCGCCGTCGCCGGAAAAACCGCTTGTGATTAAAGCGGACGGACTTGCGGTCGGCAAGGGCGCGGTGATCGTTCACAGCGCCGAGGCCGCCGAGGACACCCTGCGCGGGATGATGGAGGGCGAACGCTTCGGCGGTGCGGGAAAGCAGGTCGTCATCGAGGAGTATATGACCGGGCGCGAAGTTACGGCGCTCTGCTTCACCGACGGCAAAACAGTTTACCCGATGCCCGCCTCCCGCGACCATAAGCGCGCGCTGGACGGCGACGAGGGCTTGAACACCGGCGGCATGGGTGTAATCACCCCCGTGCCGGACTACACGCCGGAATTGGCCGAGCGGTGTATGCGCGAGATCTTCCGACCGACCGTCGACGCCATGCGGAGCGAAGGACGCCCATTTTGCGGCGTTTTGTATTTCGAACTGATGCTGACGGCGGATGGTCCGAAGGTGATTGAATACAACGCCCGCTTCGGTGACCCGGAGGCGCAGGCATTGCTGCCGCTCTTGGAAAGCGATTTGCTGGAGCTGGTTATCGCGATTGGGGAAGGGACGCCGGTTACGCCGGTTTGGTCGGACGGCGCCTGCGCCTGCGTGGTTCTCGCGAGCGGCGGGTATCCGGGCGGCTACCGCACGGGGCTTCCGATAACCGGATTAGACGCGCTGCCGCCGGACATTCTGCCCTTCCATGCCGGAACGGCTTTTGACAAAGACGGGAACCTCATGACAAACGGAGGGCGCGTCCTCGCGCTCTGCGCCGTAAAAAAGACGCTGTCGGAGGCGCTCCGGCATGTTTACGCTCATATAGATGCCGTTCGGTTTGACGGAGCGTTTTACCGAAGGGACATCGGAAAATCGTCAGGAGTGATTGTATGACACAGATCGTTGTCAACAGAGAGAAAGAAAAAGAAACCGTCAGCAGGCATATTTACGGACATTTCTCCGAGCATCTGGGGCGGTGTATTTACGAAGGGCTGTTTGTCGGGCAGGACAGCCCGATCGCAAACGTCAACGGGATGCGTTCGGATGTCGTGTCCGCCCTGCGTGAAATGAAGATTCCTTCCCTGCGGTGGCCGGGCGGCTGCTTCGCCGACGAGTACCACTGGAAGGACGGCATCGGCGCGCCAAACACGCGCAAGAAAATGGTCAACACCCACTGGGGCGGCTTGGTCGAGGACAACTCGTTCGGTACGCACGAGTTTTTGGAACTGTGTGCGCAGCTCGGCTGCGAACCTTACATTAACGGCAACGTCGGCAGCGGCGAGATCGCCGAGATGCAGGAATGGGTCGAGTATATGACGTTCCGGGGCGAATCCCCGATGGCGAACCTGCGCCGCGAAAACGGACGGGACGAGCCTTGGGCGGTGAGGTATTTCGGCATCGGAAACGAAAACTGGGGCTGCGGCGGCAACATGCGGGCGGAATACTACGCCGACGTCTACCGCCGGTATGCTACCTATGTGCGTAACTACGACGGCAACAAAATCTTTCGCATCGCGAGCGGTCCCGGCACCGATTACGGCGCGGACAAGCTGAACCAATGCTGGACGGCGACGATGATGCAAAACGCCGCCCATATGATGGACGGGCTGTCGCTCCATTATTACACCATGACGGGGAATTGGGAAGCCAAAGGCTCCGCGTCCGAATTTACCGAAGAAGAATTTTATGCAACTCTCAGGAAGGCGTTGTGGATTGATGACGTTATTAAGAGCCACGCCGGCATCATGCTCCGCTTCGACCCAGAAAAGCGGGTGAAAATCATCTTCGACGAATGGGGTACGTGGCACGACACCGAGCCGGGAACCAACCCCGGATTCCTCTACCAGCAGAACACCATGCGCGACGCGCTGGTCGCGGCGTCTTCGCTGCATATCTTCAACAGCCACGCCGATATCGTGCATATGGCAAACATTGCGCAGCTCGTTAATGTCCTGCAGTCGGTCATCCTCACCGACGGGGCAAAGATGCTCAAAACACCCACATACCATGTCTTTCGGATGCTTTCCGGCCATCAGGACGCCGCTTTGCTCGAGAGTCACCAAATCTGCGAGGTTGCATCGGAGGGCGTTCCGCAGCTTTCGCATTCGGCGACGGCGCAGCCCGACGGCACCGTTACCCTAACGGTATGCAATCTCTCGGCTTCCCGTCTGGCGGAACTGTCCCTATCTCTGCTGGGGCGGCATATGAAACTGCGGGACGCGGAAATTTTACACGGAGGTATTCAAGACAAAAATACATTCGATGCCCCCGATGCCGTAACGCCTTGCGATTTCACCGATGTCCGTCTGGAGGAGCATAACAAAACCGGCACACAGATGACGGCGACGCTCCCCCCCTGCTCCGTCACGCGCCTTATGTTCGCGTAAAATTTTGTCGAAAAAACTTGCCAAAACTTTCCCCGTGTGTTAACATAATACATGTTGTATTTACATAAGAGGGGGAACCTGATGAAAAGGATCCTTTGCATTTTTGCCGTACTCGCGTTATTGCTATCTTCTTGCTCCGATACGCCGTTCACCATCCGTTACGGCGGGATAACGCCGCCTCAGTCGCAGGACATTGGCGCGAAACCCTCCGCACCGCCGGAAAAGCAGGTTCCGTCGCCGTCACCCGTTGACGAAGAACCCAACGTTGACGACGCGATCGAGAACACCGACGAATCGCTTGCCGGAGAAGATGTTACGATGATCCCCGATTTTTCGGTGGCGACGAACATCACCGCGAATGAGGAACCGGTCAACGAACTCGCCGCATACGGGCATTACATACCGGAAAACGAGGAGCGCTACCGCGCCTTTATCGCCTCCTACCCCGACATGGCGGAGACGAAGGCTCTCGCGCTGGTCAACGTCAACGCCGATTATGGGTATTACAACAACATCACCGAAATCGAGAATCCCGCCGACCTGCTGGTGTTCTGCAACAAAAATTTTCAGCTCCCCTCCGACTTTGTGCCGCAGGGGTTGCGTCAGTTGACCGGTTACGAGTTGAAGATGGCAGAAGCCGCCGCGACCGCTTATGAAAATATGGTAAAAGCCGTAAAAGAAGAATTGGGTCTGCAACTGATCGCCGTTTCGGCATACCGCAGTTTCGACTACCAAAAAGCGCTCTTCGCCCGTTACGCCAAAGCGGACGGTGAGAAAGTCGCCGAAACGTATTCGGCGCGCGCCGGTCACTCCGAACACCAAACCGGCTTGACGATCGATCTGCTGCACATGTGGCCGAGAACGGGCAGCTTGCGCAGAGAAAATTTCCAGAATACCGAGCAGTACGCATGGATGCTGGAACACGCGCATGAATACGGCTACATCCTGCGTTACCCCGAAGGGGACGAATCGGTCACCGGCTATCTCTTCGAGCCGTGGCACTGGCGGTACATCGGCGTTGAGGACGCCACACAAATGCACGAGGCGGGGATTACCACCTTTGAGGAATACATCGGCACCTATTACGGCTTCCCGGGTTCGGTGCCGGTCGCCGAGGCAGGATAAAAGAAGTCTATGCCGTGGACGATCGAGGGCGATCGTCCCTACAGCCGGTCCGCTACAGCCGGTCAAAACCCAGCCAAAATTTTATCTTGACTTTTCAGCTAACATACGGTACAATACGTCTCGCGTGTAAAAAACGCGAGATTTGTATCTTATCCCACGTGACCCGCTAGCTCAGTCGGCAGAGCACCTGCCTTTTAAGCAGGGAGTCCGCGGTTCGAATCCGCGGCGGGTCACCAAAGAAACACTGGAGTATCAAGCACTCCAGTGTTTTTCTATGTTGTATTCTGTAGTCTGTTTTTACAAAACAAGATAGCCGCAAGACATCAGAACGGCAAGGGTACGTTTATCCGCGAAATGAGCATTGTGACGTTTAACAATATGTATAAGGGAGGGTAAAGAGACTTAGTTCTGCTCACCGTCCGGCATATCTTCTTCTCCGCCCAGCGCGGCAAGCGCCTCATACGACCACACACCCGGCAGGGCGGCGGGGACTTGCCCTTCGATGTCGCTGAGAAGCAACTGCGAGAAGGCTTCGTCGCTGAAAAGAAAATAATCGTATACGGGCGTGGGACCTCTGTCGTCCAGCCCCGCGCTGACGTGATACCACGTTTCGCCGATCCGCACAAGGTTCCATGTTTGGCTGACGCTGTTGTTCCACTGGTCAAGCGTGACGCGGCCGCGCACAATGCGGCATTCCAAACCCAGTTCGTCGCATAACAGCTTAAACGCCATAGCGTACCCCTCGCCGACGGCGCGCCCGTTCACCAATGCTCCGTAAGCCGTGTAGGAGTCCCCGCCTTGCCGCTCGCTGGTATTGACCTCCAACATATACGTTTCGGTATCGTAAAGAACGGCGGCGCACAGCGCATCATGCAGCCATAACAGCTTTTGCGCTTCCGGGCGACCCGGTTCCTCACCCTCAATAAGCGGCGGGAAATCGGGGATGGTCTCCAAAATGACGGCGGCTCGCGCATCGGTCTCTTCTGTTTTGCGACTCAAAACGCTGCCCGTTTCTGTGTAATCCAGCGTTAAATCTACGATACGGTGGAGTGCGTCGCCCTCCGCGGGATAAAAATTCACGGTCAGGGAGGGTATTTCCACGCTCCATGCCGGGTTCTCGTCGCAAAACAGACGAACCATTTCTTCCAAGTCGTGCTGCTGCGGGTCAAAATACCGCATTTCCACCGTGAGGGACGGCAGATAGCCGAGAAGCGTCTCGGCTATCTTCTGCCGCAATTCATTCGTGCCGCTGATCATTTGAACCTCCGGCGGTTCCGTTTGCCTATAAGTGATGTTCAGTGTAAGGATGTAGTTTGACAGAACGGGCGTTAGATAGTGCGAGAAGAATCGTACCGTATACGCTCCGATCGGTTCCTCATACTGGATCATTTGCAGCAGATTGCCCAAGTCGGAGCGTAAGTCGCCGGGGTAGTCGTTCACGCGAATCTCGGCTTCGGTCAAGCCGGTTCGGATAATGCTGATGATTGTGCTCCTCAGTTCTTCCTCGGAATGAACCAGCAGCGCGTCCGGCGACAGCGGTTCCTCCGCCTGCGCCGGATGCGCCGAGCGTTCGTAAAACTCGCGCTCCCACAAAAAAGAAGCGCAGCCGCTTAACAGAACGCAAACGGCTACTGCCAGCGCCCCTGTGCATAATATGCCTTTACAGTGATTCCTCACCCTCGGATAACCCTCCCGGCAGGTTTTGCTTGTTAAGGGGATTATACCACACGGCGGGGGAAATTACCATTTGATTTTTAGTTCCAGTCCGTTTAAGCGAGAAACCCGTTTTCCCGCTCTTTTTCTGCCAGCAAGGCATAAAACGTTATCCATTTGCTGGGCTTTCCGACCCTTTCTTTCGGCAAAAATGATCTTGTCTGTGTCCCGTTTAAGACATACTTGCCATCAGAGGTTCTCTTGGTTTCGAATAGCGTCCATGCCTCACGTAAACGGGGATCATTTCCGTAACCCAATGCGCAAAGTGATTCCACAATATTTTGCAGCCCCACGCGCATAACTTCAAACGGAAAAAATGTGTCTGTTGTTCGCC
This sequence comes from Clostridiales bacterium UBA929, assembly GCA_002293625.1. Classification (GTDB taxonomy): domain Bacteria; phylum Bacillota; class Clostridia; order Oscillospirales; family UBA929; genus UBA929. Next base: position 1,722 of record DBDP01000051.1, on the reverse strand, counting down.
AACCCTCACGGGCGTTCAGAATCAAAGTTTTTGGGTCATCCTTCCTGTAAAACAGATTGTGATTCCAAAAATACTCCAACAGCGAATCTTCTATATCGGCCTTGAAGCCCTTTTTTCTGCACTCGGCACAGAACATCAAGGCGTGCATATTTGCCTTTACACAGCTTTTAGGAATGTATTTCAACTTTTCCAACCTATGCAGACAGAGAAAGCCGCCGTCCGGCAATTGACGTTCAGTCAGTTTCTTGATTATCTTCGTAACTGCCGGTTCATTCCCAAGACCTAAACGAATCAGTGACCGCAAACGCATATAATCACCGCAGCCGTATCTGAAATCATTTCTTCCCTCAAATCCAATCGCTCTTTCTATAAGCATAGGGATATCCTCAAATGTCAAACCGCATTCGGCAAAGGCGGTAAGATAGTATGTATACCACAACCCTGTCCGCTCTTGCCAATCAGTGGGCAGAAAGCCGTTTACCCAAGAAACGACGGGCGCTTTATCTGCCGTTTCGCCGAGCAATTCGGTTTGGGTTCTGTACTTCACGGCGGGATTTTCATCTTCTAACAGCCATTGAATTACATCATTTTTTCCATTCACATTCACCCCAATTCCGCACAATAAACGCTTTGATAATCACTTCCGAATAATTTGTTTTCATCCAATATTACACCTTTATTAAAATGGCCAGTGGGGAAAGCAAATTCATCTTGTAACTGTAATGTCTGCCTATCCCAAATGGAAATTTTATTTGAATCCGCAATAATAAGCGAATCCTTATATGTGCCGAGAATTTTCGCCATACCGAGTACAGCTTTTTTCGCTATGCAAGCCACTTCAAAAGAATCGACATTTGTTGCTTTGATTGTCATGTCTTGAGATACCGTATAAATCAAATTACCGCTTAATACTACGCTGTAAATGTTTTTCTTGCCTAACTCCACTTTTTTACTTAATCCCATGTTGCTCGTGTCTATTGCAAGTAATTCGCCTTGAACATTACCAGCGTATAAATTATTACCGATAACGTAAAAGTCCCAAAACGTCGAACCGCTTATATCATATTTGTTATATTCTCTCGCATCTATATCCACGACTGCTATTTTGCCATTCCTTATGCAGACATACGCTTTTTGTGTATCAAATTTTACAGCTCCCAAATCAGATGATAAATCTTCACCTAATCGGAGAACATCTACTACTTTCAAATCTGTCTTTTCAAGAATGTAGAGGTCGCAGAAGTCTGTGAGAAATACATATTTATCGCAAATGGAAAAGCTGCGAGCTTTTCCATTCTTCTTGAATATTTCATTATGCGCTGTTTGGCTAATATCAGACAAACTGTATTTATACATAGTCCGTTTACAGCGGATATACAGGGATTGACTATCCAAAGCCAAATTCAACCCATCATTTTCTAAATCAATCAACTTGTTGGGTGTTGTTTTAATCATAACATGATCCTTTCATATCAAAATGCAGCCGTCCGTCCTTCTCGCTCACATAGGGTTGGATATCTTTGATGTGTGCGTATTCCGGGAGACGGTACAGGCAGTTCCGCAGGGAGCAGAATAATACTGGATGAATGGTCTTGTCATGTTCACTGTTCATTGCCGCGCCTTTAGTGGTCAGTCGTGAGAGCATGTCGTCTTTGTATTTCAAAATTTCCGGCTCCGCGATTTCAAGGGGCAACTCTGAAAGGCAGAGCCAAAAATACCACA
>DBDP01000018.1:2769-3048 GCA_002293625.1 Clostridiales bacterium UBA929 | reverse complement strand
GGCGACCACATCGTTTCGGACAAGAACGTATACGGCGGGACTTACAATCTCTTCGCCCATACGTTTCAGGATTACTGCATCAAAACGACCTTCGTTGACATAAGCAATACGGCGGAGGTGGAGCGGGCGATCCGCCCCAACACCAAAGCGATATTCGCCGAGACCCTCGGCAACCCCAATTCCACCGTCGCGGATATTGACACCCTCTCGAAGCTCGCGCACCGGCACGGTATCCCGCTGATCGTCGACAACACATTCGCGACGCCGTATCTGCTCCGC
>DBDP01000018.1:0-2702 GCA_002293625.1 Clostridiales bacterium UBA929 | reverse complement strand
CGATAAATTCCCCGGTCTGTCGCAACCCAACCCAAGCTACCACGGCGCGGTGTTCACCGCGGCGGCCGGAAACCTCGCCTACATTATCAAGATTCGTACAACCTTAATGCGCGATACCGGCGCGGTACTGTCCCCGCTCCATTCGTTCCTGTTCCTGCAAGGGCTGGAGACGCTTTCGCTGCGCGTGGAGCGGCATGTAGCCAACGCTTTGAAGGTCGTTGATTATCTTACAAAGCACCCGAAAGTCGCGGCGGTCAACCATCCCTCGCGGCCGCAGCGCGGCGACAACGCGCTGTATAACCGCTACTTCCCGAGCGGTGCGGGTTCGATCTTCACATTTGAAATCAAAGGCGGCGCGGACGACGCCAAGACGTTCATTGACCGCTTAGAGCTGTTCTCCCTGCTGGCTAACGTCGCCGACGTGAAGTCGCTCGCGATCCACCCCGCGTCCACCACCCACTCGCAGATGAACGCGGCGGAACTGGCGGATGCCGGGATTCATCCCGGAACGGTGCGTTTGTCAATCGGAACCGAGCATATCGACGACATCATCGCCGACTTGGAACAGGCGCTTGCGGCTGTATGATTTTTCGGCTACTAACCGCCGCTTTAGCGCTTCTGCTGCTATGCGCGGGATGCGCCGGATTCGTTTCGGAAACGAGCCCGGTGGTTTCACCTTCCCTTGCCCCAACAATTATCCCCTCGCTGCCAGAATCCCCTTCACCCGCCCCTTCTCTAATCCCGTCACCAGTCCCGGCGCCCGACCCCGTACGGGCGAAACTGGATGCGATGACGACCGAACAAAAAGCGGCGCAGCTTCTGATGGCGGGGATCGAGGGTACGACGCCCGGCACGGACGCCGAAGCGGCGATACGGGAACTTCAAGTAGGCGGAATCATCCTCTTTTCCCGAAACGTTGAGAGCTCGGAGCAGCTGACGGCGCTGACCGCCGCGCTTCGGGAACTGAACGGGGACTATATCCCGCTGTTTCTGGGTGTGGACGAGGAGGGCGGGCGCGTCTCCCGAATGCCGCCGGAAGTGGCGAGCCTCCCCGCCGCGTTTTCCCTGCGCGGCAAAGAAACCGACTATGCCGAGCTGGGCGGCGTGCTGGCCGCCCAGTGTTTGGCGTTCGGTTTTAACATGAATTTCGCACCGGTTCTGGACATCTGGTCGAACCCGAACAACACTGTGATCGGCAGCCGCGCCTACGGCGACACATGGGAAAGCGTCGCCGACGCCGGAACGGCGGTGATGAATGGGTTGTTATCCGCGGGTGTCATTCCTGTCGCGAAGCATTTTCCCGGACACGGCGACACCGCCGCCGACTCGCATACCGAGCTGCCGGTCGTCACAAACCCCCTGCCTGAACTTTGGGAGCGGGAGCTGCTTCCCTTCCAAGCGGCGATTGACGCGGGCGCGCCCGCCGTCATGGCGGGGCATATCTTGCTGCAAGCGGCGGACAATACACTGCCATCCTCCCTGTCTCCCGACGTTATAACGGGCTTGTTACGGGGCGAGATGGGTTTCGACGGCGTGGTCTGCACCGACGATTTGGTGATGGGCGCAATCACCGAGACATACGGCATCGGCGAAGCCGCTGTGCTGGCGGTTGAGGCGGGGTGCGATCTGCTGCTTGTCTGCCATCAGGCGGAAAACCTGCGGGAGGCTTACAACGCGCTGCTCGCCGCTGTTGACAGCGGACGCATTTCCGAGGCGCGGCTTGATGAAAGCGTAACCCGCCTGCTCACGCTGAAAGAGAGATTCGCCAACACGCCGGAAGACGTGCCGACGATAGAGGAGGTTAACGCAATGGCGCGGGGGTTGTTGGAGTAAAAATGCGGATGTACAATGTACATCCGCATTTTTGTTACCTTAGTGTAATTTACATCCTGTCAACAAAGCATCTACCGCAAGTTCAAGGGTTTGTTGCGTATACGGTCTAAAACAAAAGTTGTAATAGATAAGTTTATAAAAATTGACGATATTTATTAGATTGGAATCATTTTTTATGTTGACATTTGCCTCCCTTAAGATCTTTGCTAACAAAGTAATTGCCATTACTTTTTCATTGATATCTACTAAATCAGAAGGAACTGAAGCTATTTGTTGTATTGGGTGTCTTTTCAGCATCCAATATGTACCATATCCATAAATTTTTTGGACATTCGAATGTTCGATATCTTGAAATGGTTTTAATCGATATATATCAGTAAAATAATCTAACACAGCATGTTAAAGATTATCTGTACTAATTATGAAATAATCTCCTCCGCCTAATCTATTGGTTACCATTTGAACTTCCTTAAGCCAAGCAGCATATCGTTCTGCAATAACAGATTCGCCAAAATAATCTAAAAGAAATTGATACTTTTCATCGAAGACCATGCGATCACTTCATTTCTGCGATCTCTTTAAAAAGATCAGTGGATAGAAAATTACATACGGCTTTGGTATCTCGCGATTCCTTCGTTTTTGAATAATTGGCTTCAGTATTGGACGATCGGTTTAACTCAAAGTACCCGTTTTTAAGACGCTCAATAAACTCTTTTTTTGAGGCCGTAACATCAATGTTCAACATACCCGTTTCCTTTCTAAAATGGTTTACATAAAACCAAAATCATGAGTATCACTAGTATAACGTATATAGACGGCGTTGTCAAGAACTTTTTAAATATTTAAAGGGCACCTCTATAAACTCAAGC
>DBDP01000013.1:7463-16355 GCA_002293625.1 Clostridiales bacterium UBA929 | reverse complement strand
ACCACATTGAGGCGGACGGAAGATTCTACTCGGTGCCGTATGAATATATCAAGCGCCAAGTAGATGTGCGCGTTACCCGCAATGTGGTTGAGGTGTTCTACGAGGGAACCCGGATTTGCTCCCATGTCCGGCTGCATGACCGGCAAGACAAATACAGCACACAGGAAACTCATATGCCGCCGAATCATCAGCAATACGCTCAATGGAACGGAGACCGTTTCCGCAAATGGGCTGCAAAAATCGGTTCTCAGACGGCTGCGGTGATTGAATCCATCCTCACCGGATACAAAGTGGAGCAGCAGAGCTACCGTGCGTGTATGGCGCTCCTCAAACTCAGCGAAAGCTATTCCCCGGAACGGCTGGAAACCGCTTGTGATAAGGCATTATTCTATACGCCGCGCCCCAGCTATAAATCTATCCAGACTATTCTAAAGTCTGGCGCAGACAAGCCGCAAGAGTCTTCCACTCCCTCCTATACGCATGGTTTTACCCGTGGAGCCGATTACTACGGGAGAGGGGGGCGAAAATAATGCTGGATAACAATACCGTATCCAAACTCCGGGAGATGAAAATGGGTGTTATGGCTGCCGCATTCAGCAGACAACTCTCGGATAAAGCTGTTTCCGAGCTGTCCTTCGAGGAACGGGTTGGACTGATGGTGGACGCCGAATGGATCTCCCGCAAGAACAACCGGCTGACGCGCTTAATCCGAAACGCCGGGTTTTCTGAGCCTGAAGCCTCTGTAGAGGATATCGAGTATCATCCTGACCGTGAATTGGATAAAACCCTTATCCTCCGCTTGAGTACCTGTAACTTTGTGGACGAACACCACAACATCATCATTCTTGGCGCGTCCGGCAGCGGCAAAAGCTATCTTGCCAACGCTTTCGGCGTGACCGCAGCCCGGAAATTCCACACAGTGCGTTATGCCCGGCTTCCGGATTTGCTCGGCGAACTCGCTATTGCGCGCGCCGAGGGGACATACCGCAAGGTGATGAAGCAGTTGAAGCAAATTAAGCTTCTTATCTTGGATGAATGGCTGCTGTATCAGCTAAAGGAGACCGAAGCCAGAGATTTGCTGGAGATTGCGGAGGCTCGCTATAAAAAGGCGTCCACAATCTTCTGTTCCCAGCATGATGTCGGCGACTGGCACGGCAAAATCGGCGAAAGCACCATAGCCGAAGCTGTCCTTGACCGTATTGTCCACGATGCCTACCGTATCGTAATCGCTTCCGACAGAGATGATTCCGTATCCATGCGGCAGCGTAAGGGGTTAGCGCCGGAATAGGAACTTCGTTCAATCAGCCGCCTGCGGCGGCATGAGTTTATCGCTTTGGTTTTCCAAGGAGAGTGATGGCTTTGCAGATACTAAAAAGAAAAGAGCGACACCCGCCGGCATCACTCTCCTTGCCAAAACCTCATGCAGCGCTCTGGTTACTCTCCGGCATTGCCGTATCCTCCGCGTGAGCAAAAGCAATTTGAGTGTATCATTCGGATGCGGGAACGTCAATGTCCAATACTGCCGCCGAAAGTGTCCAATTCCGCCGCCCAAAGGTGTCTAATTTGTCCGCCGCATGTGTCTAATCTCACCGCCCCGGAGTGTCTAACGCGACCGACATATGCAAGGAGGATGTATGATTACCAAACAACAAAGCAAGGCGGCAATTTACTGCCGCCTCTCCCGGGACGATGGCGGGGACGCGGAAAGCAATTCCATCGGAAACCAGCGTTCGCTACTCCGCAAATACGCGAAAGACCAAGGCTTCTATGTATATGATGAGTACATAGACGACGGAATTTCCGGGACTACCTTCGAGCGAGTGGATTTTCAGCGGATGATCGGTGATATTGAAGATGGCCGGGTGGGGACCGTAATCTGCAAAGACCTCAGCCGGTTTGGCAGAAATAACGCTCTGGTCGCGTTTTATACCGAGATTTTCTTTCCAGACAACGATATTCGCTTCATTTGTGTGAACGACGGAATTGATTCGGCCAAGGGCGAAAATGAAATCATGGGATTTAAGTCGATTATAAACGAGTATTATGCCCGTGATATCAGCCGAAAAATCCGCTCCAGCATGCGTACCATCGCCGAGAAAGGCCACTTTATCGGCTGCCACGCGCCTTATGGGTATCGCCTCGACCCGGATGACCGGCACCATCTGCTCCCTGATGAAACCACCGCGCCCATCGTGAAAGAGATGTTCGCGTGGGCGGCACAGGGTATCAGCTGTCGTCAAATCGGACTCCGGCTCTCGGATCGCGGGATACTGACGCCACGGGCCTATGTGGCGCACACTCTGGGGAAGTATCAGGAGTTTCATAATAAAGAATTCCCCAGAGAATGGAACAACTCCTGTGTGACCAACATTCTGAAAAACCGGGAATACTGCGGCCACATGGTGTCCCAGAAGGAAACCACCAAATCCTTCAAAAACAAGCGCACTGTATACCGACCGGAATCGGAATGGGTGATTGTCCGGAACACGCATGAGCCGCTGGTGGATGAGCAGACCTATGATCTGGTACAGAGCTTTATCCATGTGCGCAAGCGTCCCAACGCGCACCATGAGGAAAATATCTTCGCCGGACTTCTCAAATGCGCCACATGCGGTTACGGCCTCGCGTACAACAGCCCATGCAAGGGACGAAAGACAGCGGTTTATGCCTGTAACCTCTACCGGCAGAAGAGCCGTATCCGCTCCTGCACCAGCCACTATATCTCCTACAATTCACTTTACGATGCCGTGCTGATGAAAAGTCAAAAGCTGGCCGGGTTTGTGACGGAGAATGAGGGTGACTTCGAAACCTTCTACAACCAGTATCTTCAAGACGGAGCCGCTCTTACCGACCGGGCCAATCAACAGGAACTGGACAAAAGCCGACGGCGGTGCTCGGAGTTGGACACCATCATAAAGCGGCTTTTTGAGCAGAACGCCCTCGGCGTCGTTACAGATGAACGGTTCGCGGTTTTATCTCAGGAATACGAAACCGAACAGAAATCCCTGCGTGATAAGATGGAACAGCTTCAGTCGGTGTTGAACCGGGAGAGGGACAGTCTGCTGAACGCTGGACATTTCATCCGGGCCATCGCACGGTATAAAGAGATTACCGAACTGACTCCGGCGCTTCTGCATGAGCTGATCGAAAAGATATGCGTCCACGACGCGATAGGAACGGGCAAGGCACGAACTCAGAAGGTGGATATCCACTGGCGCTTCGTCGGCCTCCTGCCCGAAAAATAGCGCTCCAAAACCAGTTCGCTATGAATACGCTTCCCATGAGGCGATTATCGATCCCAAGACATTTGATAAGGCTCAGCAATTGCTGAGCATGAATGTTAGGGCGGGAGCAAACGGCGGCATCCACCCACTTGCCGGAATCGTAAAGTGCGGAGAGTGTAAAAAGGCCATGTCCAGAAAATCGTCAAAAGGACACGCGTATTACTGCTGCCGGACACGCAGGGAAAAAGGGAAGCAGTTTTGCAAATCCCATTCGGTGCGGGAAAAAGTATTATACGCCGCGGTGCTGGAAGCCGTAAACCTTCAATTATGGCAACTCGGTGATATGCGGGCGTTAACACAGCGTGTCCAAAACGCGCCCGGAAAACCGGCGGACACACGCGATTTTGGGTACAGAATAACGATATCGGAAAAGCAACTCGAAAACGAAACGGCGGTTTTTGATAAATCGTACTACGATTTTGCGAGAGGCGTGATATCCGAAGCGCAATTTAAGAGGATTCGCGGTATTTGCGAAAGGCGTCAGGCCGAATTGGAAAATTTGATAGAGACTTTGCGTCAAGAAACAAAAATAACCGGCGTGAAGCCGGCGGCGTTTGACGCGTTTCAAAAGGGGAGACGCTTTACGGAACTGACGCGAGGATTGGCGTTTGACCTGATTGAGACAGTATATGTTTATGAGGATATGTCCCTTGAAATTTGCTTCCGGTTCGCCGACCCAAGTATACCGTCGTGAGGGTTGCGCTAATTTTACGCGGCAGCAGGCGCGTTTGAGGATGTCTCAAAGACTGCCGACTTCACCCACAGAGCCGGATAAATAAGACCGTTGCCGTCGGATGAACCATCGATCGCTGCCTGGAACACCTTTCCATTGAAGCCGAGCGTGGAAGCCTTTTCAGAATCGGTGCCGGGCGAACGCAGCCAGAGCTGGGCGAATCCGGCGCTTGCGCCGGGGAATTGCAGTTTTTCAAAGTTTTCCGGCGCGGGCTGCTCGCTTGCGGTATAATTGCCGCCGCCCCAACCGTATTCTTTGGAGATGAAGCTGGCCGCTTCACCGTAGCTTAGGGCGAAAGCCACGTCGGAGCCGGAGGGTTCAGATTCGCCGGCGGGTTTGCTGAAACTGTCGCCTTTGCCGTCCGGGCCGGCTGTGCCGATACCCGTTTGGGCTGCCGCGTTGTTCTTCACCGTGAAGCCGCGCAGAGCCGCTTCTGCCGCGAGTTTATCCGCGCTTCCTTCCGGAGCCCCGGTAAACCAATCGTTGATCAGCCGGCGAACCTTTGAGTTTTCATAACTGTTGGTCGTGCCGAATACGACGGCTTGGAAATCCGGGTTGTCGCGCTGCTCTTCCTCACTATACGTATTGATAAACTTCGTGCGGACAATCAAGGAGTAAGCGCCGTTTTGCGCAATCTCGACCCAGTCGGCGCTGTCGCCGCTTTTATCGGTGGTAAGGATTCTTCCGGCTGCCGCGCTGGGAGTATCCCCGATAGGTTCCTCCGGCTTTTTCGGGGGATTTGTTTTTTCATCCCCGCCGCTCGGATCCTTCGTCTGAAGGTTTTTGAAATACGCGTTGAGCGCCGAGGACATTTTTCCGAACAAGAACATCTGGTTTGTTGAAACAACGCCGAGCATATCTTTTACGCTTTCGTTTATTTCAAGTATCTGGGGAATGGTTGGGTTTTGCCCGCTTGACGTTGTAAGGGTACCTAAAACATATTGCAATTTTTCCCCTTCCGAATTGATAATGTGGCTTAGCCCGATTTCCTCCATCGCGATGGAGGTTAGGATTTGAGATATCGAGTCCTCAATCGAATATCCCTCCGGTTTGTCCGGGAACGCTGGCAATGACAAGCGCATCTTCTCCTTTACTGATAATTTATGGGTGACGTCCCCATTGATAGTTTATGCCGTAAACGCTTGATTTGCCACGAAAATGAGGAATGCGTCCGTCGGCGAGACGGACGCATGGCTAAGTACCTCGAAATACAGCTTTACATTACGCCGGTAATTCTATATAATGCGAAGCAGAGGCGCGCTGTCGCAAGCGACCTATTGAATAGAGAAATCCTGTTGTCCTGTCCTTGAAAGCTAAAGGAGGCATAAAATGCCGTTTGATAAGAAAATGTCTGATTTAGAGAACAGCGCCACCCGGCGTGATCTATCCTATGAAAAACAAGCAGAGCCTGAGCTTTCTGAGCGCAGTTATAACTGGAAGACCGCTATTGGATTGCAGCAGGTGGACGGGCTTACGCCGTCTAAATATCTGATTGAAACCGCAAACGCCAATATCGAGGGTAAAATTACCATTGTAGAAGCGGAGCGTTTCATTACGGATTATTACAAGAACAAGCCGGACGGCGGTGGCGATGAGGAACGCACGGAGGAAGCGGACAAGGTTTCGGTTCGTATTGCCCGTATCCTGTCAGGAAAGACATTCAAGCTGTCGCCCGCTCAATTGTTTTCTGTCCACAGGCGTCTGTTTGACGGCATATACGATTTTGCCGGACAGATACGCGACTACAACATCAGCAAGAAGGAGTGGGTTCTAAAGGAGGATTCGGTATACTACGGCGACCACAGCGACATCCGTGTTTTTCTTGAACACGACTTCGATAAAGAGAAAGCGTTCGACTATAGCAAACTGGAACCCCGTGCCGCCGTGGAGCATATCGCAAAATTTATCGCCGACGTTTGGCAGATTCACCCTTTTGGCGAGGGCAATACGCGTACCGTCGCTGTGTTCACGATCCAGTATCTCCGCACTTTCGGCTATACGGTAACGAACGACACGTTTGAGCGCCACTCATTCTATTTCCGCAACGCTTTGGTGCGCGCCAACTACAACGACCATCCAAAGGAAATAAAAGCTACACCCATCTATCTGAACCGCTTTTTCGGGAATTTGCTGTTCGGAGAGCAACACAACCTTCAAAGCCGGGAGTTGCGGATAGACGCCCAAAGACAATAATGAGGATATTGAATGACAGAACACCGGCTAATTGTTTTCTGCGCAATAGATGGTTTTTCCGCGTGATACGGTAAGCCGTGCCTGAAAGTCCCCGTCGAACAGCGCGAAATCCGCATCGTAGCCGGTTTGGATTCGCCCCTTGCGGACTCCCAAAAGGGCGGCCGGGTTTTCGGAAGCGAAACGCGCGGTCTGCGGTGCGGAGGCTGCGGTGTTGCGCATAAAGTTAGCGATCGCGTTGTTCATGGTCAGAACGCTTCCGGCAAGCGTGCCGTCCGATAAACGTGCCGCTCCGTTCCGAACGATACCGCTCAGGGTACCCAGCGTAAAAGAGCCTTCAGGCAAACCCGCCGCCCGTATCGAATCCGTAATTAAGATCAAGCGCTCCGGCTTCAGCAGAAACGCCAGTTTTTGCACCGCCGGAGCGATATGTATATTATCGCAGATCAGCTCGGCAAAGCAATCCAACAGCAGCGCCGCGCCCGCCGCACCCGGCAGACGGGGCGTTAGCGGACTCATTGCGTTGAAGGTATGCGTGAACGATGCCGCGCCCCAGCCGACGGCTTTTTCGCAAAGCTCGAATGAGGCGTTGGTGTGGCCGAGCGAAACGCGGATACCGCGGTCACGGCACACCGTGAAGAAGCCCTGCGCTCCGGGCAGCTCGGGTGCCGCGGTCACCAGCTTAATAACGTCCGTTTCCAGCCATGCTTTTGAGGGGAAACGAATAAAATGCGCGTCATGCGCGCCTAAGCGTTCCGATGAGAGGAAGGGACCTTCCAAATGCGCGCCCAAAACCTGCGCGCCTTCGTCGTTTTTCATCGCCTTCTTGACACCATCAAGCGCAAAGAAAACAGTTTCCCGCAAACCCGTTACGGTGGTGGGCAGGAACGCCGTGACCCCGAAGCGAGGCAGTTCCTTCGCGATTTCCGCAACGGCGCTTCCTCCGTCCATCGTGTCGTGTCCGCCGAAGCCGTGGATATGAATGTCGATCAGCCCCGGCCACAGCGTAAGTCCCTGTCCGTCCAGCATCTCAATCCCTTCGGGGCAGGGTTTTCCGATTGAGAGAACCGTCTCGGCGTAAAGAAGGCTGCTATTTGGCAGAACGGCATCCGGCGTAACGATGTCAACGTTGTAAACATATTTCATAGCCCCAAAAACTCCTTCATCATACGGACCGCTTCTTCCGCTTCGGCGGCGCTTTCCATTTCGCAAAAGATACGCAGAAGCGGTTCGGTGCCGGAAAAGCGGCACACGATCCATCCGCCGTTTTGAAAAAAGACCTTGCATCCGTCCATATAGCTTACCCGCTCTATGTCCCATCTGAATGCCGGCAGCTTCCATTCGCGCATAAGCAGCGTCTCGATCTCCTCACGGCGCTCGGGAGAGAACTTATAGTCTGTCTCGGCCATATGAAGCTCCCCCAGTTCCTTCGTAATGTCCCGGAGGATTGCCGACAGGCGGCGCTTCGTGACCGCCATCATCTCGATCAGCAGGCTTGCCGCGTAGATGCCGTCTTTGCCGTTGATATGCCCCCGAACCGTCAGTCCGCCGGAGCTTTCGCCGCCGATGACGGCGTCGTGTTCGCTCATCGCCTTTGAGATGTGCTTGAAACCGACCGGCACCTCGATACATCGCTCGCCGAGGCTTGCCGCGACCCGGTCCAGCATGTGCGTCGTCGCGAGGTTCCGTACGACCGATCCCTTCCAGCCTTTAATCTTGACCAAATAGTAATACAGCAGCACGAGAATGTCGTTGGGGTGCAGGAAATGCCCCGTTTCGTCAATAACGCCCAGCCGGTCGGCGTCGCCGTCGGTCGCGATGCCGATATCCGCTCCGGAGTCAAGGACGGCGGCGCGCAGCGCGCCCAGCGTCCCGACATTGGGGGAAGGGAGACGTCCGCCGAACAGTGTATCCCGCCGGTCATGAATTATATCGACATGGCAGCGCGCCGTCAAGAGAATTGTCTGCAAACTGGTTTTACTGACTCCGAACATCGGATCCAGCACGACGCGCAGCTCGGCGTCGCGGATCGCTTGTAGATTGACGGAGCGGAGAATCGCGTCAATGTATTTATTGATCGGGTCGATCTCGGAGATTATCCCCCGCGACACGCCGTCCTCATACCGAACCGCCTCGGGTTCCGAAGCCGGAAGCGCTTCGATGATCTTTTCCAGTTCCCCCGTTACGGTTTCGTCGGCATCGCGCCCTCCGCGTGTAAAGATTTTAATACCGTTGTAAACCGCCGGATTGTGCGAAGCGGTAACGGCCAGCCCGTAGGGCAGGTCAAACTCTTTGACGGTGAACATAATCAGCGGGGTGGGCGCTTCGCGCTTAATCAGCTTCACCGGCACGCCGGCAGCCGCGAATATCTCGGCCGCCCAGCGAGCAGCGACATCGGAGAGAAAACGGCGGTCATAGCCGATCGCGATACCGCGGTTCAGCACGTTTTCGTCCTTCATCTTCGCCGCGAGGGCAGCGCAAAGAAGCCGCACGTTCGCCTTGGTAAATCCGTCGGCGATGACGGCTCTCCATCCGCCGGTTCCGAATTGAATCATATATTACCGTCCTTTCCGACCTTGGGGCTGTTACGAAAAGCGAGAGCCGACTGTCCCGCTACTTTTTTGAAGACCTTTGAGAAATGCGCCGCGTCGGAAAAACCCGTTTTTTCCGCGACGTCGCCCACTC
>DBDP01000013.1:0-7445 GCA_002293625.1 Clostridiales bacterium UBA929 | reverse complement strand
ATCCAAATAGTTTTCACCCGTATGTTTTTTTAAGAGCTTGCTCAGATGCCACTGGCTTACGTATACATGCTCGGCCACATCCTGCAAGCTTAGCTTTCCGGCGCAGTTTTCCTGCAAATATTGCAGCGCGGAACGCACGACCAAGCTGTCCACGACGGGAACGTCGGCGTTATCCCGAAGTTTGGCGGTCATGGTTCTCAGCGCTTCTTCGATCTCCTCGATTTTAGAGGGTTTGAGAAGGTAGCGGCATACGCCGAGACTGACGGCCTTCCGGGCATACTCAAACTCTCGGTAGCCCGTGATAATGGTGGTTTGCATTTCGGGAAATTCGCTGCGCAGACCCGTCAGCATCGCGATACCGTCCATACCCGGCATCCGTATATCGCAAAACAGGATGTTCGGCTCCAGTCTGCGCACCTGCGTCATCCCGCTGATGCCGTCATACGCTTCCCCGGCGATGACGCAGCCGTACCGATCCCACGGAACCAGGCTTTTCAGCCCCCGTATAATGATTTCCTCATCGTCAACCAACAACACTTTATACATACGGACTATCCCTTCACCGCACCGGCCGTCATTCCCTTGATGATGTTTTTTTGTAATAAGATATAAATAACAAGCACCGGGAGAATGACCATCACAATCGCGGCGGACATTAAGCCGTAGTCCGGGCGTCCCTGCGCGACGGCAAATTCGTTGAGCAGGCGTGTGATGGCGAAAGAACGCGGGTTTCTGAGAAAGAAGAGCTGGGTAAAGAGGTCGTTATACGACCAAACAAAGGTGAAGATACCCACGGTTGCAAGCGCGGGGCGGATAAGAGGCACAACGATACGGAAAAAGATCTGAAAGACGTTGCAGCCCTCTATAAACGCGGCTTCCTCGATTTCGTTGGTCATGCTCCTGATGTAGCCGACCAGCACGATGATGGCGAACGCCATGTTGCTGCCCATTTGGGGCAGGGCTACGCCGAGGACGTTGTCGATCAGGTTCATTTTCTGAACAATGCGGAAAATCGGGATGATGACCGAAAACGTAGGGAACATCATGGACGCGACCAGCAGTGAGTTCACGAGCGCCTTATGGCTGAACCTGTAACGGGCGAGACCGTATGCCGCGAGCGCGCCGAACAGCGTGACGACAATCGTGACCGAGCCGGAAAGGATCAGGCTGTTCATATACGCTCTAGCGATGTTAAAGCGACCGAGGGCGTTTTGGTAATTCTCGAAAGAGAAGCTATTTGGCAGCGCGAACGGCGCGGCTACGATCTCGTTGGATTGCTTGAAGGAAGAAAGCGCGACCCAAATAAACGGGAATACTGTCGTCAGCGCCCAAAAGATAAGGCAGAGATGGATGACACATTTACCCCACCGGAAACCTCTTGTTTTAATCATCCCGACCCTCCTATATGTCTCTCGGACGGAAGATGAGATTCGCGAGCTGGGACAGACCGACTCCCATCACGGTGATAACGACGGCAATGGCGGCACCGTAGCCGACGTTTTGCATGGAGAACGTTTGTTGATACATATACGTTCCCGTCAGGTAGGTTGAGTTGAGCGGCACCCCTCTGGGGAACATCTGCCACGGAAGGTCGAAAACCTTCAGCGCGCCGATTAACGCGAGGGTGAGGCAGGTAATCAGCGTGTTGCGAATCAGCGGCAAGGTGATGTAGCGTATCCTCTGGAGCCCGTTCGCGCCGTCAATCGAGGCGGCTTCGTACATCTCCGCACCGATGTTGTTCAGCCCGGTGGCGAGGATAACGAAGTAGAAACCGACACATTGCCAGATAACCGGCAGCGACATGGTGAGGAAAGCGTGCGACTTATCCTTCCAGTCAATCCATTCCGGATTCCCGAATTGGTCGCGTCCGATGATGCCGATTTTCAGCAATAGGTTGTTCAGCATTCCGCCGTCGAAAAGAAAAACCATATTGAACAGCAAACCGAGAGCCGAGGCTGAAATCACGATGGGGAAGAAATAAATCGTGCGGTAGGCCTGCGCGCCCTTGCGGATGCTGTCTACCAGCAGCGCGAGCAGTAGCGCGATTCCGACCTGAAAGGCGACGGTTAGGAACATCATCAGCAGCGTGTTCTTAACGGCGATGCCCATCGTCTTATCGGAAAAGAGCTTCTTATAGTTTTCCAGCCAATACATGCCCCCCGATTCATTGACCGGCACGGCGCTTGAGCCGAGAGATCCGACCTTTTGAAACGAGTTGATGATGTTCATGAGAAACGGATAGAAGATAAAAACGGCCATCACGGCAAAGGCGGGTATCAAAAAGACCGCTAGCGGCCATTTGCGCTTATAGATCATCGAATCCATAATTTTGCCCCCTCGTGTTACTGCGCCCTTTCGCCCGCGCGAATGAGGCGCTTTCGGTAAAAGGGCGGGAGAAGGTTGTTCTCCCGCCCTTTCATTTGCTCGCTGTCAGTCAGCCTGCCTGCCGATGAAGTCTTGAATTAACTGTTCGGCGGTGATTTCGCCGGCGCAGTACAGGGCGATGTCTTCGTAGAAGAGTCCTTCTTTCGCGGGAACTTTCCAAGTGTCCTCAACGGCGCCGACGATGTTTTTGCCTCCGGCAATCACAAGGCGGCAGCGCTCAAGGAGTTCGGTGGCACCGGCAAGCTCGCCGGGTACTTTGAGTGGAGAGGCGGACGCGCCGGAGAAGGAGGTGATGGCCTCGTCGCTGGTCGCGTATTTAATGAAGTCCACGCAAGCTTGACGCTTGGCCGGATCTTCCCACGCCTTGCGGGTGATCATGAAGCCGGAGGAGTATCCGCCGACAAAGCTGTTCGCGTCGCGGATCGCGGGGTATTCGGTCGGGAAGCCGAACAGTTCGATGTCGTCGGTCGCGGCTTGTTTGTTACCTTTGTCATCCACGTCCATCGCTCCGCGGTTCCAGTGACCGCCGAAAATCATCGCGGCTTTGCCATCGGCGAATAATTGCACCGCTTCTTCGCGGCTGATGGTGGTGGTGTTGGAGGGATAGTAGCCTTTATCGTAGAAGCTCTTGAAAACGTCCAGTACCTGCGTGTAGTATTCGCTCGCCTTATCGCCGATTTCCTTCGGTGTGGTCTGGGCAAGGGCGCTGCCGACTTTGTTATACAGAAGGAACTCAAAGGTGTAGTTCGGTTCGCCGGAGAGGGACTCGGCAATCGGGGTGATGCCTTTGGCCTTCAGCGCGTCGCACATGTCGAGGAAATCCTTCCAGTTCTCGGGGAACTTGTCATAGCCCGCTTGGGCGAGGAGGGTTTTGTTGTAGAAGGTCGCTTCCCAGTAGCCGTTGGTCGGCACGCCGTAGTTTTTTCCGTCCACCAAGCTGGCAGTGCCGGCCCAAGCGCCTTCGGCGATGTTATCGGCGTAATCGGGATATACGGTACGAATCTCGTCGATAGGAACGATCTTCTTGCCCTCAATGAGGGTGTTTAGGTTGGTGCCGGTGTAGAACTGGAGGATGTCGGGATCGGAACCGACTTCGAAGTCCGTGAGGACGCTGGCCGACCATACGTCGTCGGGAGCGGCCGCTTCGTTTTGCACGGTGTTGCCCGTTTCGGCTTCATACTTCGCGACAACCGCGTCGAAGTTTGTTTTGTTCGCGTCGCTGCCGCCGAACATGCCTTTGACGCGGATGGTCACGGGGTCGGCGGGTTTGGTGGGGGAGGGATCCGCCGCGGGGGACGGATTGCCGCCCGGCGAGGGGTTGTTGCTGGGTGATGGTGATGCCGCGGGTTTACAGCCGGCAAGCAGAGCCAAGCAGAGCAGAGCCGCAAGCGCGAGGGAGAGAATGCGTGTTTTCATCTTGTTTACCTCCAATAATTCTTTGGCATTCGCTGAGTCTTAGTATAAACCAAATCACCAAAAATATTGAAGGTTCCAAGCCGTTGTTTTTTGCCTATGCTTGTTCATTTTCGCGCTTAAGCGGAATCGTTATGCGCGCGGACGTAACTTCGCCGTCTGAGGTGATAGAAAATGATTCGCTGCCGCCGTAAAGTAGGCGGAGCCGTTCTCTGATATTCAAGATTCCGAGGTGCGCGCCGCGCTTTTCGCCCGAGGGTCCAAGCAGTCTTTCGATTCTGTCTCTGTCCGCCGCGCCCAGTTCGCCGGAGTTAACGACCTCCAAGCAAATATAATCTCCGTCCTGCCCGATATTTAAGGCGATTGTCTTCTCCCTGTTTTTTTCAAACCCGTGTTCAACGGCGTTTTCCAACAGGGGTTGAATGACGAGCGGCGGTACGGGAACGCTCAGCAGTCTTTGGTCGACCGACTTTTCGATTCGTAAACGGTCTCCGTATCGTTTTGAGAGGATGAAAATAAACGCGTCGGCATATGCAAGCTCCTCACGCAGAGAAACCTCACGGGTGTCCGAGCGGTTCAGCGACGCGTCGAGCAGAAGAGAAAGCGCGCTGATCATCTCAGAAATATCGCTCTGACCGACGAGCAGCGCCTGCCAATTCATCAGTTCCAGCGTGTTGTTGAGAAAATGCGGATTGATTTGGCTGCGCAGCGCCATGATCTTCGCGTCCTTCAGGGCCAGTTCTTCGTCGTATATCCGGTCGAATTGCTTTTTCAGCTCGCAGGACATGGAATTGAACGCACCGATAATTTTCTGAAAATCACGGTTTTTATCAAACGGCGCGGCCTGTACGCCGAGATCGCCCGCTTCCAATTGCTCGGAAACCATGTGAAGGGTATCCAGCGGCCGGGTTACGTGCGTGCGGAAAAAGCGCAAAGCCCCGAGAAGAATCAGCAGCGACGAAAGAGCCATTACAAGGTAAACCACCGTAATTACCTGTATGTCATGCCACAGCGGCTGCGAGCGCCAATGCAGCACGACGCTGAGGGAAATATCGCGGTTCGCCGATGATATGCCGTATGTGACCAGCGACAAACCCTTGAACGAGATTTCGTCCGCCGCTATCTGCCCGGCGCTGACCTGCCGCAAATTCGGTTCATGCGCGTTCCCTTCCCCCCCAATATTCCCGTACTCGCTGTTCAGCCAAAAGTCCACACAGTACGGTCTTTCCCCGGACTGGAGGAAGTTACCCATGACCTGTTCCGTCCGCATACAGAATATCACCGTTCCAAACGGGGAAAAATCTCTCCTGTCCAGCAGGTTGCGCATTAGGTAAACGTAATCGCCGTCGATAAAGAAACGGATTCCGCCGTCCTTTTCCCGTGAAGCGTCTACAAGCTCTTCCAGCGTTTTGGGGAAGGACGAGTCACCCGCCCATTCGCGGTTTGATACGCTAAAGAAGTCTTGGGGCGCGTCAAAGAAAACGACGCCAGCCATCTCATAATCCCGGTATGCGCCGGTGATTCTGCCGGCCATAAGCCTGTTCAACAAGGTTTTAACGCCTGTGTAGCGTGTTTGCGCCCCGCCGTTACGCCAAATGTTGTATAAAGACCCTAAGTTAGTAGCGTTGAGCCGTGAGAGATTGCGGGAAAGGAGAACCGCGTCGTCCAGTATCTTCACCGTCATTCTGGCGTTGTAGCGGTTTTCCAATTCGGCGTCCTTCGCGACGTTATCCTTCTGCGACGCGATGATATACCAACCGCCGGTGACGCTCATCACCAAAAGCGGCAAAGCCCAGCACAGCGTGATCAGCAGAACGACGCTGCCGCGCAGGCTTTTCAGTTTCCTTATGTTCAATCCCAACGCTCCTCTTTATTTTTTTGTGTCACTTTGAAACTCCCCGTTCCGGCTGTTCCGCTTCGCCCGTTCGCTTGCGGTAAACAAGAGCTTCTTTCTATAATGCCACAACGCGGCAAAAATAGCAAAGCAAACGCAAACGGATTCATTGAGCTTTAGAAAAACCTTTGGTACGATGGTATACAATATGTCGTGACCACAATGCGAACATACGTTTTATCCATAAAGAGAGGGATTCAAAAATGCGCTACGGATATTTTGATACAGAAAAACGGGAATATGTAATCACGCGGCCGGACATCCCGGTGTCGTGGACGAACTACTTGGGTGTTGAGGATTTTTGCACCGTCATTTCCCAAAACGCCGGCGGCTACAGCTTTTACCGATCTCCGCAGTATCACCGGATCACCCGCTTCCGTCCCAACGGCGTGCCGCTGGATCGTCCCGGCCACTATGTATACATTCGGGATGACGAAACGGGCGAGTTTTGGTCTGTCTCATGGCAGCCGACCGGCGGGAACGCGGAAAACTATCAAGTCCGCCACGGGCTGTCCTACAGCGTATTCTCCTGCAACCGAAACGGCATAAACGCGGAGCAGCTATGCATGGTGCCGCTCGGGGACGCCTGCGAACTGTGGGCGGTGACCCTCAGCAACGCCTCCGATTCCCCCCGGAGGCTTTCCGTGTTCGGCTACTGCGAGTTTTCATTCCACCATATTGAGATGGACAACCAAAATTTTCAAATGAGCCTGTACGCTTCGGGCGCGGACTGCCAAGACGGAATTATCCAGCATGACCTGTATTACGAAGAAACGGGGTTCCAATGCTTTACGGCTTCTTTTGCGCCGGACGGATATGATTGCTCGCGGGACGTGTTTTTGGGTTCTTACCGCACGGAAACCAACCCATTGGCGGTCGAAACGGGGCATTGCTCCGGTTCGGACGGCACCACGGGAAACCATTGCGGCGCGCTGATGAAGACGATCACGCTCGAACCCGGCGGAAACTTGAACCTGTTCTTTATGCTCAGCGAGGGACCGCGCGCCGAAGCGGCGCGTCTTAGGGAAAAGTATAAAATGCCCGGAGCCGTTCAAAAAGCGGGGGAGGCGCTTGCAGCTTGGTGGGATAAACGGCTCGCTTCCTTGCGGGTGTCCCTGCCCCATACGGAAATGGAAAACATGCTGAACGTCTGGACATTGTATCAAGCGGAAGTGAATGTGCTGTTCAGCCGCTTTGCCTCGTTTATTGAGGTCGGCGGGCGCACAGGGCTTGGCTACCGCGATACCGCGCAGGACGCCATGNNGATCCAACTGCTGCACGGGCAGGTTTCGTCCGGCTACGGTCTGCACCTCTTCCAGCCGGAGTGGTTTATGGGGGAGGAGAAAACGCAGAGTTTCAAATCACCGACCGTCGTTCCGACGCCGGACAGATCCGAAATGATTCACGGGATCAAAGACGTATGTTCCGACGATCATCTCTGGCTGGTGGCAGCCGTCTGCGAATATGTGCGCGAAGTAGGCGACGCGAAATTTTTCGATGCCGTCGTTCCATACGCCGACGGACGGGAGGGGAGTGTGTACGAGCATTTAACGCGCGCGTTGGATTTCACCGCGGAGCATACCGGCGCGCACGGTATNNGGCGGCGGCGAAAGCGGTATGGTGGCTTTTCTCTATCTGTGGGCGCTGAAGCATTTTATCGACGCCGCGCGTTTCTTGGGTAGAACGGACGACGCGGAAAAATATCAGGCGCGTTTGAATAAAGCCGCAGCCGCGGCGGACGAGGCGCTATGGG
>DBDP01000046.1 GCA_002293625.1 Clostridiales bacterium UBA929 | reverse complement strand
GTGGCTTGTTTATAGAGGTGCCTTGAAGAGAAAAATCCGTCTGATATTATAATCCAACGAATCACATAAATGAAAGGAAATTACACTATGAACAAAAAACTTCCCCTCCGCGCGGCAGAGCTGCGTATCGCGACGCTTCGCGTATTTGAAGCGCGGGGATTCGGGCATGTGGGCGGCGCGATGAGCGTCGTTGAAACATTGGCTGTCCTGTATAACGGTGTGATGAACGTAAAGCCGGAGCAGCCGGACTGGCCGGAGCGTGACCGCTTGGTGTGCAGCAAGGGACATGCGGGACCCGCCGTATACGCCGCATTGGCGGGGCGCGGATTCTTTGACAACGAGCTGTTGAAAACGCTTAACCGTCCCGGTACCAGTTTGCCGAGCCATTGTGACATGAACAAAACCCCTGGCGTGGATATGACGACCGGCTCTCTGGGGCAAGGGGTATCGACCGCCGTCGGGTTGGCACTGGCGCAAAAGATGCGCGGCTATGACGCGAATACATACTTAATTATCGGCGATGGCGAGTGCGACGAGGGGCAGGTTTGGGAAGGTTTGATGCTGGCGGCGCACAAAAAGCTCGACAACTTGGTTGTTTTCTGCGACAAAAACGGGCAGCAGCTGGACGGATATGTTAAGAACGTTCTCGATACCGGCGACCTCGCCAAAAAGTTTGAGGCGTTTGGGTTCTATACACAGTCGGTGGACGGTCATGACACAGGCGAGATCGCGCAAGCTGTTGATAACGCGAAAGCTCATAAGGGTGAGCCGTCTATGATTGTTTTGAACACAAAAAAGGGATACGGCTGCACCTTCGCCGAGAACCAAGAGTTTAACCATCACATCGCCTTTACGCCGGAACAGATGCAGGAAGCGTTGGCGGCGGCGCAAAAGAGGATGGAGGAGGTGTCGGCATGAACGTTATAATAAAAGAGACCCTCAAAGCGGAGGAGACAATGATGCGGGACACCTACTGCCGTGTGTTGTCCGAACTTGCGGGGAAGAACGAAAACATTGTCGCGCTGGACGCCGACCTGATGAGTTCCTCCGGCATGAAGCCGTTTATGAAGGCTTACCCCGATCGGTTTATAAACTGCGGTATCGCCGAAGCCAACATGGTGGGTGTCGCGGCGGGGTTGTCGGCGATGGGGTTTGTGCCGTTCGCCCACACCTTCGGAACCTTTGCGACGCGGCGGGTTTGCGACCAGATTTTCATGTCCGCCGCCTACGCGAAACTGAATGTGCGGATTGTCGGAACTGATCCGGGCGTCTGCGCGGCGTATAACGGCGGTACGCATATGCCGCTGGAGGATATGGCCGTGCTGCGCGCCATCCCGGAAATGATTTTGGTGGAGCCGACCGATTCGGTGATGCTTGAGAACCTGCTTCCGCAAATTGCGGCGGATCGCGGCGTTTACTACATCCGCATGAACCGCAAGAATGCCGTCGGCGTATACGAACCAGGCAGCGCGTTTACCGTCGGTAAGGGTGTTGTGCTGATTGACGGAAGCGACGTTACGCTGTTCTGCTCCGGGATTATGGTCGCCGAGGCGCTGGAGGCTGCGAAGCTGCTCTCCGAGCAAAGTGTGTCGGCGCGGGTGGTGAACCTGTTTACATGGAAACCGATGGACACAGAGCTGGTTGTAAGCTGCGCGGAGCAAACCGGCGCGGCTGTAACCTGCGAAAACCACAACGTCGTCGGGGGTCTGGGTTCGGCGGTTGCCGAAGTGTTGGTGAAGAACCGCCCCGTGCCGGTTGAGATGATCGGTGTGCAAGACGAGTTCGGCGAAGTGGGACCGGAAGATTATCTGCGCGGGCGCTTTAACCTAAACGCCGTTGACATTGCTGCCGCCGCGCTGCGAGCCGTGAAGCGGAAGTAAGGGCGACTTCCCTCGGTCGTCCGAAAGAAGGTCACTAATGGATAATCGTGTGTTTCTCGCGCAGTGTGATACATATGAGCAGGCGGAGAGTGCCGTGGGGCGCGTGCTGGCTGCGTTCGGCGGCGCGGAGACGATCCTCGCGGGACGTAAGCGCGTGCTGGTTAAACCAAACCTCATTATGCCAAAGAAGCCGGACGCCGCCGCGACAACGCACCCTGCCGTGGTCGCTGCCGTTTGTGCGGCTTTTGTCAAAGCCGGCGCGGACGTGAGCATCATTGACTCGACCGGCGGACCGCATAACAAAGCCGTGCTGAAGATGCTGTACAGCCGTTGCGGTATGGAAGACGCGGCGAAACGGAGCGGTGTGGTTCTGTGTTACGACACGGGCAGCCGAACGGTGGAGACCCCGGACGGGCGCGTAATCAAAAAGGTTACCCTGCTCGCACCGGTTCTTGATGCGGAGATGGTGGTTTCGGTTGGAAAAGTGAAGACCCACGGCATGATGTCGATGACCGGATGTATGAAAAACTTGTTTGGGTGCATACCGGGGTTGGGGAAGCCCAACCTGCACCGTAAATATCCCGACAGGAAAGAGTTTGCCGGAATGCTCGTGGATGTGTGCGAATATATAAAGCCCGGATTTGCGGTTTTGGACGGCGTATGGGGTATGGAGGGCGCGGGACCGACCGGCGGCGACCCAAAACATCTGCGGGTGATCGCGGGAGGGTTTAACCCATATGCGCTGGATCTTGCGCAGTGCCACTTAATGGGGCTGCGGCGCGACAGCGTGTACACGATTGCCGAGGCCGCGTCGCGGGGGCTTGCGCCGGACGATCCCGAAAAGTTGATGTGGCTCGGAGACAACCCCGAACGGTTCCGCACGCAGTTTTTGCCCGCGATTAAGCATAAGAACGATGCCGTGCCGGAGATTTTAAACAACTGCGTCGGCTGCGGCGACTGTAAGCGCATCTGTCCGCAGAAGTGCATTGCGATTGAGGATAAAAAAGCCGTTGTGGACGGGAAAAACTGCATCCGCTGTTATTGCTGCCATGAATTTTGCCCCGCGAAAGCGATTTCGCTCGGATGAGCGGTTTTGTTTTGCGCGAGAAAGCGTATGCGAAGATCAACCTCGCCCTTGATATTTTAGNNGATGGCGTCCGTTTCTTTGTGCGATGACATTGAAATTACAATGACGCCTTGCGTTGTTGGGCAGGAGTGTTTTGCCGCCGAATCCGGCGACCCGTCGCTTCCGGAAGGCGACGGCAATCTCGCCGTGAAAGCCGCCCGTCTGTTTTTTCAAGCGGCGGGCGTCGCGGGATATGACACGCATATTCGGATAGAAAAGCGAATCCCCGTTTGCGCCGGGTTGGGCGGCGGTTCCAGCGACGCCGCCGCCGTGCTGCGG
>DBDP01000079.1 GCA_002293625.1 Clostridiales bacterium UBA929 | reverse complement strand
TCCGCAAGGTCTTTATGAGCCGGTGGTGTCCGAAGGAGACGCTTTCAAGCAAAGAATCACCGTATTGGGTGACCGCATCATGTGGAGCGTTGACAAAGAAGACGGCACGACGCACCGCGTCTACCGTTATCGGTTCAAAGAGGGTGTGTTGTATCTGGACGGCGTGGATTCCGCCCAGAGATGCCCTTTCAAAGCACGCGACGGTTCTATATGGATCGCGGACGTTGAGTTCAAGATGAAAGGGTTCGTTCTTCTGTAGGGTGCGCCGACCCGGCGCACCGTGGGAAATTTGCCGCACGAGAACCGATGGCGCGTCAACATCCCCCCGGCGGCGTTGCCGCTACCCCCTTCCGACGGAAGGGGGCTACGATGGGGACGCCGTTTCCGGCGTCCCCCCGCAATCTCTTGACTTAAAGTATGATGCAAATCAACCCGCCGGAGCCTTCGTTGATGATTCGCTGCAGCGTCTCTTGCAGCTTGGTTCTCGCGTCTTCCGGCATCTTCTTCAATTTGTTGCTTAACCCCTCGCTGACAAGGTCGTGAAGGCTCTTGCCAAAGATGTTGCTGCTCCAGATTTTATCCGGCTGGTCGTCGAATTCGGAAAGCAGATACCGCACCAGCTCCTCGCTCTGCCGCTCGGTACCGACGATCGGGGATACCTCCGTTTCGATGTCCGCGCGGAGCATGTGAATGCTCGGTGCGCTGGCTCTTAGGCGGATTCCGTAACGTCCTCCCTGCTTGACGATCTCCGGCTGTTCCAGATACAATTCGTCCGAACCGGGCATGACGACGCCGTAGCCGGTTTCGCGGACATCCTTCAGAGCTTCCGACACCTTATCGTAGGAACTCTTCACATCGGCGAGTCCCGACAGCAGCTGCATCAGGTCTCCGTCATCGGAGATTTGGAATCCGCTCTCCTCACCCAGCGTCCGATAGAACAGTTCCCTCGGCAGATCAATGGTCGCCTCGGCGACCCCCGTCCCCAGTTGGATCGCTTCTTGGTGTATGGATTGAATATCGGGATGCCCCTTCAGGTTTTCCATCACGGCTTCCACATCACGCACGCGATGCAGATTTTGCGCGGCTTCCAGCATGGCGGTATACAGTCCGTTTTTAATAGTGTGTCCGTGCGGCAGCGCCTCCACCCACGACGGCAAGTGAATCCCCATTTCAACGACGGGGAACTCGAACAATACACCTTTGATAATGTTGATAACGTCCGTTTCGGTCAGCTCGGCGCAGTTCGCGGCGAACGCGGTGACACCGTGCTTTGAAGATATATCTTCGCAGATCGTTTGCGCCAGCGGCGATTCCGGATAGGCGGAGTTGACAATAACGAGGAAGGGTTTCTTCAGCGCTTTCAGCTCCTCGATCACGCGCTCCTCCGGCTCGGCGTACCCTTCCCGGCTAAGGTCGGTAACAGTGCCGTCGGTCGTCAGAACCAACCCGATGGTGGAGTGTTCCTCTATGACCTTCCTCGTACCCAGTTCGGCGGCTTCGGTCATTGGTACCTCGTAATCAAACCATGGCGTATGTACCATGCGCGGACGCCCGTCTTCGGTTTGCCCGATGGCTCCGTCAACCATGTAACCCACACAATCGATCAGGCGCACGCTCATACGGGCGCTGCCTTCCATGACGATCTCGACGGCTTCTTCCGGCACAAACTTCGGTTCGGCTGTCATGATCGTGCGTCCGGAGCCGGATTGCGGCAACTCGTCGCGCGCTCTGTCACGCTTGTTTTCGTTCTCGATGTTCGGGATAACCAGGGTCTCCATGAAGCGCTTGATGAAGGTGGATTTTCCCGATCTAACCGGTCCTACCACCCCGATATAGATGTCGCCTTCCGTCCGCTGGGCGATATCCTCATAAATCCTGCGGTTTTCCATCTGTTTCACTCCCCTACCGTTTCTTAGGAATCAGCAGAAGCCGTCCGTCGGGCAAAGCCTCGCTATCTTCCAGCCCATTGGCAAGACACAATTCGCCGATCGTGGTGTTGTACCGTTTGGCGATATCCCATAACTCCTCGTCCTCGTGGCATCTGCGAAGCACAACGCTCGCACGCGCGGGCTTCTCCGCCGTTTCATCTTCCGTAACGCCGCCTACCGTCATCAGTTTGAAGTCTTTTGTTGTTTGGAAGACATAGTCCACCGTGAAGCGCAGCTCCATGCTGCCCGATGAAGGCGCCGTCGTCACCTCCCCCGCCTGACAGCTGACAATCCGCGCGTTTTCCGCGTCCAGTCCCGCGGGAATCTCAATCCTGCGCTCGAGGCATTTTATTTCTCCGCCGCCCGCCGAGTACAGCACGTTGATATACGCTTCGCAGCCCATATCGTCATTTTCAAAGCGTGTTACCGGACCGAGCGCAACGCAGGTGTCGATGATAAACTGTACGTCCTCACCCGTCTCCAGCGTCTCACGCACAGGCTGTTTACGAACGCCGCGCTCCGCGAGCTCTGTAAGTTGAAGCGGCTCCATTTGCAGATTCAAAACCGACGATGTGCTGTAAAGATCCGTGATCGCTTCCAGCTTTCGTTCCATATATGCCGCGGCTTGCGCGTCTAAGTGCAACGAAACGGCAATCTGACGCGATTCACCGCCCAATCCATTGCCCACATCCATTTCAAGACCGGTAACCCGTAATCCAAGATCGACCGTGGCACCGTCATCCAGCCCGTCCATATCCATAATTTGCGAAAGGGAGAACTCATGCTCCGCGCAAACCGGTTCCCCGCCGCTGAGATAGAGAATGTTAAGCGTGACCGCGCCCTTGAATACCGCTTTATTGCCGACTGTTTTCACGTCGGTCACGGACATGCTCGGCCGCGCGACGACGATCTCGTCAACCGGCGGTCTCGACGCGGGAATCTCCACGCTTTCGTTGACGGTGAACCCTTTGCACTTAACGGCGGTCGGGATATACGCAGTGCATGTCTTCTTGCGGACTTCGCACGGTTCCGTTACTTCCGTGGGCACCGCCATCTCCACGGGTGCGAAGATAACCGCCCGAATGCTCAGTCTGCACAGCACCGAAACCTTCCGGGGATTGACCGCTCTCGTTTCCGTCTCCAAAAGCCGTACATCGCAAAACGCTTCGCTTTGGTGGGGGAAGCGGCCGTCAAAGACATGGTTGAACGGAATGACGACATCCAGCTTTCGCAGGCCGTCTTCCCCCTCCGGCCTGTAAAGCACTCCCACTCTCACCATTCCCGTTAAATCCAGCCGGTCGTCCCGCAGAACCTTTTCCTTGACGCACGCCTGACCCGTGGCGCTTACCACACTTACCATATCAGGGTATGAGTCAGGGACGATCATATCCGCGGTAACCTCGGGCGCGCTGGACGCGTCCAGCACGGTTTGATAATACAGGAACGTTTGCTTTTTCAGTTCCATGCTCTTTCCTCCTTACACACTGCTTGTCACAGTATATTGTCCAAGATGTTTCGATATGTCCAAAAACAAAAAAACAACCCCCGCATCCGAAGATGGGGGGTCAGTATCTACCCTGTTCGCGAGTGTTGCGCCCGTTCGTCTGCGACGAACATGGTGTTGTATAGAGCTTCTTTTTAGTCTTTCTCTTTGCGAATGCCGAACAGTCCCCGCAGTAAGCCTCTAAGAAATCTCGGGGAATTCCAAACCATAATCTTCATCGCGGCCGCCTCCTTTCACATGGGGTAAAGATCCGGCGGTGCGCCGAGGGCGGCGCACCCTACATCGCTGTTCGCCTTCGGCGAACACGCAATTCTCAACACTTCTTTCTTGGCATGTTGATAATTGCCCGCTCCGGCTTGCGACACCGCGCCAGAGGCGCCTGCTCGCAAGCGCTGCGCTCGTTCGCCTTCGGCGAACACGCAATTCTCAACACTTCTTTTATCTCCAGTTGCAGAAAAAGTAGAGTCCCAAAAGCGCCAGCATCACACCGACCATCATCATGATGAACCCATACGGAAAGATAATCGCGAGAAAGAGACACGCCGCAACGGCACCCAGCAGAAAGGTCGGTCTGATGCGGCGGGGTCTTTTGTGCCACCACCGATTACGCCCCTTGTTCCCGATTCCCGCCGCCTCCCCTCCGTCTCAGCAAAAAAAGCCGTATACCACAGTATACGGCTTCATCAAAAAATGGTTCGTGTTTGAGAGGTTTCCGTCAAAAAGCGCCCAGTTTCATTCGGTAATTTTCAATAAATAAAATGTGTGTGCCTGTCTCACATCGATTCCGTAAGCAGACGCAAGTAGCTTGCATACCGTGACGCGCCGATGCTCCCCGCTTCCACGGCATTTCGCACCGCGCAGTCTTTTTGCCCTTCCCCGTGCAGGCACCCCGCAAAGCGGCATTCTGACAGATACGGGCGAAACTCCGGGAAGCATGATCCCAATTCAACGGGAGGAATCGTCTCAAGAGTATCCAGCGCGGCGAATCCCGGGGTGTCGGCTGCCAAAACGCCGTTCGGCAGCCGCGCAAGCTCCACATGGCGTGTTGTGTGCCGACCCCGCCCAAGCCGCTCGCTCACCTCGCCGGTTTTATATGTTCTGCTTCCGTCCAGCGCTCCCATCAGTTCGGATTTCCCCACGCCGGAGTTCCCAGCCAGCGCGATACATTTCCCCGAAATCAACGGCCACAGGGCTTCGACCCCATCGCCGGTCAACGCGCTGCCCCGCAGCACCGGGAAACCCGTCTGCCGGTATATATCCCAATACAGCTCTCCCGGCGCGAGGTCACACTTATTGAGGAATAAAACCACTTCGACTCCGCGCCAAGCAGCCATTGCCGCCATTTTGTCAATCACAAACGGATCGGTTCGCGGTGTCGCCTCCGAAATAAGAATCAGCAGCGTATCGATATTGCAGACCGGCGGACGTACCAGTTCGTTTTTTCGTTCCGACACCTCGGTGATGGAACCCGATCCGTCAGCATTTCGCACAATGGTCACAAAATCGCCCGTAAGCGGAGCGATGCCCCGCTTACGGAATATACCCCGCGCGTGACAGAGGACCGTCTCCGCGCCAATGTCGACTGTATAAAATCCGCTGACCGAGCAGATAATCCGGCCTGTCATATCAGAGAAGGTCTTCAAATTTATTTGTATAGTACTCTTCTCCGTCAAACAGCACCTTGATGATGTCATCGGGATACCCTGTAATGGTGACGGACGGATTCGGATCCCCCACGTTGCAGATTTGATCAAAAATCAACACATCGTTTTGATAGATTTGCACATGCACCGTACCCATAGCGTCCGGCGGCAAACTAATGTCTCTTGTTATGGTGGAGGCTTGAATATCAGGAGGTTTCGGAGACGGCGTCTCATCCGGTGGCGGCGTTACGGGGTCACCCCCGTCAGCGCTTGGGCTGGGGGTAACTTCGGATGGGGACGGTTCATCGGATGACGGCGAGGGTTCATCGGGCGACGGCGACGGCAATTCCGGCGGTCCTTCGCTGATCTCGATGTCAATCTCGCTGCCTTCGGGGAGCAGTTCCCCGGCGGGTACGCTCTGCCGGAGAACCAGACCCGCCGGCTCTTCACTGGGTACGACGATAAAATTCGGGATCAGATTATAGTATGCCAGCGTCTCTCTGGCTTGGTTTTCATACGTAGGAAGGGTAAGCAAGTCGGGCATCGCAACCTGAATAATATCCTCACCTAAGCTGATGAAGAGGAGAACCTCGGTATCGCGGAATACCTGCTCGAACGCCGCCGGTTGCATGCTGATGACCGAACCGCGCGGAACGTCGTCGTTTTTAACCTGCTCTTTCCGCACCCGCAGATTGTTGTTCTCAAGCCAAATCTGCGCCGCGTGTTCATCCATACCGACTAAGTTTTCCAGTGTAATCATCTCGCGCCCGCTGCTGATGGTAAGCGTTATCTTTATCTTTTCGTCTCCGTCTCTGCCCAGCATTCCCGGCTTCGGATCTTGATCGATAATTTTATTGATCTCGTACACATCGTTGTTTTCCCAGTTGAAACTGAAAGAGAACGCGTTGTATTCATCCGAAAGCAAACTTTCGGCGAATTCAGTTGTGTAGTCTTTGCCTTGAAAATTCGGTATTTCAATCTCGCTCGCGTTATCGTCCGTGATGGCGTCGCCCACCAGATTGACGATTACGAACCCCAACACGGCAACCAAACCCAATACACCCAAAACGGCACACAGCATCGCTATCAGATTGCTTGCTTTGCGCGTTTTGTGGTTTTCCTCGGCGATCATCTCTTTACGGATCCGCTTACGTTCCTCTTCCTCGCGCTTCGGATCCAGCTTGACACCCGTTGAGCGCGCGCCGCCGCCCGGCAATGACCGTGTCGGCTCGTCCGTCTGCCCGTCGCTCGGCGTCTTCAGTTCGCTGACGTCATACTCAAAGGAAATAGCCGGGTTCTTGCGAAACTCCTCCAAGTCGCGCAGCATGTCTTCGGCGGAGGCGTAACGCTGCGTGAGCTTGGGTGCCATCGCCTTGATGATAATCATCTCCAGCGCTTCGGGAATCTCGGGATTCACTTCGCGCGGCGTGAGCGGCAGCGAGTTGATATGCTGCAGCGCCACAGAAACCGGCGAATCGCCCTCAAACGGCAGCCGCTCGGTTAACATCTCATAAAGCACCACGCCGACCGAGTAGAGGTCGCTCCGCGCGTCTATGTGGCTGCCCCGCGCCTGTTCCGGCGAGATATAGTGTACCGAACCCAGCGCCTCCTGCGTCAGGGTGTTTTGCTTGGAGGCGAAGCGGGCGATTCCGAAGTCGGCAACCTTGACACTGCCGTCCCGCAGAATCATGATGTTGTGCGGTTTGATATCGCGGTGGATGATGCCGCGGCTGTGGGCGTGGGAGAGCGCCTTGACGATTTGAATGACGAAATGGAGCGCCTCGCGCCAGCTCAGCAGCCCCTTCTTTTGCATGTACTGCTTGAGGGTAATGCCGTCAATCAGCTCCATGACGATGTATTCCAGCTCGGAGGTTCGGGACACATCGTATACCGCGACGATGTTGGGATGCCCCAGCATGGCTACGGCCTGGCTTTCCGCATGAAAGCGCCGGCGAAAATCGTCGTCGCTCGCGAACTCCTCCTTGAGAATCTTGACGGCTACCAACCGGTTGAGCAGATGACAGCGCGCTTTATACACATACGCCATCCCGCCGATCCCCATGATTTCAAGGATCTCATACCGGTTATCCAGCATCTTCCCAATATACTTATCCATACAGTCCTCCGTTAACGCTTGCTAAATCCGTATCAAAGCAATCGTTATGTTATCCGGTCCGCCGCGCTCGTTCGCCAGATTTATCAGCCGCTCGCAGCAATTCGAAGGATCGCCGCCGTGCAGAATCTCAAAGAGAATCTCCTGATCTTCCACCATATTGCTCAACCCATCCGTGCAGAGCAGCAGGAAGTCGCCCTCTTTCAACTCGACCGAAAACAGGTCGGGGATGACGGCGGCTTCGGTTCCGAGCGCGCGGGTAATGAGGTTCTTGCTCGGATGGATTTTAGCCTCCTCGCGGGTCAACTCACCCTTCGCGATCAGATCCTCCACCAGCGAATGGTCGCGGGTAATCTGCGTTATCCCCTGCTCGTCCGCCAGATACGCGCGGCTGTCGCCCACATTGATGATTAACGCGCCGTTGCGCGATACCGCCGCCCCGACGAGCGTTGTTCCCATACCATAGAAATCAGAACCCGATTGCGCTTTTTCGTAAACTCGCCTGTTGGACGCCGCGACCGACGACGCCATCGCGGTTCGGATTGCTTTGGGACTCATCCCGGGCTTCGCTTGCAGGCGCATTTCATCCATGAACACGTCCGCCGCCATTTGGGACGCCACATTGCCGGATTTCGCGCCGCCCATGCCGTCGCATACAACGCATATCGCCTGATTNNACGGCATGGGAAATCTCAAGATGGAAGGAATCCTGATTCTCCCGTCTTGCTTTGCCCTTGTCGGTTAGTGCCCAAGCGATCATGTTCTGCCGCTCCTCATTTGGCCGCACGCGGCGTTTATATCTGTTCCGAGCGTTCTTCGCACCGTCGCGGGTATGCTGCCGAGTTCACGCGCGAAACGAAGCACCGTTTCCTTCTTCGGCGCGCCGAACGGTTTCCCCGGCACGGGGTTGTAGGGTATCAGGTTCACATGCGCCGGGTGCTTCCCCAGCAGGGCGGCGAGTCGCCGCGCATGCGCGGGGGAATCGTTCAGACGGTCTATTATAACATACTCATATGAGATTCGTCGACCCGTATTTTCAAAATATTTCTTGCAAGCCTTCAAAAGAGGCTGAATCGGGAACCTTCGGTTGATCGGCATAAGGCGGCTCCGCGTCTCGTCATCCGGCGCGTGAAGGGACACAGAGAGCGTCACCGGCAGCTTCAACGCCGCGAGTTTTTCGATCCCCTCCGCGTCTCCGCAGGTCGAGAGCGATATGTTCCGCAGGCTCAAGCCGCGCCCTTCGGGATGGCTGATTAGTTTCAGGAAGCGAACGGATTCGTCGAAATTGTCCAGCGGTTCGCCCGTTCCCATCATGACCACATGATTCACGTCTTCCCCGCAATATAAACACTGCGCCAAAATCTCCCCCGCGGACAGGTTCCGGCTCAGCCCGTGCGAGCCGGACGCGCAGAACGCGCATCCTTGGCGGCAGCCCGCCTGTGTGGAGACGCAGACCGATGTGCCGTGCCGGTAACGCATCAGTGCCGTCTCAATCCGCTCCCCGTCCGAAAACGACCACAGAATCTTCTCCGTGCCGTCGGTGGAGACGCAGCGCGTAACCTCCTCCGGCACATCCAGACGATACCGTTCCGCAAGGTTGTCACGCAGGGTCTTCGGAAGGTCGGTCATCGCCTCAAAACTTCGCGCGGCGCGCTTGCCGAGCCACGCGAATATCTGCCCGCGCCGATAAGCCGGTTCCGCTTCAATCTCCTCCGGCAGCAGCGAGAGGATGTTTATTTTTTCATTATACATAAATAGAACCCATCCGTATCGCCCCGGTGGGGCCAAAGCGTCGTCATGTCCTCCGCCCGAAACGCGCCGTTTTCCGAGAGAAACGCGTTTATAACACCCTCGTTCTCTTCCGGCAGCAACGTGCAGGTACAGTATACCAATCTTCCGCCGTCCCGAACCGCCCGCGCCGCGTTTCGCAGGATTCCGAGCTGCAGCGGGGGAAAGTGACCCGTTTCCGTCCTGTAGCGTATGTCGGGCTTTTTGCGCAGTACGCCGAAACCGGAGCATGGCACGTCACACAGTACCGCGTCAAACTGCCCGTCGGGCGTATACGCCGAAGCGTCGGCTTGCCGCACCTCGGTATTGTATACTTTGCAGCGAGCCAGCGATTCGCTGATCAGCGGCAGTTTCTCCGCCTTGTCGGTCGCGAGGATGCGCCCTTTGTTTTGCATGGCGAACGCCGACATCAACGTCTTGCCGCCCGGTGCGGCGCAGGTGTCCCACACCCGCGCCCCCGCCTCCGGCG
>DBDP01000022.1 GCA_002293625.1 Clostridiales bacterium UBA929 | reverse complement strand
GCAAGCGCCGCGCCGGTCTCGGCAAGGGAGCGGTTGTATTCCGGCAGTGCGTCTAAATACGCGGGCTGCGCCGTACACAGACCCAACAGCTTTGTTTTGGACTCCAGCAGCTTGCGGTAACGCCGCAGGGTTTCAAGATAACGCGGTTTCATCTGGCAGAGAGCGGTATCGATAAACGCCCGCCGTCCGGCCGCACCGCCCTGTAACAACGACAGATCACCCGGTTCAAAAAACACGGCAGGCAGAAGTCCCATCAATTCTCGCGGAGAGGAGAGGGGTGCACCGTTTTGGCAAAAAATGCGTCGCGCTCCGTGCCGCAACCGCACCGACATCGTCTGTTCCCGCCCGCCGGAGAGCAAAGAGGCGTTTATCTCTGCTTCGGGATAACCAAACCTCAGCAGGTCGGCGTCTCGCGCCGCGCGGACGCTTTTGCTGGTTGCGAGGAAATATATCGCTTCAAGCAGGTTTGTCTTTCCCGTGCCGTTGGCACCCGATATAACATTGACGCCGCCGGAGAAAGAAAACGCCGCCTCTGTATAGCTTCGGAAATTCTTGAGGGTAACGGAGAGAAGGGTCACAGGGTTGCAGACAGCCGGACAGGCAGCACCATGAAGAGCGTGTCCTCATCCGATTCCGGTTTCAAAAGGCAGGGGGACACCGCTCCGCCCGTTTCAAAGCGAAAACGCTCTCCTTCCATGTGCCGCAACGCGTCCAGCAGATAACGGTGGTTGAAGCCGATCTCAAGCTCGCCTTCGCACTCACAGTCGATGTCGTCTTGGGCGCGCCCCAGTGCCGTCTGGCAATTGACCGTCAGCTTCCCTTCGGTGAACAGGAGCCGCACCGGATTTTTAAGTTTTTCGGTAATCAGCAGACCCACGCGCTCCAGCGCTTGGATTACGGGTTTGATTTCCAACATAGCGGAAAAGCTGTTTTCCTTTGGGATACCGGTTTTGTATTTGAAAAAATCGCCGTCCATAACGCGGGTAACCAACGTCAGTCCGTCGAGTTCGGCAAGCATGTGCCTCGCGCCGATGTGCATCACGGCCATTGCTTCTTCATCGCCTGTGAGCATCCGTTCCAATTCCCGCAAGCTGACGGCGGGCAATACGGCGGAAAACGCTTCCTCGCTGCCCTTAGATGCGCGGCTGAGCGCCAGACGGTGGCCATCCAGCGCAACCAAAGTGAGGGCTTCCGGTTCGGCGTCGAACAGTATGCCGGTATGGATGTGCTTCGTCTCGGCGTCGGAGACTGAGAATAAGGTCATGTTCAACAGCTTCTTTAGCTCCGCCTGCGAAACGGTGAGCGAACGCAGGCCGGTCACCTCCGGCAAAACGGGATAGTTTTCGGCGGGAAGCGCGGTCACGTCAAACACGCTCGCGCCGCATTCGATATGCGTCATATACCGTTCGTTGACCCACAGCGTTATATCGCCGTCCGGCGCGCGGCGCACGATATCACAGATTATACGCGCGTCCAGCACAGCGGAACCCGGCGTCAGAACCTCTGCCGGAACGACGGCCACAATACCCAGTTCCAAGTCATTGCCGGTGACGGTCAGTTCGCCGCCTTTGCATTCCAGCAGAATGCCTTTCAGCATATCGGCAGTGGCGCGGGACGATACGGCGCGCGCCGCGTGCCCCAGCGCCGCGTTCAACAGATCCTGCCGGCATATACAATGCATTAATACTTGCATATTAAAAACCCCCGTATATCAATCGCTGCATAGGCGGATTTATTCCGCCGAAGCAGCTTCCCCGTTCCAAACCGAGAAAAACCGCAGTTTTTCGAGGAAGTTACACCCCCCGAATGTTCTCGATAATCGTCTTAACCTCGCCGTCATACGCCGGGTCTTCCCGGCGGCGCTCCTCCACGCGCTGCACGGAGTGCATGACGGTAGAGTGGTCGCGGGAAAAATGGCGGTCGCCGATTTGCTCCAGCGAGAGATTTGTCATGTCGCGGAATAAGTACATCGCTGTCTGACGCGCCGTTACGAGGTGCGCCTGACGCCCCTTGCCGGTGATCTGACGCTCGTCGAGGTGGTAAAAGTCGCATACGGCGCGAAGAATCAGCTGCGGCGTGGGGTTCAGACCCGGATTTTCGCGGATCATTCCGGCCACGGCCTCCTGCGCCGCCTTGAGATCAATATTGATACGCATCATATCGCGGGAAGCCATCAGCTTCTTCACGGCACCCTCCAACTGGCGTACGTTGCTGGTAATCGTCTCGGCGAGGTAGTTCTCCACGTCGCCCGGCAGCATCATGCCGAGCGAGAGCGCCTTGCTCCGCACGATCGCCACCCGCGTCTCGAAGTCGGGCGGGTTGATGTCGATGATCAGGCCGCCCTCAAAGCGGGTGCGCAGACGCTCCTCCAGCTTTTGCAGGTCTCTCGGCGGGCGGTCGGAGGTCAAAACGATTTGCTTGTTTTCGTCGAAGAGGGCGTTGAAGGTATGGAAAAACTCTTCTTGAGAGAAATCGCGCCCCGCGATAAACTGGATATCGTCCACCAGCAGCAGGTCGGCGCTGCGGTAACGGTCGCGGAAGCCGATCATTTGCTTGCTTTGCAGCGCGATGACGAGATCGTTGGTAAACTGCTCCGCGGAAAAAACCAAAATGCGGAAATCCGGGCGGCTTTTGCGGATACGGTTATGAATCGCGAGCAGCAAATGCGTCTTGCCGAGACCCGAACCGCCATACAGGAACAAAGGGTTATGGATCGCGGAACCCGGCGATTCGGCCACCGCGAGCGACGCCGAATAGGCGTATTTGTTGCTCTCGCCCACGATAAAATTCTCGAACGCGAAGTCGCGGCGTCCCCGCCATTCGCTGTCCGGCTGTTCGTCAGCCGCCGGCTCCGGCTCAACCGGCTCGTCCCCGCTGACCAGGCGTACCTCGCAGGGCATCCCGGTCACGGCGACGGCAGCCTCGGAAAGCATTTGCAAGTAACGGTTCAGTATCATTTCGCGCTTGTATTGAATCGGAGAACAAAGGGTCAGAACCTGCCCGTCCGCCGACACGACGGAAGCATCGGAAAACCACGCCGACACCACCGCGCGGGGCATGTCCCGGCAAAGCTCCTCCCGGATGCTCTCCATTAAATCCGTTGTCATCTCCCAATTCCACCCATCTAAACGTTCGTCTGTTAACGAAGTGTTGAAAATTGCGTGTTCGCCACACGGCGAACGAGCGAAGCGCTTGCGAGCAGGCGGCTATGCCGCGGTGTCGCAAGCCGTAGCGGGCGATTTTCAACATGCCCATTCAGTATATCATAAAATCGCCCGCGGGACAAGTTTTTTTACAGGGAAACGACCGAAAAACAGCGGTGGGGCAGAAAACGCGATGTATATAAAGGGTTGCCTAATTTTTATACCCGAAGATCGTTAAATATTGCCCCTGTCCTTTTTTTACCTTTTTAGTTTATCTTGTATTGGCGGTATTTGCCGAACACGTTTATTAGGGGTACGGCAGGCCATACGCGGCATATACTGACCTTAAGGGAGGCGGTTGGAATGTCAAAGGACGTAAACGATGTGACCAAAGATTTGCTGGGTGCGGCGAAAGCCAAAGGGTATGATGTCAACCAAATATCCGGCATTATGGACAGCCCGGACGGACGCGCTCTTCTCGCACAGCTGAACGGACCGGGCGGCGGCGCAATGAAGGACGCGGCAGCCAAGGCGGCGGAAGGCGACACGGCGGCGCTCTCGTCCCTGCTTCGGTCGGTAATGTCCACGGAGGAAGGCAAGTCG
>DBDP01000034.1 GCA_002293625.1 Clostridiales bacterium UBA929 | reverse complement strand
ACCCTCAGCGGAACGGATAATCGCTCCCCTCTTCAGGAAAACTTCTTGACCTGCCCGGAGGACGCTATTTTATGGGAATTTGCACTCCGTGAACTGTTTTCGCGGTCGCCCTTCCCTACCGGCGTGACGGCGGAGGAGGCATATGTGAAAGACGGTGTGATTCACGTCACGCTTTCCGAAGAAGCCTCCGAGATTTCGGGTCTGCCCCTTACACTGGCTCGCGCCTGCATCGTCCTGACGATGACCGGTGTCGACGGCGTCGAGGCGGTAANNAAGTCTGACAACCGGAGGGCAGGAACTGCTTTTCCGCGCAGACGACTTTATCCTCGGATCGCTTGTCCTCGCCGATACCGAGCAGAATGTCACGTTGTATTTCTCCGATTCCGAAGGCTCCCGTACCGCTTCCGAAACCCGAACCCTTGTCGTACGGGAAACCGATACGGTGGACTGGTATCTGAATTATATCCTTGAAGCGTTGATCGCGGGCCCTCAATCTTCCAGTCTGCGCCCCGTATTCACCGAAGGGACTAAACTGCTCTCCCCCGTAGCTGTCAATGGGACCGACTGTACCGTCAACCTCTCAAAAGAGTTTTTAACGCTTAGGGAGGGGATTTCCGCACCCTTGGCCTTATCTTGTTTATTCCGTTCCGTTACCGCGCAGGAAGGGATCGAATCTATGACCCTTTGGATAGACGGCCAGCCTCTGTACAGCTATTTCGGTCTTGACACTTCAGTTCCCCTCACGGCGGAAAATGCGGATTGGCTTGTACCGTAGCGCGAAAAACGATTTACAAGTTCAAAGGCGTCTGTTATAATGCGGCTAAAGCAACCAATGTCATTTGTACGGCAAATCGACACATAGGAGGATACAATGAGAGACGAAACCAAATGCTTGCACGCGGGGTATACCCCGAAGANNCACCACCTACCGCTACGATTCGGCTGAGGAGATCGGCGAGGTCTTTGACGACCCGTCCAAAAGCCTGATCTATTCCCGTTTTGAGAACCCCACCGTTATGGCGGTCGAGGACAAGATCGCCGCGCTGGAGGGCGGCATCGGCGCGATGTGTACCTCGTCGGGGCAGATGGCGTCGCTGCTCTCCATCCTTAATCTATGCGGCGCGGGCGACAGTTTTCTCTGCTCCTCCGCCATTTATGGCGGCACCGTCAATTTATTCGCAAGTACGTTGCAAAAACTCGGGGTCGAGTGCATATTCGTTGACGCCGGAGCGAACAGTGACACGCTGAACGCGACGTTCAAGCCGAACACCAAAGCCGTTTTCGGAGAGACTCTGGCGAACCCCGCGCTGACGGTACTGGATATTGAAAAGTTCGCCGAGTTGGCGCACGCCCACCGGGTGCCGCTGATTGTTGACAATACCTTCCCCACACCCGTTCTTTGCAAGCCGATTCAGTACGGCGCGGACATCGTCGTCCATTCGACGTCGAAATATATGGACGGCCACGCGCTGCAAGTCGGCGGCGTCATCGTGGACAGCGGCAACTTTGACTGGCACGGCGGCGATTTCCCCGGCCTCACAGCGCCCGATCCGACCTATCACGGCATCACATACACCGAAACGTACGGCAAAATGGCGTACATCCTCAAAGCGAGGATGCAGCTGATGCGCGATTTCGGCGCTTACCCCTCCGCGCATTCGGCGTTCCTGCTCAATCTGGGCTTGGAAACGCTGGCGCTGCGGATGGAGCGGTACTGTCAAAGCGCGCTGCGTGTGGCGAAGTATTTTCAAAGTTCATCCAAGATCGAATCCGTCACCTACCCGGGACTGCCCGAAGATAAAAACTACGCCCTCGCTCAAAAATACCTCAAAGGCACGAGCGGCGTCGTAACGGTCATCGTTAAAGGCGGGCGCGAGGGCGCGCTCCGTTTCATGAACGCGCTGAAACTCGCGAGCAACCAAGTCCACGTCGCCGACATCCGCACCTGCGTCCAGCACCCGGCCAGTTCCACCCACCGCCAACTGACCGACGAACAGCTCCTCGCCGCAGGCGTCAATCTCGGCACGGTACGCTTTTCCGTGGGACTTGAACATGTGGAGGACATTTTGGAGGATATCGAGCAGGCGCTCGCGTAGGGGTGCGCATTGCGCGTCCGTATACATCCCCCGCCATCCCTGTTGGGACGGTCGCCCCCGACCGTCCGCAGATCACAGGACAACGGGACGGACGACCGAGGGCGGTTGTCCCTACGGAGACGAAGGGAACGACGGACACAGACCGCTGATGCCGCATTCACCGCAGGCGGGAGAGCGGGCGCGGCATACGGCGCGTCCGTGCGCCACCAAGCGGTGGCAAAAGCCGAGCTGCTCCGCCGGGGGAAGCAACTCCCGCAGCGCTGTTTCCACTTTAACAGGATCGGCGGTGCGGCACAACCCCAGACGGTTTGAGAGCCGGATGCAATGGGTATCGGTCACGACGGCGGGCTGACCGAACAGCTCACCGAGAATGAGATTCGCGGTTTTGCGCCCCACGCCGGGGATTTTTAACAACGCTTCCATCGTGTTTGGAACCTTGCCGCTATAGTCGTCAAGGATGATTCGCGCACCCTCAATCAGGTTTTGCGCTTTGTGGCGGTAAAACCCGCAGGGTTTGACAATTTCCTCCATCTCGGACAGATCCGCATCCGCGATAGCTTCCAGTGATGGGTAACGGGCATACAGCACATCCTTGACGATGTTTACACGCGCGTCGGTGCATTGCGCCGCGAGGCGCGTATTGAACAGGAGCTGATAATCGGAGGCATACTCCAGCGTACAGACCGCGTCCGGGTAAAGCTCCTTCAACGCCGCAATCAAGGCTTGCACAAGCACACCTCCGTATGATATGATAATACTTGATAATGCAAAATGGGTATGTTGATAATAGAAAGGATGACCTTCATGCTAACACAAATCATGGATTTTGTCAAAACCGCAGACCCGGAGATCGGAGCCGCGTTATTCGCCGAATACGAGCGTGAGCGGGACGGTTTGGAGCTGATCGCGTCGGAGAACGCGGCGTCCCCCGCCGTCATCGCGGCGATGGGTTCGGTGCTGACCAACAAATACGCCGAGGGGTATCCCGGAAAACGGTATTACGGCGGCTGCGAAAAAGTGGATATTGCCGAGAACCTTGCCCGCGACCGCGCGAAAGCGCTGTTCGGCGCGGAGCACGCCAACGTGCAGCCGCATTCCGGCGCGCAGGCGAACACGGCGGTCTATCTCGCGTATCTAAAGCCGGGCGACACGGTGCTGGGCATGAACCTCGCCCACGGCGGCCATCTGTCCCACGGAAGCCCGGTAAACCTTTCGGGTTTATATTACAACATCGTGCCGTACGGACTGGGCGCGGACGAGCGGATCGACTATGACGAAGTCCGCCGTCTCGCGAAGGAGCATAACCCCAAGATGATTATCGCTGGCGCGTCGGCGTATGCGCGGATCATAGACTTTGATGCGTTCGCCTCAATCGCGAAAGAGGTTGGAGCCAAGCTGATGGTGGATATGGCGCATATCGCGGGGCTGGTCGCCACCGGGTTGCACCCGTCGCCGATGCGGCACGCCGACGTTGTGACTTCCACCACGCACAAAACCCTGCGCGGTCCGCGCGGCGGCTTGATCTTGTGCAACGGCGAGGACAACGCGAAACTCTTTGACAAAGCAGTGTTCCCCGGCGTGCAGGGCGGTCCGCTGATGCACATCATCGCGGCGAAAGCCGTCGCGTTCGGCGAGGCGCTGAAGCCGGAGTTCAAAACGTACCAGCAGCAGGTGCTCAACAACGCAAAAGCCCTGGCCGAAGGGCTTCTGAAGCACGGCTTCGACTTGGTAAGCGGCGGCACC
>DBDP01000085.1 GCA_002293625.1 Clostridiales bacterium UBA929 | reverse complement strand
GTCCCCCGCTCGATGATTTTTCCGTTCCGCACTACCAAGATAATGTCGGCGGTACGGATTGTGGAGAGACGGTGGGCGATGACGAAGCTGGTACGCCCTTTCAGGAGATGCGCGACGGCTCTTTGAATCAGGATCTCGGTCTCGGTATCGACGCTGGAGGTCGCCTCGTCGAGGACGAAGATACGCGGATCGGCGAGAACGGCGCGGGCAANNAGCTGCTTTTCGCCGGTGGAAAGGCGGTCGCCGCCCTCACCGACATCGGAATCCATTCCGTTCTCCAGTTTTACGATCACCTTGTCGGCGGATACCAATTTGGCGGCTATTTCAACCTCTTCGTCGGTTGCGTCAAGCCGTCCGTAGCGGATGTTTTCGCGCACCGTGCCGGAAAAGAGGTGCGGGCTTTGCAGCACATACCCGATCGAGCTGTGCAGCCAAAGCTGGCTCCGCTCACGGCTGTCCTTGCCGTCGATCAGCACAGCGCCTTCGGTCGGCTCGAAGAAGCGGCAGACAAGGTTTACAAGCGTCGATTTACCCGCGCCCGTCTCGCCGACAATGGCTACGTAGGTTCCCGCCGGAATGGTGAGGGAAAAATGCTCCAAGACGTTCTCGGTGCCGTCGGGGTAGCGGAAGGTGACGTCGCGGAACTCGATGTCGCCTGCGATCGCCTCCCAATTCTCCCGCTTGGGTTGGAAGCTGTCGCCGTATTTTTCAATGACTTCGGGCGTGTCGGTGATGTTCGGCTCTCGCTCCAAAAGCCCCGTTACCCGCTCGATGTTAACCTGCGTCGCGACAAACTCCGATATGGTGTGGGCAATTTGCGAAATCGGCTCAAAGATACTGGTGGTGTAGCTCAAAAACGCCGAGAGCGTACCGATCGTCAGCCCGAACGCGGTAAACGACTCGTCAAGCAGCCAGCTTCCGCCTCGCGCCAGTACGAAAGCGGCGGCGAGCGCGCCGATGAACATGATAAGCGGTCCGAATACGCCGCGCATCAGCGCGATCCGGGAAGCGTTCCGCTTTAGGTCGCCGGTAACGGCGCGGAACTCGGTGTTGTTCTGCTCCTCGATAACCAGCGTCTTGGTGGTGCGCGCGCCGGTAATCCCTTCGTTCATCGCGCCGGTCATCTGCGAGTTGATTTTTCGCACCACGCGGTTGCGGCGCAGGATGCGGCTTTGGAAGAACCACGTCGCGATTACCAGCGGCGGCACGGTGCAAAGCACAATCAGCGCGAGCCGCCAGTTGAGGAGGAACATGGAGATGAAAACGCCGATTGCGTAAAGCAGTGACCAACTAGAGTCGACCAACCCCCAAACCACGATCTCTCCGATCCGGCTGGTGTCACTCATCGCGCGCGCCATCATGTAACCCACCGGCGTCACGTTGTAATAGGAAAAGGAGAGCTTTTGCAAATGGCCGAACACCGCGCCGCGCAGCGCCTCGCTGATGCGCACCTCGATGATCGTCCCGGCGCGGACGAAGAGGAACACGCCGAACGCCTGCGTCAGCGCCATCCCGCAGGATAGCAGGATAAACGGCCACATCCCGTCTGAGACTCGGGGGCGGATGAAGTTGTCGATGATATACGCCGAAAGCAGCGGGATAAAGACATCGATCAGCGCCACCATCAGCATGAATCCGGCGACCGACAGGATATGCCGCCGATGCGGTTTGATGAACGGCCCCATCTTTGCCCATATCTTGGGCGAAAACGGCTTGTTATAGTCAAAGTCCTCTGAATATGTCATGTAGTCTCCTTATAAAGCATCCCCTACGAGATTACCGTCATTTGCCTGTATTGCAGCGCTTCGGCCAAATGCGCCGGGGCGATGATTTCGCTTCCGGCAAGGTCGGCGATCGTACGCGCCACCTTCAAAACGCGGGTGTACGCGCGCGCGGTCAGCCCCAGCCGCTCGAACGCGCCTTTCATTAGTTTGTCGCCCGCTTCGT
Organism: Clostridiales bacterium UBA929; assembly: GCA_002293625.1. GTDB lineage: Bacteria > Bacillota > Clostridia > Oscillospirales > UBA929 > UBA929. Next base: position 6,426 of record DBDP01000085.1, on the reverse strand, counting down.
CGAGCGCGCAGACTTCGCGCATCTGATCCTGCGTGAGGTGCGCGGAAGGGGATCCGGTACCGCCGAAACGCGCCCGCTGTCTTGCTCTCGCGGCGCAGACCCGTTCGCGCACCGCCTCCGAGCTTTCCCCCTGTCCCTTCCCCGACAGCTCTTCATAGGATACGGCGGGGNNACTTCGATAACAATGTCCATCCTATCGAGCACGGGTCCCGACACCCGCCCGTAATACGCTCTGACCGACTCCTCCGAACAGCGGCACCGCCCCGACGGGTGACCGTACCAGCCGCAGCGGCAGGGGTTCATGGCACAGAGCAGCATGAACCGCGCGGGGTATGTGACCGTCCCCCCGACACGGGAGATCGTCACCTGCGCGTCCTCCATCGGCTGACGCAGCGATTCCAGCGCGTCGCGCTGAAACTCGGGCAGTTCGTCAAGGAAGAGCACGCCGTTGTGCGCCAAGCTCATCTCGCCCGGACGGGGAATCCGTCCGCCGCCCACCAGCGCGGGCGCGGAAACGGTGTGGTGCGGGGAACGAAAGGGTCGGAACTGCAGCAGCGGTTCCTCACGGCTGGTTAGTCCCGCCACCGAATGAATGCCGGTGCTTTCCAGTGCTTCGGCGTCGGTCAGTTCCGGCAGGATCGACGGCAAACGCCGGGCAAGCATGGACTTACCCGCGCCCGGGGGACCGATCATCAGAACGTTGTGTCCGCCCGCGGCGGCGACTTCCAACGCCCGCTTGACATTCCCTTGACCGCGCACGTCGGCGAAATCGGGACCGCCGGACAAAACCGTCTCGCTTTGGTAAGGCGGCGCTTTGGCAATCGGCGCGTCGCCGGACAGATGCTCCAGTAATTCGCGCACATGCCGCACGGGGTACACATCCATACCCGCCACCAGCGATGTTTCCCGCGCGTTGGCTTCGGGGACGAAAATCTGACGAATGCCGGAAGCCTTCGCCGCCAGCGCCATCGGGAGCATCCCAGTCACCGGGCGCGTTTGCCCCTCCAGCGACAGCTCCCCGATAAAGGCGGCGTCGGGCGGCAGCGACAGATCCCCGTTTGCCGCCATCAGCCCCAAAAAGATCGGCAGGTCGTATACCGGCCCTTCCTTCCGCGTATCCGCTGGGGCGAGGTTAACGACGATGCGACGCACGGGAAACTCATAGCCGCAGTTCTTCATTGCGGCTCTCACCCGTTCCCGCGATTCGCGCACGGCGGCGTCGGGCAGCCCAACTACCTCAAAGGCGGGCATACCCTGTGATAAAAAGCATTCTACCGAAACGACAAAACCATTGAGACCGAGCAGCCCCATCGAGCGGATCGCGGAAACCATGCTATAGCGTCCTCACTTCGTAGTTATTTCCGGTGTATACCGTCTGTATGTTTGCGTAACCTCCAAAAGCCGCGCCGCGACGTCGGCGTTCAACGCGTCTTCCCGCACGCGCCAGCGCCAGTTACCGCCACCGAGGGTTGCCGGGGTGTTGATTCGGGCGTCCGCGCCCAACCCCAAAATGTCTTGGAAAGGAGCCATCGCCAAACGGGAGGGGCTTCCCCAAACCGTCCTGACCGCGCCCCAGTGAATCCCCTCGTCCTCCCGCAGGCGCAGATAACGCGCCGCGAACTCACGCTCCCGTTCGGTCGCTTCGCCGCTCAGCCAGTCTGTAAAGGTGGGGGAGTCATGGGTCGAGGTATAGGATATGCTATTCTTTGGGACGTTATGGGGCAGGTAATCGGAGTCGCCGTCCGGGTCGAACGCGTACACCAGCACCTTCATGCCGGGCAAGCCGGTCTCGCGGAAGAAGGAGCGCACATGGCCACCCAAGTCGCCCAAATCCTCCGCCACAAGGCTTCCCGGCGGCAGCGAACGCTTTAACTTCTCCACAAGCGGTAATCCCGGTCCTTTTACCCAGCGTCCCGAAGCCGCCGATTTCGCGCCTGCCGGAACCGACCAGAAGTTGTAGAAGCCGCGGAAGTGGTCGATACGGATGATATCGTAAAAAGAGCGGGCGTGTTCAATACGGCTGAGCCACCACTTGTAGCCCGTTTTCTCATGCGCCTCCCAATTATAGAGCGGATTTCCCCAAAGCTGACCGGTCGCGGAATAGAAATCGGGCGGCACCCCGGCGATTTTGGCCGGTTTCGCGGGCGCTTTGAGCTGAAACAGTTCCGGGTGCGTCCAAACCTCGGCGCTGTCTTCGGCAACATAGATGGGCAGATCGCCCATGATCTTGATTCCGCGTTTGTTGGCGTAGTGTTTCAGGCTGCGCCACTGCCGGCAGAACAGATATTGAACAAAAACATGGAAGCTGACTTCATCGGCATGATCCGAAAACGCCTTGCGCAGAGCGGTTTTGTCCCGCGCGACGGTGTTTTTGTCGGGCCAGAGAGCCAGCGGCTGCATTTGGTAGTACTCTTTCAGCGCCATATACAGCGCGTAATCGGGCAGCCAACGCTCATTTGCCTTCAGAAACGGTTCCGTTTCGAGTTTTGAGCGTGAAAACGCTTTGCGCAGCAGCGGGAGACGGTTTTGGTAGAGCAAACCGTAGTCAATATGGTCTATGTCGCCGCCAAAATCGCATGATTCGATCTCTTCCCGTGTCAGCAGCCCCTCTTCAGCCAATGTGTCCAAGTCGATAAAATAGGGATTCCCCGCCATCGCCGAGCAGGATTGGTAGGGAGAGTCGCCGAAGCCGGTGGGGGAGAGGGGGAGGATCTGCCATACCCTTTGCCCGCTCGCGGCGAGAAAGTCAATCCATTTGCGGGCGTATGCCCCGAGCGAACCGATGCCGCCCGGTCCCGGCAGCGAAGAAACAGGCAATACAATGCCGGACATGCGTACTCCGGTCATATAAGAACCCCTTTCTTTTGCGTTACACAATAGTATAACATACTTTTTGCCTAAAGAACAGTATAAACACAAAATTTTCCGGTGATAATAAGCGCATACATCCAAGACGGGAAGGAGGTGCGACCGTGTCCAAGAAGAAAAAGAAACGCCCCGATAGCGATAGCCGCTCCATGCCCTCACAGAAAACCCCCGGCAGTTCAGAATGACATAACGAAGGTTGCCGACAGAGCCATTTTGCCCCCTTGCCGGGCAAAATGGCATATGTCGGCACGACTATGTCTTGAGTACTATGTTCGTGTTAAGGCGAACACGGTACTTTTAGCCTGTCCCGAAGCGTTTTCCGCACCGCGCCGGAACCTGTCAGCATCGCGCGAAACATCTCCTCGCATGTTTCGCCCAAACCGGCGGTGTACAGATCGCAGCCGAACCGGCGGTTTTCGGTGAAAAACTCGGACTTCGCGGAACCGCCTACGGCAACGCCGGATAAAAGGCTTTGAAGCTCCGGCAATAGCGGGTCGGGGGAGAGGGGCATCTCCTTGCCGTTGTCGTCGATCCCCAGCAGATACCGCGCCCATCCCGCGAGCGCAAGCGGAACCGCCACAAGGGTACTCACGGACAAATCGGGACGCTCCGCGTAGGTTTTGATGGTTTCGCCGAAACGGAAGGGGATTTTTTGGCTGGTATCGGTGACGATCCGTTGCGGCGTATCGGGCAAAAACGGGTTGATGAGACGTTTTGTGACCACTTCGTCCAAAAAGGCGCGCGGCTCAAAAATCCCCGGATGCTCAACGGCGGGCAGACCCTCGTCGTACCCCAGCCGGCGCACCAATGCGACCAGATCGTCGTCTTTCATGCACTCGGCGACGCTCGTCATCCCAAGCAGACAGCCGAATACCGAAAGCGCGGTGTGCAGCGGATTGAGACAGGCCGTCACCTTCATGCGTTCGGTTTTGCAGACTGTGTCGCGGTCTGTGAAATAGACCCCCGCCTTCTCCAGCGGCGGGCGGCCGTTCGGGAAACTGTCCTCAATGACCAGATACTGCGGTGCTTCGGCGTTGACAAAGGGAGCGATAAAGGTACCCTTCGCCGTTTGAATCGGCGACCAGTCGGTCGGTCCGGGCAAACCTTTCACCACATCCGCCGAGGGGGCGGGGGTGATTTTATCGATCATACTCCACGGATAGGAAACTTTTTGCTCCAAGTATGCTTCAAAACCCTTATTGCCGAGATTCTGCGCCTCCCGCAAAACAGCGTTTTGCAAAAGTTCCCCGTTCCGGCTGCAATTGTCCATACTCACCAGCGCCAGCGGCGCGGCGCACGAGGTATACCTCTTCAGCATCAGCGCGGTCAAGATCTCCATCGCCGCCCCCGGACGGTAGCCTTTTTCCGTTATTGTGAAGCTGACCATTTGCAGGCTCGGCGCGGAAAACACTTCCTCCAGACGCGCATAATCCGGCGTCCCGGGAACGGCGGACAGCGCTTCGGAAACCGAAGCGGAAACGGCATGTTCGGTCGTTCCGTCGGGATTCAGGGTCACAAGCAGTACGTTGTTGTCGTGCGGGCGGTAGATACGCTCAATGATTTCGGTGTCAAAGGTTTCGGCGGCGATAATCCCCTTGTCGCTAAGACCTTGGTTGAGCAGCTCGTTTTGCAAAAAGGCGATATAGCCCCGAAAGATATTCCCCGCTCCGAAATGTATCCAAACGGGAGCCTTTGCCGTGGTTTCGCGCATAGCGGCAACGTCATAGAGCGGACGCGCCGCGCCGGGAACAGAATACATAAAATCCTTCCCTTCGCCATAATAAACGGGCGGATGTTTACACCCGCCCGCTTGCTCGCAAGCACTTTGCTCGTTCGCCTTCGGCGAACACGGAGTTTTTGCTTTACATCAAATAATCAAACAACATCCCCATATTGCTCGCCATCATTTCCGCGGCATACAGTTTATAGTCGCCGCCGAACGACGCGTCGTACAGGGAACTGTAGTTAAAAGCGTTGCTGTTGCCGCCGGATTGACCCGCGAACTTCGCCGGGTTCTTGTCGGCTTCTTCCGCCGCGTTGCTGACGAGATCGAGGAAACCTTCCTTCTTGCCGACCCCCAGCGCCTTCTCCATAGAGCCGTCGGCGACGGAACGCTCCGCCAGTTGTTCGTTGATTCTCAGTTGACCGTCAACGCCGCTGTAGATCCCCACCTTCGCGAGGTCGGTCGAGAATTCCCTGTAAATGGCGTTCAAGCGATCCGCGAGTTTCTCTGAACCGTAAGCGTCGGCGGTATTCGTTAAATCGTTGAACTGCTTGACAAAATCGTTCAACGCGTCAGATACATCCGATGAGTTTTGGTACACTTCATAGGTCTCCGTATCGACTTCGATGAGCTTAACCGCCGCGCCGCCGCCGATATCCACCTCGTTGGTCGCGGAGGTGTAGGTTTCGCCGTCAACGGAAAACACCGCGTCCTGTGCCGCGGAAGCGACGTTGTTCAGCCCGAAGTGCGCCGCGAGGCTGCCGCCGTTTTGGTCGGTGATGGAAAAGCCGTTTTCTTCGCCGGTGTCCCGCCCGGAGATGGTTAGGGAAGAGTTCCCGGTTTCATCATTATACGCAACCTTGGCGGTGAATCCCAACCCTTTGTTTTGGTTGATGGCGTCGGCGATTTTTTGCTGCGCCGTGCGGTTCGTGTCCGCCGCCGTCAAGTCAATGCTGAACATCGTCTTTTTGCCGTTCTGCTCAATGGCGAAACTCTGCCGCCCGCTCATCGGGAGTCGCTCATACGCTGTCGCGCCCACACCTTGATTCACCTGCGCCGAAGCAAGCTGCATTGTATCAATGCCGATGCTCCCGGTCTTTTTACCCGCCGAACCGCCGAATCCTACGGCGGATAGACTGTCAAAAATTGAAGGCTTATTTAGGTTCGCGACCGCGCCGGACAAATTGCCCGCATCCTGTTTGATCGCGGAGATTTGCAGCTTCGCTAGCGCGGAGGTAGAAGAACGGTTGACGCCGTACAGCCCCAAGTCCGCTTGGAACATTGAGGTGCCTTGCGTTTGAAAGCCGCCTCCCGAAAACAGGGAACTTATGTAATTCAACTGGCTCAACTGGCTGATCTGCTTAAACTGGCTTCCGAGACCGTTTACCCCTGCCATAATACCCGCCTCCTCCTTGAATGGGTACACTGATACAGATCCATTGTAGCACGGTTTACATTCGTTGTAAAGTGTTTTTGGAAATATTTTTTATATTGGTGTTTTCAGATTTATTGTGAGTTTTTGATGAATTTACTTGTGGGACTTCCTGAATAATGATATATTATGTATAGCATGGGCGGTGTGTCGGCGGTCTTTGTCCTCCGAGAGGAGGTGATGCGATGCAGTACATAGTCGAGGTCAGAAAACTTTTGCAAGCCTTGACGTCACTCATTCGCGTTATAAAAGCAAAGTAACTGCCGTCCCAAGCCAAAGGTAGCAGTTACTTTATGTAATTAAAACCGAGGCGAAGACCGTTGAGGTGCCGCCCCTCTGCTATCATTATAACAGAGGGTTCTTTTTTCGTCAAGAACGAATTTGCTTGAGTTCCCCCAAAAAG
>DBDP01000160.1 GCA_002293625.1 Clostridiales bacterium UBA929 | reverse complement strand
GGGGCGGGGTCATCCCGCCCGTTGTATTCCTCACTTTTGTAGGGCGTGTCGCCCTCGACACGCCGATGTGTTCCGGTTTCGTTTACGTTACGGCGCGCCCTACAGATCACCCGGTTCCTCATATGGAAACTGAATTTTTTGCAAATTTCAAAAAAATGCTTGACAAACGAAACCGGCTGTTGTAAACTAGTCAAGCGTCTTTGCGATGATGCTGGAGATTGCAGCGTTTGCTGGTCACTTCAGCGGAGTATGTCCGACAATCGGGCGGTTCGGGAAAACGGCGATGTCGCCGCCAAAGCCGCAACGCGGCTTTTTTCGCGGTCGAGCCGCGACACACACGGCGGGGCATTAAGAATTTATCCCGCTCCCAGTTACGCCGGGCAAGAGCCGGGCGAAAAGGAGGAAATATCATGGCAGCCACAGCGGTACAAGCGCCGAGAGTAAAGGAAAAGATCCGTATACGTCTCAAAGCCTATGACCATCAGCTGATCGACCAAAGCGCCGAGCGCATCGTCGAGACGGCGAAACGGAACGGGGCGCGCGTCTCCGGCCCCATTCCGCTCCCCACGCAAAAGGAGATCATCACCATCCTGCGCGCCGTCCATAAATATAAGGACAGCCGCGAGCAGTTTGAACGCCGGACGCATAAGCGCCTGATCGACATCATCAAGCCGAGCCAAAAGACGGTCGAAGCGCTGATGAGTCTTGATTTACCGGCGGGCGTGGAGATTGAAATCAAGCTCTAAAACCAAAATATACTGTCACGTTGGCTAAAAGTCAACCAATAACAGGAGGAAGAAAGATGCAGAAAGCCATTATCGGCAAAAAAGTCGGCATGACGCAGCTCTTCGACGAATCGGGACGCGTCATCCCCGTTACCGTCATTCAGGCGGGTCCCTGCGTGGTAACACAGGTGCGGACGGAGGAGCGCGACGGATACAAAGCCGTGCAGCTCGGATACGAGGATATCGCCGAGCGAAAGCTCTCCAAAGGCGAGCGCGGTCACCTCGAAAAAGCGGGCGTCGGTCTGAAAAAGTTTTTGAAGGAATTTACCCTTGAGGGTGAATATAAAACGGGAGACGTAATCAAAGCGGACGTCTTTGCCGCCGGAGACCGCGTCGACGTGACCGGAATCTCCAAAGGTAAGGGTTACGCGGGCGTTATCAAGCGCCACGGCTTCCACCGCACGGCGGCGTCGCACGGCGGCGGTCCTGTACACAGGCATCAAGGCTCGATGGGTTCGGCCACCGACTCCAGCCGCGTATTCCCCGGGAAAAAGATGGCGGGGCACATGGGCAACGAGCAGGTTACAGTCCTCAACCTCGATGTTGTGAAAGCAGATGCGGAACTGGGTGTCATCGCTGTGCGCGGTGCCGTTCCGGGATCCCGCGGAGGGCTGGTATATTTAAGAAATTCGGTTAAGAACGCTTAAGGAAATTGGAGGTGACTGCCATGCCAAAAGCAAAGGTTTATAATATGAGCGGCGGCGAAGTGGGCGAAATGGAGCTGTCGGACGCCGTGTTCGGCGTCACGCCGTCTCCCGTGTCGGTTCACGCCGTTGTTCGTGCGCATTTGGCTGCCCGGCGTCAGGGTACGCAGTCGGCGCTCACCCGCGCCGAGGTATCGGGCGGCGGCATCAAGCCGTATCGTCAGAAAGGTACGGGCCGTGCCCGTCAAGGCAGCACGCGCTCCCCGCAGTGGACACACGGCGGTGTCGCGTTCGCTCCCAAGCCGCGCGATTACGTACTCGGCGTCAATAAAAAGACCCGCCGTCTCGCGATGCGCAGCGCTCTCTCGCAGAAGGCAGCCGACAACAAAATATTTGTCGTTGACGGGCTGGATTTGCCGGAGATCAAAACAAAGGCGTTTGCCGCGTTCCTCGCCGCTTTGGGCGTGGAGGGCAAGAGCTATGTCGTGACCAAAGACGTCCGGGAGAACATTGTCAAGTCGGCGCGGAACCTGCAAGGCGTCCGCACAACGATCGCGAGCGTTATGAGCGTATATGACCTCGTCGGAGCAGGAGCGCTGATTATCGACAAAGAGGCCGTAAGCGCGGTTGAGGAGGTGTTTGCGCGATGAAGAGTCCGTATGATATCATTATTCGTCCCGTCATCACCGAGCGTTCGATGGAAAAGGCCGGAGATAAAATTTACTCTTTTGAAGTGGCGCGTGACGCCAACAAGATCGAGATTCGCGAAGCGGTTGAGTCAATCTTCAAGGTCGGCGTACAGTCGGTCAATACGATGAACATTCAAGGCAAGATGAAGCGGATGGGTGTGCATATCGGACGCCGTCCGGCGCGTAAAAAAGCCATTGTGCGTCTGACTGCGCAGAGCAAACCGATCGAGTTCTTTGAAGGGATGGTGTAATCAATGGGTGTGAAAGAATTTAGACCCACAACGCCTTCCCGCCGCCATATGACCGTCAGCGATTTTGCCGAGATTACCAAAAAGACCCCCGAGAAATCGCTGCTGGAACCAATCCGCAAGACCGCCGGACGCAACAGCTACGGACGCATTACCGTGCGCCACCACGGCGGCGGCGAGAAGCGCAAATACAGAAAAATCGACTTTCGGCGCGACCGTATCGACGATCCCGCGAAAGTCGTCGGCATCGAATACGATCCCAACCGCAGCGCGAACATTGCCCTCGTTGAGTACGCGGACGGCGAAAAGCGATATATCATCGCACCGATTGGCCTAAAAGACGACGACACTGTTGTTTCGGGTACCGGTGCGGATATCCGTCCGGGCAATTGCCTTCCCATTTCGGCGATTCCGCTGGGTACGATGATTCACAACATTGAACTGTATCCGGGACGCGGCGCTCAGATGGCCCGCAGCGCGGGCACAGCGGCGCAATTGATGGCCAAAGAAGGCGTGACCGCACAGATTCGCCTCCCATCAGGCGAGGTTCGCATTGTGCGGCAGGACTGCAAAGCCACAATCGGGCAGATTGGTAACATTGAGCATGAGAACATCCAAATAGGCAAGGCGGGCCGCAAGCGTCACATGGGTATCAGGCCGACTGTCCGCGGTTCTGTCATGAATCCCTGCGACCACCCGCACGGCGGCGGCGAGGGCAGAAGCCCGATAGGCCGGCCCGGCCCCGTTTACCCCTGGGGCAAGGCAGCGCTGGGTTACAAGACCCGCAAGCAGCACAAGGCCAGCAATAAATTTATCGTAAAGCGCGCAAACGCGAAATAAGAAAGGAGGCTCGCACTCACTATGGGAAGAAGCGTAAAAAAAGGCCCTTACGTCCTGCCGGCGCTGTTAAAGCGCGTGGAGGAGATGAACAACCAGAAGGACAAGAAAGTGCTAAAGACCTGGAGCCGCGCCTCCACGATATTCCCCGATTTTGTGGGCCACACCTTTGCGGTGCACGACGGCAGGAAGCACGTCCCCGTTTATATAACCGAGGATATGGTAGGCCACAAGCTGGGCGAGTTCTCTCCCACGCGCACCTTCTACAGCCACGCGGCCGATAAAAAGGCCAAAAAAGGCAAGAAA
>DBDP01000167.1 GCA_002293625.1 Clostridiales bacterium UBA929 | reverse complement strand
GCCACCGTGCCGCCGCCGCCTTGATCGACCTTCCCCAGTTCCCCCATCTGCCAGCACACGCCCGCGCCGTCCAGAAGGCGGCGGACGCGCGACATGGTTTCGGCGGACGCGTCGGATGAGCCGGATTTGCCGCGGGTGCCGGTAAATTTGAAGATACCGGGACCGTAGCCGAGGCGGGCGTTGTTTCTCTTGTCACTGACGCTTTCAAAGTTCGGGTCAAACGCGTTGCACACGTCGCCGGAGAGACAGAAACTGTTGCGGTAAGCGTCGCGCAGCGTAACGCCCGACGCTTCGCAAAAATCCTCTAAAACTTGGTCAAAGAACGCGCTTTGCATCCCGGTAATGCCCTCGGAGCCGATTTCTTCCTTGTCGGCAAGAATGCAGACGCCCGTATATTCCGGATCGGGCGTATCGAACAGGGCGCGCATCGCGGCATACGCGCAGGCGCGGTCATCCTGACCGTACCCGCTGATCATCGAGCGGTCAAGCCCCGCGTCGCTCGCGTTCCCGACCGGCACCAAGCTCAGCTCCGCCGACAAGAAATCTTCCTCCGTCATGCCGTACCGCTCGTTCAGGATGGTCATGACCGCGAGTTTTACTCGGTTATCTTTGTCGTCCCCTTCCGGCAGCGAGCCGACCGTGACGTTCAGCCCCTCGCCCGGGAACGCTTCGGACACCGGCTTCTTCGCCTGCTCCGCGCCTAAATGCGGCAGAAGATCGGAAATAAACAGAATCGGGTCGCCTTCCGCCGGGGCGATGTCTACTTTTTTGCCGTTTGCGAGATATACCACCCCGCGCAGTTCCAGCGGCGTCGCCATCCACTGATACTTTTTTATACCGCCGTAGTAGTGCGTTTTCAACATGGCGAAGCCGTCCTGTTCATAAAGAGGGTACGCCTTGAGGTCTATCCGGGGCGAATCGATATGCGCCGCGACGATCCTAAACCCTTCCTTCTTCTTTCCGGCACGAACCAGCATCAGGGCTTTCTCGTGCCGGGAGACGTAGAACGCTCCCGCTCCTTTTCGAAACTCGGTAAACCCTTTTTCGCGGGCTTCGCGAATGGCTTCTCCGACGCATTCCCGCTCGGTTTTTCCCGCGTTCAAGAAGGCTTTATAACCCTCCGCATAGGAGGCGGCTTCGGAAACGCAGGATTTCCCCAGTTTTTCATACGCCGTTACCGGCTTACGCAGAAGATTCTTACTCATCGTCGCACCCCAATATATATTTTCTCCAAATGACGTCTGTCTTTTTGATCAGCTCTTGTTCGGAGCTGTCGTTTACGAGGTTCTCATCACATCGTTTTTCGTAGAATTCATTCGGTTTTTGACTTTGTATGCGCATCAGCGCTTCTTCCCGTGAAAGCCCGTCCCGCGCGGTAATTCGTGAAACCCTCTCCTCCACTGGAGCGGTCACTCCGAGCGTTACGCCGCACATTTCAAATAGTCCGCTTTCAAACAGCGCGATCGCTTCTATCGCGACCGGCATGTTCAACCCATCCCGAACGATTAAGGACGCCAGTTCACGCCGGATCGCCCGCAGCACATACGGGTGGGTCAATCGGTTAAGCTCGTCCAGCGCGGAGGGGTTGTTAAAAACCAAACTCCGCAGTTTTGCGCGGTCGGGCGGCGCATTCGGGTTTGCAAAAGCGGACGGGAAACGTTCAAGCAAACCTCGCCGCATGTCCGCATCCGTCTCCAGCAAGCCGTGGTAGACAACGTCGGCGTTAATCGTAAACGCTCCCAGTTCACGCAGGCGATTCAGCACGACGGACTTCCCCGCTCCGCTGCCGCCGGTCAGCCCGATCACCGCCGCGCCGTACCGCAAGCACTCGGGAGGCTCTTTCGTCAAGTCTAAAACGTGGGAAGGTTTTTTCACGGCGCACTCCCCGCCGTCCAGCACGGCGTCAACCTCCAGCATTACTTGTTCCGCCGTCAGCGGTTCGGGCTGCCCCGACAAATTGGCGGAGGTGAGAACCAACGGTCTGCCCGCTGCTTTCAATACTCCCAGCGCGACTGGGTGACCGGGGCAGCGAAGCCCGACGGTCGCCTGTCCGCCCGTGATAACGGGTGGGAGAGCGCCCGGTTTCAACGGCAGAACCAGTGTCAGTGGTCCCGGCCAATACAAGCGCATCAGTTTCCGCGCGGCGGCATTGGCAGCGCAAAACCGCTCCGCGTCCTCTGCTCCTGAGACAAGGACGGGAAGCGGTTTATCCGCCGTTCTTCCTTTGGCGGCGAAAACGCGGGAGACGGCTTCGGGATTCGTCGCGTCGGCGCATACTCCGTAAACCGTCTCTGTGGGAATGACGACGAGACCGCCGCCGCGCAGCAGCGCCGCCGCTCTGTTAAGACGATCAGACCCGCGCAGAATCACGCTTTGCCTTCGAGCGCGCGGTCAAGCCAGACGGAACCGACGTCTATCGCGGAGTATAAGCCGTTCTTTTCGCTCTTCTTGACGACGCGGTCACGGCTCTTGAGGTCGGGATCGGTAAGTTGCAATTGCAGCGAAACGCGCGTCGGGACATTGACGCCGCTCTTTTCCGCGCTGTCTAAAATTTGCAGCATGACGATATACTTCTCGGCCATGCTCCCGTAATACACCAGCGTGTCACTGCGGCGCAGCGGATGGCCTTTATACATCAGCCCGTCCGCTTTTTTCTTGGGGGTCGCCATTCGGCGTCACCTCGTTTCCGTGTTGTTATCTAAGGATTATACCATAGATCACCGCCTTTGTCAAATATGAGAAATTATGGGATTTGTTTATTTTTCTACGCCACCCTGCGCTTATACGCTTTCATGGCGAAAAACCATGCAAGAGCCATAATGCCAACGCACCATGCAATTGCGAGCCATAGTTCGTTTCCGGCAGGTTCGTTATTCAACAATTTTCGGACTGTTTCGACGATCGGCGTCATGGGCTGATTTTCAGCGAAAACCCGCAGCGCTTTGGGCATTGTCTCCGTTGGTGCGAATGCCGAACTAATTGTGGGCAGAAAGATAATCGGGAAAGCGAAAAACTGTGCGGCGTCCGGCGATTTGGCGATAAGACCCGGAATGACCGCGATCCATGTCAATGTAAGTGAGAGCAGTATTAGTACCGCGATTACCAAGAGCCATTCAACGACACCCGCGCCGGTACGAAATCCCATAAGAAATCCCACGGCAAACGTCATCGCGAGAGTGAACACACTGGACGTTACCGAAGCGAGGACGTGCGCCCATAAGGACGACGAGCGGCGAATCGGCATCGAGTGAAAGCGATTGGTGATCCCTTTTTGCCTGTCGGTGAACATTCTGAACGCTGTGTAAGACGTGTTATAAGCTACGGCTATAATGAGGATCCCGGGCAGTTGGTACTTTACATATGTCTCTCCGTAGGGCAGAGTTGCTTGAATCGCGCCGCCGAATACATACACAAACAGCAGCATCAGCAGAATCGGTTGAATCATTGCCGTCAGAATGGTGTCGGGGTTGCGTTTGATATGCGTCATCAAACGCCCGTAAAGCGTAAATGTGTTTCTCATTTCGAGTCCTCCTTTTCTGCGCCGATAATCGCTAAGAATATCTCTTCCAGCGTCGGTTGCTTTTCAATGTACTCTTTTTTCGCGGGTGGGAACAGTTTTTTAAGTTCGTCAAGCGTCCCGTCGGCGATGATTTTCCCGCCATGCAGAATCGCGATCTGATCCGCGAGCTGCTCCGCTTCTTCAAGGTACTGCGTTGTAAGGAAAATCGTTGTGCCGCTTCCGCTGAGCTCTTTTACCGTTTTCCAAACTTCGAGCCGCCCCTCCGGATCGAGTCCCGCCGTCGGTTCGTCGAGGAAAATTACGGAGGGGTTCCCTACAAGACTCATGGCGATATCCAATCTGCGCTTCATACCTCCGGAATACGCGGAGGCGCGTTTGTTTGCCGCGTCTTTCAACCCAAAGCGTTTCAGCTGTTGGTCGGCAACGGCGGCGGGGTTCTTTACGCCGCGCAGTTTTGCGACAAGTTTCAAGTTTTCACACCCGGTGAGAATATCGTCCACAGCGGCGAATTGCCCGGTCAGGCTGATGCGTTCGCGCACTTTCCCGCCTTGCCTAGCAACATCGAAATTGCACACCTCCGCGCGCCCCCCGTCTTTAGTCAGAAGCGTGGACAGGATGTTGACAATCGTTGTTTTGCCCGCGCCGTTGGAACCGAGCAAGGCAAAGATGCTGCCCTTACGAACAGCGAATGTAACGTCTTTCAAAACTTGATTCCCTTTGAATGATTTTCTCAGCGATGATACGGTTATGATGTTTTCCATTTCAATCTCCCTCTTAATATTTTTTATACAGACTGTATGTATGTATAATGCGTTAAAGAATTGCCCCGAAGGGCAGGAGCCTGCGATGGGACGGATGACGCGGACGATCGATGGCGATCGTCCTTACGATGGGTGAAACGCGGTTATACGCCCACAAAATTACCACTCAACAGCTTCCAATATACAGAGCATAATTCCCTCCGTTTCCTCGTCGATAATCGGAACACCAATCCCGTCAAAGATTTGTTTCACCAACGCAATTTTCGCAAGGCTGTCTTCTCGGTCGCAGGGGAAAATAGCGGGAATCAACCAAAAATTCATAAACACCAAGCATAGCTCCGCCGTAACTCTCGGGTTGTGCGGTTTGATCGAACCGTCGGCAATCCCTTCTTCGATAAACGGGATAAAATAACTTGCGTCTTTGGGAATATTTTTGATTTGCTCCGCCAAAAAGCGCGGATTTGATAGCAACGGAAGCGCTATAACAGACATGGCATTGCGCTGCTCATTCTCCACGTTCGCGAGGAGTTCGGTGCGAAGGAAGAATCTCACCCGTTCCAACCCGTTTTCTAAGTTTGCCTCTTTTGCCTTCTGAAATGAATCATTTGAACAAAACGAGTAATGATTGTCGAATATGGCAATTATAACCTCCTCTTTCGACTTAAAATGATGATAGAACGCTCCGCGGGTCAATCCTCCCAGATTGTTTACGATGTCAAGCACCGTGGTTTGCTCATATCCTTTCTCGAGAAACAACTTAAACGATACGTCCAGTATTTTGGCTACCGTCTCTTCGGGGTATTTATTTCTCGGCAAGGTCATCACCTTCGTAAATTGTACATACATGCAGCGTGTATCTACTGTAGCATTGTACTTGACGCATGTCAAGGGGGTTCATGGGCATGTTGAAAATTTCCCGCTACGCCTTGTGATGCCGCGCTAAAGGCATCTGTTCACAAGCGCTTCGCTCGTTCGTCTTGCAGACGAACACGCAATTTTCAACACTTCGTTGTTTACTCCCACTCGATTGTCGCCGGAGGTTTCGCCGTGATATCGTACACCACCCGGCAAACGCCGGGGCATTCCTCCGTGATTCTCGCGGACACGCGCTCCAGCACGTCATACGGAACGCGCACCCATCCTGCGGTCACAAGATCGTCGGTTTTCACGGCGCGGAGCGCGATTAAGTGTCCGAAAACACGCGCGCCGTCTTTTACGCCTACGCTTTGCAGTCCCGTGTGGATGGCAAAATATTCGTCCGACGCAATCCCCGCCTGATCCATCTCCTCGCGGAAGATCGCGTCGGCTTCGCGCAGCACGTCAAGCCGCTCCGCAGTAACCTCTCCGAGTACGCGCACGCCGAGACCGGGACCGGGGAACGGCTGGCGGCGCGTCAGTGTCGGGGGAAGTCCGAGCGCATCGCCCAAATCGCGTACCTCATGCTTATACAGCGAACGCAGCGGTTCCACCAAGCCGTCAAATGGCAGGAGGTCGGGCAAACCGCCGACGTTGTGGTGCGCTTTGACGGCTTTGTGACCGTCTTTGCCGCTCTCGGTCACATCGGTATAAATCGTACCCTGCATCAGAAAACCGATGCCGTCAAGCTTCTTCGCTTCTTCCTCAAAGACGAGGATAAACTCCTCACCGATGATTTTTCGCTTCGTTTCGGGGTCGGTCACGCCTGCCAGCTTGCGCAAAAAGCGTTCTTTCGCGTTGACGCGGATCAGACGAATATCAAACTGACCGCGGAAAATGCGCTCCACTTCGTCGCCCTCGTCCTTCCGCATCAGGCCGTGATCGACAAACAAACACGTAAGACGATTCCCCACGGCGCGGTGCGTCATCACCGCCGCGACCGACGAATCTACCCCGCCGGACAACGCCGCCAGCACAGGCTTGTCCCCCGTCTGCCGCTGAATGTCCTTAACCGCGTCCTCGATGAATTGATTCCAATCACGCATGTGAAAAGTCCCCCTTATCTCTCAAAGCTCCAGTTTCTTTCGCAGTTCTGCGCTTCTTTTTCTTTCAGCGCGTCAAACAGGTTAATTCCCATTTGGTTACATAGTGCCGTCAGAACAAAGAACACGTCGGCGGCTTCGCTCTCGACCGAGCTGTACCGGTGCAGCTTATCCGCGTCAACCGACATATTGGTTGCGGCTTTACGGACAGCTTTCGCCAGTTCACCCGTTTCCTCCAGTAACAGCAGCATCGTTTCCGAAACGGGCTGCTTATTGAAACCGCGCAGCTCAACTACCTTTTGGATATACTCCTGTATTTGCGTTAGCGAAGCGTTTTCGCTGAGTTCACTAAGCAATTTGGTTTGATTCATACCTCGGTAATATCCACTACGTCCAAGCGCCCTGGGGTGCGGTGTTCCAGACTGCGGAGCAGCGCCTCCGCGGTGTCTAGGGAGGTTAGGCAGGGAATGCCGGATTCCACCGCGAGGCGGCGAATGAGGAAGCCGTCGCGGCGGGAGCGCGCGCCGCCGGTGCTGGTGTTGATGACCAAATCCACGCCCTTCCCACGGATAAACGAAAGAATGTCATCCTCTTTGCCCTCCTTCGCATGAGCCAACGCATCGTGTTCATCAATCTTTTGGATCAGGCGCGCGCGTATGCCATGATCGAGCAGGGCGGCGCATGTGCCGTCCGTCGCGTAAATGTCATACCCCACGGCTTGAAAACGCCGCGCGAGACCGCACAGTTCTTCTTTGTCGCCGTCGCTGACCGTCATGATTACGCGCCGCGTAACCGTTCTCAAGTACCCGCCGCCGATAAACGCTTTCAGCAGCGCGTCGGGCAGGTTGTCGGCGATTCCCAGCACCTCGCCGGTGGATTTCATCTCGGGACCCAGACTGATTTCAGCGCCGTACAACTTTTCAAAGGAAAAGACCGGCATCTTCACCGCTATATGATTTTTTTCGGGAACAATCCCGTATTCGTAACCCAAATCGGGCAGCTTTTTGCCCAGCGCGGCCTGCGTCGCGAGATCCACAATCGGCACACCGGTAATTTTACTGATATACGGAACCGTGCGGGAGGAACGCGGATTAGCCTCGATTACATATACCTTCCCGCCGCGAAGGATAAACTGGATGTTGATCAAACCCTGTACACCGAGCGCCAGCGCCAGTTCCCGCGTGACCCGCAGCAGCGTCTCGTAACGTGCCTTCGGCACGCGCTCCGGCGGGTAAACGGAGATAGAGTCGCCCGAATGTACACCCGCGCGCTCCAAATGCTCCATAATCCCGGGGATCAAGATGTCGGTGCCGTCGCAGACGGCGTCCACCTCGACTTCCAGCCCCATGATATACTGGTCGATTAAAATCGGGCGACCGTCGTCGGGCGTGAAGCGATCCAACCAGTCTCCCAGTTCCTCGTCGTTGAACACGATCATCATGCTCTGTCCGCCCAGCACGTAAGACGGGCGAACCAGCACGGGATAGCCGAGCTTCCCTGCCGTTGCAAACGCTTCCTCGCGCGTCAGGACAGCCGCACCCCTTGGGCGGTCAATACCGTTCTCCTCCAAGATGCGGTCGAAAATCTTTCTGTCCTCCGCGCCGTCAACGCCCGAAAAGGGGGTGCCGACAATCGGAATACCCAGCTTGTCCAGCGGTTCCGCGAGTTTGATGGCGGTCTGTCCGCCGAACTGCACCATCACCCCGACCGGCTGCTCGATGTCGATGATGCTTTCCACGTCCTCCGCCGTCAGCGGCTCAAAATACAGACGGTCGGCCACATCAAAGTCGGTGCTGACCGTTTCGGGATTGTTGTTGATAATGACCGTGTCGTACCCGGCTTTTTTCAGCGCCCAAACACTGTGGACGGAGCAGTAGTCAAACTCGATTCCCTGCCCGATGCGGATAGGACCCGAACCCAGCACGACCACGCATTGCCTGTCTTTCTTCCCGCTCTCGTTTTCCGTGCCGTATGCCGAATAATAGTAAGGCGTCTGCGCCGCGAACTCTCCCGCGCAGGTATCTACCATGCGGTAGCCCGGCACGATGCCGTGCCTTAAGCGTTCTTCCCGCACCTTACGCGCGTCTTTACCGGTCAGGCGGGCAATCAGGCTGTCGGGGAAACCAAGCTTTTTCGCCGAGAGCAACAGCTCCGGCGTAAGCTCCGAGACCGTAAGACGCTTTTCCATACGGACGACGGACCAGATTTTATGGAGAAACCAACGGTCGATCATCGTCAGCTCATGAATCCGGTCAACAAGCGGCATGACATCCTCCCGGCGGCGGAACCACTCGGCGATGACAAACAGCCGCTTATCGTCGATGACGCCGAGACGCGCCTCCAGTTGGGTTTCGGTCATGCCTACAAATTCTGCCATTCGCAGCCCGTCCAGTCCCTGCTCCAAACTGCGCACCGCTTTCATTAAGGCGGCTTCAAAGGAGGGAGAGATGCTCATTACCTCGCCGGTCGCCTTCATTTGGGTGCCGAGGGTTCGCTGCGCCGTGACGAACTTGTCAAACGGCCACTTGGGGATTTTTACGCAACAATAATCCACCGACGGCTCAAACGAGGCGTAGGTCGTCTTTGTCACCGCGTTTTGGATCTCGTCCAGCCGGTAACCCAGCGCGATCTTGGTGGCGACCTTCGCGATCGGGAACCCAACCGCTTTGGACGCCAGCGCGGACGAGCGCGACAGGCGCGGGTTGACTTCAATGACGGCGTACTCAAAGCTCGCGGGGTGGAGCGCGAACTGAACGTTGCAGCCGCCTTCAATGCCCAGCTCCTCAATTATATCGAACGCGGCTTGCCGGAGCATGGTAAACTCCGGTCCTCCCAGCGTTTGGATCGGCGCGACGACGATTGAGTCGCCGGTGTGTATGCCGACAGGGTCGATGTTCTCCATACCGCAGATCGTGATGCGGTTGCCCGCGCCGTCGCGCATAACTTCAAACTCAATCTCTTTCCAGCCGGCAATTGAACGCTCCACCAGCACCTGAGAGAGGCGGGATGCCCGCAGACCGCCCTGCGTAATGGAAACAAGCGTCTCCTCGTCCGTCGCGATACCGCCGCCAGTTCCGCCCAGCGTGTACGCGGGACGGATGATTACGGGATAGCCAACCTTTTTCGCAAACGCGGCGGCGTCCTCTACGTTCGTGACGACAAGGCTCTCGACGCAGGGCTGCTTGATCCGCTCCATCGCCTGCTTAAAGAGCAATCTGTCCTCCGCTTTCTGAATCGTTTTGATTCCCGTACCGATCAGACGGACGTTCTGCGCTCTTAGAAATCCGTCTTCCGCCAGCTCCATACATAGGTTTAACCCGGTTTGACCGCCCAGTGTACCGAGAATGCTGTCTGGACGCTCCTTTCGGATGACGTCGCGCACCGCGTCGGCGGTCAGCGGCTCAATATACACATGGTCGGCGATCTCTTTGTCGGTCATGATTGTGGCGGGGTTGGAGTTGACCAACACGACCTCGGCGCCCTCTTCGCGCAGGGCGCGGCAGCACTGCGTTCCGGCATAGTCGAACTCGGCGGCCTGCCCGATGATGATCGGTCCCGAACCGATGACGAGTACTTTTTTTATTTCTTCATTTCTTGGCATGTGCAACCCTCAGCATCGCGATAAACGCGTTTATGGTTTCCTCTTCGGGGCGGTACTGCGCCGAGAAGACATTTTCCCGCCAGCGCAACCCCTCCACGCTTCCGTCATTGACGTTGACATGTGTGACGGCTTCATCCGGCGCGTCCTCGACGACGCACCCGTGGGTTTGGGAGGTGACCGTCACTTTCCCCGTCGCGAGGTCGCGCACGGGGATGTTCGCGCCCCTGTGTCCGGGTGTCAGGCGACCGATCCGCGCCCCGTTTGCCGCCGCCAGCAATAGGTGACCAAGCCCCGTGCCGAAAACGGGTTTGTTTGTATCCAGGATTTTTTTGATCACGGCCAGATCATACCCCATCGGGTCGCCCGGTCCGTCGGACAGCAGCCATGCGTCCGGCTCCTGCTTAAAGATCGCCGGGTCGCCGAACGGAAAAACGGATACGGTGACGCCGCGAACGTTCAGACGTTTCACGATATCCCGCCGCAGTCCCGTATCGGGAACGGCTACGACCAAAGATCCGGCGGAATATTTACGCCGCTCTCCCGCATATTGGGGCGGGGGTGCCTCAAACGAAACTTCGCCGCCTTCGGGGACAAGAGCGCCCCGAACGGGTCCCGTCCCGCGCAAAAGCCGCACCAGCGAACGCGTATCCACCCCGGTAATGACGGGGACTCCAAAGCGTTCCAGTACGGCTTTCAAAGACTCTTCACTGCGGAAATTGCTTTCGATCTCCGACAGTTCGGAGACAATTAATGCGCTGACTTGCGGTTTATCGGAGCTGAAATCCGAAAATGATACGCCGCAGTTGCCGATGAGGGGACAAGTAAGAATGAGAGCTTGTCCCGCGTAAACGGGATCGGTAATCAATTCGGTTATGCCGGTCATCGAGGTGTCAAACACCACATCGCCTACCGCGCCATAACCCGTGGAGAGTTCCCCCAAAAACCGTTGGCCGCTCTCCAGCGCCAAACAACCCATCATACGCTTCCCCCCTTGTTTTACTGATTATACCGCATAATTCGCGGAAACGCAAGAGGGAAATAAGGAAGCTCTATAAAACTCCGTGTTCGCCGTCGGCGAACTAGCGCAGCGCTTGCGAGCAGGCGCCTCTGGCGCGGTGTCGCAAGCCGGAGCGGGGAGTTTTTAGAGTGACACGCTTTATCGCCTTACTTCGGCAGGGGATAGACCGTCTTTTTGAATGCGGTGTTGACCACAATGGCGGCGCAAAGGTACACAGCCACGGCTCCGGCGGCGAGCAGCGTCCACGCGGCGACATGGGAGTATCCCTTCGGCAGCACGCCCAAATCCAGGAGTTTGACAGTTCCAATCT
>DBDP01000107.1 GCA_002293625.1 Clostridiales bacterium UBA929 | reverse complement strand
TGGCTTTTTGGGGGAACTCAAGCCTTTTCGAGGGCGGTTTTATTGCGCCCAAAAGGAGCGATAGGAATGTCTTACGATGGAAAAGTTACAATTGATACGGGTATGAACAATGACGGCATTAAGCGCGGGCTGGACGACGCCAAAAAAGAGGTTGAGGCGTTCTCTGCGAAGTTAAATCAACTCGCTATGTCTGATAAACCTCCACGCGGCATCATCGGTATGCAGAAAGCGGCCTCCAACGCCTCGGTAGAGCTTTCCAAACTGGAGGAAACATACGAGAAACTCCAATTGTTTTCACAGATGGATATATCGGCGCACGGCATGGTATCGCCACAAAAACAATCCTGCGCTGGTGCGCGCACATCAGGGCAGGAGAGGCTCTGGAAAAATTAAGCGAGGTGGAAGAAACATGATAGCCCGTATTGATCTCGGCGGCGTAAACTGCTATTTACTTAAGGCGAAAGACGGTTTTATCCTCGCGGACACCGGCGGACATATGGTGATGGACAAAACCTTCACCAATCGGCGCGAGGCGCTGCCCGGGCATACGGCGGGTTCGGTCGGTATCCTCACGGCGGAGGGCGGTTTGATTGCTGGGGACATGCTCGCAAACACGAAAAAGCCCGCCCCCTCGCCAAATGCTCTCGATTTCCGGCAACTCGCCGAAAGCGTCCGGCGGCTCCAAAAGCTGCCGATAAAAACGGTTTACCCAAGATACGGAGAACCGTTTGCATTTGAGAAAATCAAACAGTAAACCTATCGCACGATAGATGTTGACAATAAGAAAATCCTCCTGTTATAATAATACAAACTCCATGTTCGCCGGAGGCGAACGAGAGAAGCGCGCCGCTGGTTATTATTGTATATAAAGGAGAATTGTCTTTATGACCAAGATCAAACCCCTGACGCTTTGCCTCTGCGGACTATTCGCCGCGTTGACCGCCGTGTTTAGCTGGCTCTCCATTCCCATAGGCACAGTGCCGGTGGCGCTGACGCATGTCTCGATCTTCCTCGCGGCGGGATTGCTCGGCACATGGTACGGCACCGCGAGCCAAATCGTGTTCGTGCTGATCGGCGCTGCCGGCGTGCCGGTGTTCACCGGCTTCAACGGAGGCTTGGGTATCATCGCGGGACCCAGGGGCGGCTTTCTATTCGGGTATATCCTAACGGCGTTCGTCACGGGTTTGCTGATTGACCGTTTAGGAACAAAGGTCTGGGCGCTGACGCTCGCGATGGTTGCCGGATGGGTCTGTACCTACGCCGTCGGGGTGCCGTGGATCGCGTGGCAGACGAATACCGGCTTGCTGCCGTCGTTCACGGCGTACTGTTTGCCGTTCCTGCCCGGCGACGCCGCCAAAACCGCGCTGTGCGTGGTGTTAATCAAGCGCCTGCGCCCAATGTTACGGGGGGTGTCGTAGGGGTGATTCGCAATCGCCCGTCGCACCCACGTCTCCGGTAGGGACGTACATTGCGCGAATACTCGGACGACCGAGGGCGGTCGTCCCTACCGAGGAACGCGGGTGCACAAAGCACCCCTACAACCCACGCATTTTCACCAAACTCTCCTCCATCGCCTGCGTCAGGTATCCGTGTTCCCGTAACCACGCGATGGCGTTTTCGTTATCGGGGTATACCAACATTTCGATGCGGTCGTTTATAGGTGATAAGCTTTGGAGGTCAAGCCACGCATCGATTCTCATAAATTGCTGATCCGTCCGTTGAAAAATGTCGCCGTATAATGACCGCTCCCAATATGGCGTGTTGTCCGAAATCAATGCGTTGATGAATCCCGTAAGGTTCTCCCTGTGGAGGCTGAACACTTCCTGCCAATTATCATCAGACGGCACCCAAACAGAGAAATCCAAACGCTGCGCCGCCGTACCGAGATCGCGCAGACGTTCAATCATCTGCGGCTCCGCGGCTTCGTTCAGAGCGTCAATCCGCGCGTTCCAATCGGGGTCGTCGGTTGGCAGATTGAGGGAATACTGCCGAATAAGCGTCGATCCGTTAGTCAGTTTAGCTTCGAGATAAAACGTACGCCTTTGGTATTTATCAAACGGCGATTCCGATTCCTCAAGCCATGCTCTCGGTATCGACTCGGCTGAGGGGAAAGCCGGAATCGGGGTGGACTGGGATTGCAGACTATCCGCATAATCATTCATTTCCTCCGTCGTGCGCTTCCCCTCTTTCGCGATGTATTCCTGAAGCGTGAGCGCGGCATCCATATCGTCCCCGGTAAAATAGTAGGGGATTGGACTCAATTTACCATAGGCGTCACTGCGGTAAATACCCCCTCGCTCGCTTAGGTATATACTCTCCACTCGATCTTCCGGCAGCACATAGCTCCCGTAACCAAACACGTCAAATACCATCGCGAACACGAGGGCGGCGTAGCATGCGCCAAACAGCACCGCGCCCTTCCAGTGCCGCCAAACTTTGAGCGTTTTGCGGATGAACATCTCGGCGACAAAAAAACCGATCGCGCCGCCGAGGATTCCGAACACCATCCAACCCATTTTGGGACCGCTGTTATAGGTATGCATCGCCTGACCGTATATCCCGAATAAAAACGCCGCCAAAAACGCGCTGCCGTAGCGGAAGGCCGGGCGCATCCCGCGCACGGCAACGAACTCCCCGGCGCATTCAAGCCTCCGTCTGCGGTAAAGAAACAACGAGAGGGCGATCGCGATCAGGCAGTAGCCGAACAGCAAGAATATACTGCCTACTTGACTCGCCGAGATCCCGTCAGAATAGTATCCGGCAAGCCAGCTTGGCGCGTCCGCCGCCAAGATTCCGAAGAGGTAAATAGGGTGCAGCATTTTATTCGGCGACAAAGTCGCCCCGCTGTAGCCGAACAAATAAGACGCGCAAAGCTGGTTGAAAAACAGCTCCAGCAGCAACGGAAGACCCGCCAACAGCGCGGTGAGGAGGAATTGCCCGACCGAGCTTCCCGTGAGGAACGCGGCCAGCGTCGTCATGCTGAACGCAATCAGTGAGCAGAGCAGCATCATCAGCAAAAACCAACCGATCGAAGCGCCGAAGAAAACCCCGTAACCCACCTGCGCCACGCCGAACGCGATCGTGCCGAACAGAACACCGCCCCATAAAAGCGTTAAACCGGCGAGGAAGACCGAGCAAAAGTGCGCCTCCCGCCGCACCGGCAGCGCGTGCAGCATCACCGGCGCGCGCTTGTTGTGCAGATACGCGAACAACAGGATGGAGCAGAATACCCCGGCGAACGCCAAAAAGATTCCGCTGGCAAGTAGGTAGTCTTGCAGCAAATCCGTTCCGGCGCGTGACCGTACCATAGCTATATTATCGGAGGAACTTTCGTACACGTTTCGCAGATCAGTCTCGATTCCGAAACCGTAATCGATCGCCATCATGCTGAAGAACAGGACAATCAGCAGCGCGCCCGCCCAGAACCGGCGCAGGGTATTCAGGTAAACAGCCTTAGAGTAGTATTTCCGCATAGTCTAACCCTCCCAGCTCGTAAATGAAAATTTCCTCCAGCGAAAGCGGCAGCAAGTCGCAGAGCAGGGGATTGAACGCGCTGACCTTTTGCGTGATTTCCTCCCGCCCCCCTCGCAGGATGTAGGTGTGCAGGCGTCCCTGTGCCGAATGGTGCAGCACCTCGTAATCGCTCTCCGGCAGCGGGTTGTCGCTGTCGCCGGGGAACGCGGCTTGCAGCTTCGTCAGGTTCCCTTGAAGCTCCGCCAAGTTGCGCTCCAGCACCAGCTTCCCTTGATGCATGATACCCACATGGTCGCACACGTCCTCCAATTCGCGCAGATTGTGCGAGGAAATCAGCACCGTCGTCTGCTTTTCGGCTACGTCCTGCAACAAAAGACTCCAAACACGGCGGCGCATGACCGGATCGAGACCGTCCACCGGCTCGTCCAGCAGCAGTACGTCGGGGCGGCAGCAAATGGCAAGCCAAAACGCCGCCTGTTTCTGCATCCCTCGGGAAAAGCGGCGGATATTCCGCTTGGTGTCGAGCGGGAAGATTTCCCGCAGACGCTCGAAGAGATCGTTATCGAAACGCGGGTAAACCCCGCGGCAGAAGCGCCGCATATCGTTGATGCTTGCGCCGGGGAAAAAATAGGGGTCGTCGGGGATCAGTGCCATGCGCTCCTTGATGCCGTTGTTCTCGTCTACCGGCTGACCGTTTACCGTGACCGTGCCGCTGTCGGGGCGCATCACCCCGGCGATGTGGCGGATGATTGTCGTCTTGCCCGCGCCGTTGGGACCGACAAGCCCGTAAACACAGCCCTTCGGCACGTTCAGCGCGGCTTCGTCGAGCGCCTTGACGCCGTCAAACGTTTTGGTCAGGGCGTTTGTCTGGATCATGCTTGCTCTCCTCCTCTTCATGGATTTCCTTCAATAGGGTTACCCCTTCGTTCAGGGTCATTCCAGCACCGAACAGTTCCCTGATCACCGGTCTGGCTTTGCGAGTCAGTTCGGCTTTGCGCTTTTCGAGCAAGCCGGACGGCAACTCCGCCGCGTAACAGCCTTTACCCGCCACGGAATACACAAACCCTTCCATCTCTAAGTCTCGGTACGCTTTCTGAATGGTATTGGGGTTGATCGCCGCCGACTGCGCCAGCTCGCGCACCGACGGCAGCTTGTCTCCCGGCCGCCATACCCCGCCGATGATCCGCCCGCGCAGGCTGTCTTTGATTTGCTCGTACAACGGCTTTCCGCCCCGTGGGTCAATGACGCTCACACGCTTACACCTCCTGTATGGATGTACTAATACAGATATTATACACAGCACGGATGAGGTTGTCAAGAGATTTTTGAAAATGTCGGGACGATCGCTCCCAATCGTCCGCCTTCCCGTACACATTCTTCGGCGGCGATGGTTTTTGCGGACGCGCAATGCGCGCCCCTACGAGGATGGAAAAACCGCCAAATAATCCCTATAGAGAACAATTAATATACTTTTGCGTCGATTTTAAAGTTTTCACGAAGTGAGAAGGGGTTTTCACGAAAAAAACGGTTTTTTTCGCGCTTTTCTGCTATACTGTTGTCGGCGGGAAAATCCCGTACAAAACAACAGGAAAGGAAACGTGAAAAACATGAAAACTCGGTTCCGAATGGGAAAAGCAGGGAAAGTCTTGTCCTTCCTCCTCGCGCTCGCGCTCCTCGCGGTCTATATCCCGGCGAACTTCACGGCAGATGCAGCTCCGCACCCCTTCGACGGAGGAAGCGGCACGTCAAGCGACCCCTACGGCATCAGCACAGTGGGGCAGTTCTTGGAAATCAACAATTACTTAGAAGACGATTTCATCCTGCTGAACAACATAAGGCTTACCTCGTTCTATGATTATGTTGGCGAGAATAACAGACAGTCTATGCGATTCCACGGCACTTTCGACGGAGACGGACACACAATTAGCAATCTTACCGCTCCCCACGGACTGTTTGTCGAAGCAGAAGACGCAACCATCAAGAACCTGAACGTAACGGCAAATATATATAGCGGTGAAAGCCATGTTGGCGCTCTTGTCGGCGACACATGGGGTTCGTGTACAATTGAAAACTGCCATGTCAGCGGCTATGTCGAAAGCACAGAAAGCTATGTGGGAGGTCTTATAGGCAGTAATGGTATCGGTACATTGCAAATTCGGCAGTCTTCATTCAAAGGAACAGTTTATGCGAAAAGCTATGCAGGCGGTCTTTTGGGTGAGAACTCAAGAAACTGTAGCATCACTCAATGCTGGACATCCGGGTCGGTAACAGGGATTGGTAGCAGTTCTTCCTATGGCACTGCCGTTGGGGGACTGGTCGGGAGATTTTCGGGTCTTATCTCAGAGTGTTATTCCACGTCTTCCGTAACAGGAGGTGCTGGTACTGGTGGATTGGCTGGGAGTTGCCAACCTGGTCCGGGTTGGCCCGTTACCATAAGAGACAGCTATTTTACAGGGTCAATTGATGGCTACTCTTCCAATTCTGGTGGAATCGCGGGGAATATGCAAGGTACCGTTGGTGATGCCAGTATAACAAGATGCTACACTACCGCGACTATATGGGGGGATATTTACGCCGGCGGCATTGTTGGAGCAACCGGTTCCCGTAGCACTGTTTCAAGGTGCTACGCAATTAACCCGAGCATAGATATGTCCGGAAGAGCAAAGAGCATTGGTAGAATCAGCGGTGACACGAGCGCATCCTTTTCTGGTAACTATGCATTGGACACAATGACTTTGTGGAGCGGATATGGCGACTTGGAATTGAGCGATGTACGAGGATATAACGGCACCAGCCTCTCCCGTGCGCAACTGCAACAGCAATCTACATACTCTACATGGGACTTCAACAGCGTTTGGAAAATGAACCCCTATGCTTCGTCTTACCCCACACTTCGTTGGCAGCTTGAGAATCAAACAGAAGTTACTTTAGACGGCGCGGTTGACGAAATCGAAACCGGCTACTCGTTTACACTATCCGCAGCAACAGTGCCGGATAACATGCGGGTGACGTGGTCTGCGTCTCCGGCGGGGTTGGTCGAGTTAGACGCTGACGGCAACACGGTGACCGTTTTCGCGCTGGATGTCGGCGAGGTAACCATCACAGCGAAACTCCCCGGCGCGCAAGCTACATGCACAGCTCTCATTGTGCCGGGCTTGCCGACAGGCATGGAGATTGAGCTAATTGGCGAAACATTGTTCATGGGCATGACACAATATACCTACGGCTGCAAAATGCGCCCGGAAGCCGTAGACATGACGGGCGCGACCTATACATGGGGTTTACATGACGCTAATGGCGATATGGTGATTGGAATGATGATTTTAAGCACCAATAGCCCAACATTTGATGTTATCGTTAGCCCGATGGCGGTATTCCCCGCGTATGTTTCCGTGGAGGTAACGCACCCCGATTTGGCGGAGCCGTTCACCGATTCAATTGAAATCACCGCGCCGTAACCCCTACCCCGCACGGATGATCGCCCTCGATCGTCCGTCATAGCAACACAATGCGCCTTCGTAGGGGGCGATGGTAATCGTCCCGTCGTCCCCACGATCGGCGCGGTTATGTCATGCCGGGGGACGATTACGGACGCGCAATGCGCGCCCCTACCCCCCTAATGGTCGTCACTCCCCCCTGTAAAACCTTAGAAAATAAACACAAAATCTGTGTTTTACCGCTTGACAAAGGATTGGCAGAATACTATAATGGGAGTAGGCATCGGCGGAGAGAAAATTTTTGGCGTTTTGCTAAAGGTTTTCGGGAGGCGCGCCGATACTATAGGCATAAAGGTCTCTGGAGCCTCGCGGATGAACCGCGCAGGCGCCGCCGGTACATAATCGCGGCTCCGGCCTTTATAAAATTAAAAGGGTCTCGCATGATGCGAGGCACCACAATTCAAGGAGGAAAAAACAATGCGTATCCAACACAACATGATGGCGATGAACACCCACCGCCAACTCGTCGGGGTCAACCAGGTTAACCAGAGCAAATCCACCGAGAAACTGGCTTCCGGCTACCGCATCAACCGCGCCGCCGACGACGCCGCCGGCCTCACCATCAGCGAAAAAATGCGTTCCCAGATCCGCGGCCTCGACCGCGCCAGCGCAAACGCCCAAGACGGCATCAGCATGATCCAGGCCGCTGAAGGCGCGCTGCAGGAATCCCACAGCATTCTCCAGCGTATGCGCGAACTCGCCGAACAAGGCGCGAACGGCGTGCCGAACATGGAAGACCGCGACGCTATGCTTTCCGAGCTGGAGCAGCTCGCCGAAGAGCTTGAGAGAATCGCCTCCACCACCAACTTCAACGGCAAGTACATACTCACCGGCAAGTACGCCCTCAACGGCGACACCTTGACCCGTGACGAGAACGTGCCGCTTCCGGCGCAAGACCTAGATCAGGCTCCGATCAATCTCCAAGTAGGTGCCAACGCGAACCTCGGCGACGTTATCACCGTTGATATCGTAGGCGTCAGCCGTGCTGACCTTCTCGGCGAAACATGGGGCGAACTCGCCACATTCAAAGAAGTTTCCGATGGCGTCTACAATCCGGAACTGCGCGTAGACGGCGCGACCGGTAACGAAGCCTCCGAAGTCGGCGCTCCGACTGCCGGCGAAGAGTGGCAGAAACTTCTCAACGTTATCACAGGCAATCTGTATGAAGACGGAACTGTTATCGAGGAAAGCGTTGCCTACACCGGTATCGCCCGTGTTTCCGAACTCCGCAGCACCCTCGGTGCCGTGCAGAACCGCCTTGAGCACACTGTCTCCAACGTGGACACCGTTGCCGAGAACCTGCAGTCGGCCGAAGCCCGTATCCGCGACGTAGACATGGCGAAGGAAATGATGAACTTCACGAAGTCCAACATCCTCAACCAAGCCGCTACCGCGATGCTGGCGCAAGCCAACCAGGCTCCGCAGACCGTCCTGCAGCTGTTGCAGTAAGCCGCTTAGCGTCTTAATTCGGTCTTTTAGCATAGACGGTTCACGCGCGGGGGATGGAAACCCCGCTGGATACAGTGGATTCCCGCGTCCCCCGCGTATTCTAACAAACGCGGCCTGAAAGGATTCTCGCCGCACGAAATGAATGGAGGCAAATATAAAATGCGTAACATGAAGCGCACACTTTCCTTGCTTGTATGCTTGACGATGGCGCTCTCCTTTGTGATTGTTGCCGCTCCCGCCGCTCTCGGCGCGGAAGTGCCGCTGGCGGATGTCCCGGCGTCGGATGCGACCGCAAAGCAATACGCCGATGCATACGGTTATGAAATCCCTAGCAGTCCGACTGCTCATGTAGTTAAAAGCGCGGATGACAAGATTTGGATTGACCTTGATACCGAGACAATCTTTTGGAACTCCGAGGAAGAAGTCGCAAATCCCACGGGGGCTTCCAAAGTCATCCCGACGATGATTTCTATCGATGGCGGAACGTCTTGGAAGGCCATGAAATTCTCGATTGCCCAAAAGGCAGATAAAGCGAAGGCAAATGCCGCTTTCGCGAAGATGCTCGACAAAGGCGGCAGCTTCATGCTGACCACAGACATTGACAAAACGACAAAGCAGCCGCAGGAGCAAGTTCTGAAAGAAGACAACACAGTCCAAACATACGCCGCCACCACATACACCTTCGGCACCACTCTGAATGCTCGCCCGAAGCTTGCCGGCTTTAAGCCCAATTATGCGCCGGAAAGCCTTGTGACTATCAACGCAAATAGTCTCGCGGGAGATGCGGATGGTGTCTACGGCAATGGTTTTTGGTTGCCCGAGCAGGCGAAGGATGCCAACCAAACGGCTGCCGGTCTTGACATTGTCTACTCTAAAGACGGCAAGAACCCCGTTATGGACGGCGCTTGGGGTAAAGTCCCCTCCGGCGGTATCGCTGTATTGGACTACACAGACAAACCCTCTAAGTTAACTTACATCATCCGTGTAGCGCCGACCGGCGACACACCGGCCTCTAAGGCCAAAAAAATCAAGGTTTCTACCACGACCAAAGCTCCGAATTTGAAGGTTGACTATAAGAAGAACCTCATCAAGTTCAAAGCCAACATGATCGCGGGGCAGATCGTAGAATACGCAGTGGCCAATGATAAAGCCATCATGACTGAGGCTGCGAAGTTCACCCAGACGGCAAACACGGTTGCCACCACCAAGGAGAGCGATTGGTGCAAACCCGGTCTCTCGATTACGGTGGAGAGCCACGTGCAGGATGCAGGCGTGCGTATCGTAAACACTGCAAAGAAGCCCGCTTCCAAGATTCAATGCATCCGGATCGCGAAAGCCGCTGAAATGAGCTATTCGGAAGCCTATAAAGCTTTCACTATCAGCAAGGGAAAGGCAAAGGTCGCGAAGGGCTACGAATTGATTGCGGACTTGACCGGCGCTAAGTTTGACAAATCTTCCACAAGCGGATTTATCCGTCAGAAGAATGCCGCGAAATTCAACGCGAAGACGAACGTAACAACCAACGAGCCAGCCAGCAAGCCCATTGCCTTTACCTATGAATCAGGCGTTTACGACGTAGCCAAGAATAAGGAAGGTATCATTGACGTAAAGCTGACCCTTCCGACCGCAGACGCTGATACAGGAAAATACGGTCTTTCCGCGAAGGAAATCCTCGTGAAAAACGAGGCGGTGCAAAAGATCGAGGCGCAAGATAAACTTGCAAGCGGCACGACCGTCGCTTCGTTTACATTGTTGCAGGATTCGGAATTCAGCCTCGATACTGATTTATCAAAGCTGGAAATCGTAGCAGCAGGTATAACGGAAATTCCTGTAACCAAGCTTGAACTGGTTAAGAATGTAAGCGCTATCGATGTGAAAACCAAAGAAGACATTGTTCCGACTAAAACCTTGGACGGCACAATAATCGTTAGCTTGAAGTCAAAAGCGACAACAGGCGATGATGCTTACACTGTTTACAGCGAGAAAGCAAAGACTGCCATCAAGGTTACAGTTAAGGAAGCCCTTCCTGATGCCGCAGCCGCCACTATCTCCGGAACCGCCAAATTTGGCCAAACTCTTACCGCTGCTCTCACAGGAGCAACAAATCCGGGGACATTAACATACCAGTGGTTTAATGGAGCAACTGCGATTGAAGATGCGACTGACCAAACCTATACATTAGTTGCGGAAGACATCGGGGACGATATCACAGTGAAGATTACTGCAGCGAACTATACTGGAAGCAAAACCAGTACAGCAGTTACAGTGGCAAAAGCCGATGGTCCCGATGCTCCAACACTAGTAGAAGCAGTTCCGCAAGCGGGTGAAATAAGGGTTGAGGGAAGTGCCCTTGCTATTGCCTTTACTGCTGGAGCTGGTCTCACAATTACTGACTATCAGTTCTCAACAGACAACGGAGCAAATTGGGCTGACGCAGCAGCAACAGTTACTAGAGCCGCTGATACATATACAGTGATTGTTCGTGCAAAAGAAACGGGAACTCATGCCGCTGGCAGCGAAGCAAAACTTGAAGGCGTTGTTGTTTCAGCATCCTAGAATCACGTCACAAATAGCATACAACGCACCATCGACCCCCCGCTTCGACGGGGGGTCTTCTTTTGCTCGTATGCGCGGCGGAGCGAGGAAGAGTGAGGGTGTGTTAGAGGGTGGCGGTAATAGATTAAAGACGTGTACGATTCTTGACATCTTTCTTTGATTAATGCTAAAATACGTTATAGAAGAAACTCCTTCCAGCGGCGAGCCTGCGACCTGCCTTTCAAGATCATGGAGTGCTAGGAAAGGAGGACGATAGCTGATGATGTTGCTCCAATTGGTAAAAGAGTTGCACCTACTTATCGCGGAAGTCCGCAGATGCGCGATGTTTATATCCAAACGGAAAACGACAGCGAAAAGCCCTCCCAAGCAGCTAACGACTGAAAGAGGGCTTAACGCTTCTCGGTAGATTGTTGGCCGCCTTTCGGCGGTGGGTTTCTTCTGTTACAATAGTGTCATGGTTCGGGAGTATTTCAAGCGAAAAACACATAGAATAAGTAAACGCCCCTTGACAGGGGCGTGAGAGACGTGTTATGATGAGTGCAGAGGGGCGGCACCTCAACGGTCTTCGCCTCAGGATTCGTAGTTACGCAAGGCAACCGCCATCCGTTGGTTTCGGGGGGGCGGTTACTTTGCTTTTATACTGCGGATGAGTGATGCCAAGGCTTGCAAGAGTTTTCTGACCTCGACTATGTACTGCATCGCATCACCTCCTTGCGGAGGACAAAGACCGCCGACACACCGCCCATGCACAGTTGCAGAATACAATAATATGTGTTATTTGTCAAAATAATAATATACAAAAACGTGTAAACTCCGAAAGGAGAACATCCCAAATGATCATCACCGTCACGGTAAACCCCGCCATTGACATCACGGCGCGGTCGGACAGGCTTGCTTTGGGCGAGACGAACCGGCTTTCCGAAAGCGTAATCAACGCGGGCGGAAAGGGGATTAACGCCGCGCGGATGATTCGGGCGCTCGGCGGCGAGGCGCTGGCCGTGGGTTTTGCCGGAGGCGCGACGGGGGAGCTATTGCTATCCCTGCTGGAGCGGGAAGGGTTGCCGCACCGCTTTATCGCGGCGGGGGAGACGCGGGTCAATACAAAGATAGTGGATACGGACGGCGTTCTGACCGAGCTGAATGGAGCGGGCAGCGAAGCGGTGGTGTGGCGGGAAATGGAAATACTGCTGTTGGAGCTGTGCGTGCCGGAGCGTATTTTTGTGCTGTCGGGCAGTCTGCCGCCCGGTGCGGAACCGGGTTGGTACGGCAAGATGATTCACGCGTTACGGGAGCGCGGCGCGAAGGTGATTCTGGATACATCGGGTGAGGCGCTGCGTCTCGGCGCGCGGGCGAACCCCGACGCGCTAAAGCCGAACCGGGACGAGATGGCGATGATCGACCGCACGGCATACGGCGGGCTGCTTGTAAACTCACTCGGCTCGGAGGGTGTGCGGTTTTTTCATAAGGGGCAAACATGGTTTATCCCCGGTCTGCCGGTCACTGTCGCGTCGCCCGCCGGAGCGGGGGACTGCATGACGGGTGCTTTGGCGTTCGCGCTGGAGAGGGAACTCCCGCCGGAAGAGATGTTCCTGCTCTCGGCTGCTGCTGCGACGGCGGGCGTTATAACAGGCGGAACCGCTTGCCCGTCTCTCGCGGCGGTGCTGGATTGCCGGAAACAGTTGACAATTGTGCGGGAGTGATATATAATATAGAAGAACAAAATACCCCATGAAATCTCCCATATTACACATAAGAAGGCTTTTGCATGTTGCATTTTCGCCCGCTGGAGCTGGCGGATTTTCCGGCGGTCAGACCGTTCTTTTATCGTTCGGCGACGCGCCTGTGTGATTGTACATCGGTGCTGTTTCTATGGCGGAAACATTTTTCCACCGCCTTTTGCGTACAGGACGACACGCTTTTTATCCGGCAGAATTATGAAGAACCGACCTTTATGACGCCGGTCGGCGGCGATTTTGATAGGGGAATAGAGGCTATTTTAGAGACTTGCCGCGCAGAAGGAAACAGGGCGGTTTTTTCGGTTGTCACGGAGGACGAGCTGGCGGTCATGCGGGCGCGTCACCGCGTTCTGCGTGCGGAGCGGATGGACGGTTGGTCGGACTACCTCTACAGCAGCCGCGACCTAATTGAGCTGTCGGGTAAGCGGTACCACGGTCAGAGAAACCACATCAGCCGCTTTGACCGCCTCTACCCGAATCATCTGTTTGCACCGCTGACAGACATGGCGGCGGCGCGGGGTTTCTTTGACCATTTCTACGCGAAGAATCCGCCGGAAGGCGAGCTGGCGTTGATGGAGCGAGAAATCATCCGCGAGCTGTTGGAGCGGTACGACATGTACGGTCAGGTGGGCGGCGTTCTGCTGGTGGGCGGGCAGATCGTCTCGGTTTCCGTCGGTGAGATCGTGGGCGACACGCTTTTTGTGCATATTGAGAAGGCCGACACGGATTATGCCGGAGCGTATCAAAAAACCGTCAACCTGTTTGCCCGCGCCTATGGCGGCACGGTGGAATACATCAACCGCGAAGAGGATATGGGCATAGAAGGGCTGCGCCGTTCCAAGATGTCTTACCACCCGGTGGCGCAGCTGGAAAAATATATGGTGGAGTTGGCGTTGTAATTTATTCTTCCGCAAATCCCCGCAGCATTAGCAGCGCCCGCCGCTCGATCCGCGATACCTGCACCTGCGATACGCCGATGACCCGCGCCGTCCGCTCCTGCGTAAAATTGCGGTAATACCGCATGACGATCACGCTGCGCTCCTTTTCGGGCAGCTTTTTAATCGCGTCGCGCAGAAACAGCTCGTCCAGAATGCGGTTTTCATGTCCTTCTACGCCGACGACACCCTCAAACGTCAATCCGTCCTCGCCACTTTCGCGCTGCAAGGATTCGACCGGCTCCCCCGCTTGGTCGGCTTCGGCGATGTCCTCGGGCGGCAAGCCGCAAAGCTCGGATATTTCGCTTAACACCGGCTCACGCCCCAACTCCTGCATGAGTTTTTCGCGCGCCGACCGAATCACGGCGGCGCGTTCCTTTACGGTGCGGCTGACCTTCACCGCGCCGTCGTCCCGTAAAAAGCGCCGTATCTCCCCGGCGATCTTAGGCACGGCGTACGTCGAAAACTGCGTACCGTAAGAAGTGTCAAAGCCTTTGACCGCTTTAAGGAACCCCACGCAGCCGAGCTGGTAGAGATCGTCGGGGTCGGCGCCGCGCCCGAAGTAGCGTCTTGCGACGCTCCAAATCAAGCCGTTGTTTTCCAAAACAACGCGCTCCAAAGCGGCTTCGTCTCCGCCTTTTGCGGCTTCCAGCAGCGACGACGCCTCAGCCTGCCCGGAAACCGTCACCGCAGCAGACGGGGCATTACCCGCTTACGCATGACAACGGTGGTTCCGCGCCCCGGCGCGGAGCGCACCTTCAGCTTGTCCATGAAACTCTCCATGATGGTGAAACCCATCCCGGAACGTTCCTCGCCGCCGGTTGTGAACAGCGCCGCGCGCGCTTCTTCAACGTCCTCAATCCCGATACCTCTGTCGCGCACCGTGACCTCCAGAATCCCGCCCTCCAAGATACGCGCCTTTAAGTGGACGACGCCCAAGCGGTCGGGGTAGGCGTGGACGACGGCGTTGGTAACCGCCTCGGAAACCGAGGTTTTGATGTCGCCCAGCTCTTCCAGCGTGGGATCGAGCTGCGCCGCCATCTGGCTGACCGCAGAACGCGCCAGCGCTTCGTTTGCCGAGCGGGAGAGAAACTCCAGCTTCATTTCGTTAAGTACATTCACTCGCTTTTCATCCTTTCACAGCAACCGCAATCGGTACGATCCGGTCTACGCCGGCCATTGTCAGCACCTTCGCGGCGTGGTTGGGCGCATGGGCGACCGAAAGCTCGCCCCCGTAAGTCTTTAGGCGGCGGTATGTTCCCAGCACCACCGCTATGCCGGAGCTGTCCATAAACGTCAGTCCCGATAAATCGAGTACGCAATGCAGCGGCATATGTTCGTCGAGCGCCTCACCCATCTCCTTCAGCGCCTGATGCGCCGCGTGATGGTCAAGCTCTCCCGATAAGTACACAAAGAGCCTGCTGCCCCGCAATTCCCAAGTGACCCGCATGGGCGTCCCTCCTTCGTATGGTAGTGTTATTGTAAACCTGTTAATTTGAAAAGCTCGTCGGATTATAGGAAGATGGCATAAAAAACCACCGCCGGTTCAAATTAAGCCGGCGGCGTTTTTTTATAGGATTGTCTACATGTCGATAAACTCGATAAGTTTTTCTTCATCAGCGGGAGATAGTCTCCCGATTGCGGTTCTTCCGTTTAATGCCGCAGATGGCATACGCCGAATGATATTTGTGTCGATATACGATTGCTTATGAAGCCCTGCTTGCGCCCAGTCTGAAATCTTGAAGTATTTAGCGCGTACCATTTCGCTTTTTTGCTCATACTGAGTCGTAATCTTGAATACGGATACGGCCCCTTCTTAATGCCCGAGAATTAATACAGGACGGGCTTTACCGCTACTCCCCCAAGAAATATAGGCAATGTAAATGTCAAAGACGTTCATTACCCATTAACCGCCCAGTCATATAGATCAGGGTCTTTTTTCTTGTCAACGAGGATTTGTCCTTCGTCGTTTACCTCTATGGATTTGCTTGGTATCCCTCTCCGTTTGATGGCGGCGAGGAGTTTCTCCCCGTTTGACGGCACGGGTTCGGGTAGGAACGGCAACGCGTTCGTTGCGATGATTTTTCGGTAGTACATCTCAATCGCCGTTGTCTGGTCGATGCCCATACGAGCCAGTAACGCGGCAGCGGATTCCTTTACGCCTGCGTCAATTTTTACGTTAACGGTTGATTTTGTGCCGCTCATAACATCACCTCAATCATTATTATAGCATTAATCATTCCAATGTCAACACATTGGCGTTAACTTCTTTTGCCGAGATTTGCTTGAGTTCCCCCAAAAAG
>DBDP01000128.1 GCA_002293625.1 Clostridiales bacterium UBA929 | reverse complement strand
TGACGGCGTCCGCCGCCTGCGGCGCGAGAGCGGCGAAGCCGCCTTCGTCAGCTACCCCCGCTTCGTCCCGCCGAATCTGTTCCGCATACACAACGGCGCGTTCCAAATGCCACTGCGCCGTTTCAAGCAGCACCTCTTCCGGCTGCGGCTCCGTTTGGAACGGAAAGCGCACCTCCAGTTTGGGCGCAAGATAGTTGCCGCCCCAAAGGGTGAAGAAAGCGAAAACCGTAACCGTAACGGCAAACAGTAAATCAAACAGCCAGCGCAGAAGCGGCCAGCCTTTGCGCGAACGGACGGAGACGACGATTGAGAGTACAAAATACGCTAGCAGTGCGGCAACCATCGCGAAAAGCAGTATCTCCGCGACCGAATAGCTCGTGAAGGAGAACAGGACGCCGAGCCAGCCCGACACCGCGCGCGAAAAGGGCATGTACACGCGCAGCGCGAAGCTCTCCGAGGAACGCACCGCCGCAATCAGCGCGACCGTGACGGCTGCCATAGCGACAATCCATATACCCCCGTGCAGCAGACGGCGCAGAACGCGGCGCTTTTCAAACATGATCCTAACCTTAACCCTATCGAGCGTTCGATTGACACAACGCCATTATAGCACGAACCGGGCGGAAAATCAAGTGAGATTTCTCATTTTTGCTTGCTTTCCCGACAGGGTTCTGCTATACTTAGCAAAAATTAGAATTTTGCGGGAGGAACCATTGATGTCAAGAGAAGATAAAGCAGCAGTGTTATTCGAAAACGGCTACAACTGCGCGCAGGCGGTAATCGGGGCTTTCTGCGAGGAGGCGGGGCTTGACCTTAACGCCGCGTTAAAACTCGCCAACGGGTTCGGCGGCGGTGCCCGCTGCGGCGAACTGTGCGGCGCGGTGTCCGGCGCGCTGATGGCGATTGGGCTGCAATGCGGATTCTGCAATGAAAAGGATTTTGAGCAAAAGGGATATTGCAACAAAAAATCCTATGAGTTTATAGAGCGATTCAATGAAACAAACGGCTCCATTCTCTGCCGCGACTTACTTGGCGTCGATATCCGCTGCCCCGACGACCATAACCGTCCCGGCGCGCGGGAGGCGCATCAATCCGTATGCCCGCAAATGGTAAAAAGCGCCGTAAACATATTGGAACATATGCAAATCGAAAGAAGCTAAATATAAACACAACAAGCTTCGCGCTCCCGCGCAAGATTGCCGGAAAGGACTGAGCAAAATGCAAGACCATGTTCAAACCGTGCGAGATTATTACAATCAAAATGCCGAGGCGGAATACAACCGCATCGCGAACCGCCCGGAGTTTTTGATTACAAAGCGTTATCTTGACCGTTACATAGCTCCCGGCGATCGGGTGCTGGACATCGGCGGCGGGAGCGGACGGTATTCCCTTTATCTCACGGAAAAAGGCTGCGACGTCACGCTGCTCGACCTTTCGGAGGAAAGCGTGTCCTTCGCCGCGGAACAGGCGAAAAAGCAAAACCTCCCGCTGCGCACCCTGCAAGGCGACGCGCGGGAGGCGGATACGCTGCTGCAAAGCTCTTTTGACCATATCTTGCTGATGGGTCCGCTCTACCACCTGCTGGAGGAAGCCGACCGCGTGAAAGCGGTCAACACGGCGTTGCGGCTGCTGAAGCCCGGCGGGCTGCTGTTCGCTTCGTTTATCAGCATGTGCGGAGGATTGATTTATGCGCTGCGCGACGCACCGGAAGCGTTGATGAATTCGAACGAAGAGATGTTCCTAACCCAGCTCACCGAAGGGAAAAGCTATGCCGGCGCGGCATTCACGCAGGCTTTCTTTATTCAGCAAAATGACGTTCTGCCCTTTATGCGGCGTTTCCCGCTCGATATTCTGCATCTGTTCGGGCAGGAGAGTGTCCTCGCGCCAAACGAAAAAACGCTCATGCTGCAGCCGCCGGAAGTTTTCGAGGCGTTGCTTGACATCGCCGAAAGACTTGCGGAGAGGGAAGAGTTTTTAAGCTGGGCGGATCATCTGATGGTAATCGGGCGATTTATTCCATCCGCCTAGTAGAATTGTTGTTGACAACGTGCGCACATCGTGATATGATAAATGCGGATTCAATGATGACAGGAGGTTTAACGATGGCCGCTACAAATATTAATATCCGCACCGACAGCGAACTGAAGGCAAAAGCCCAATCCATTCTAGAGGATTTAGGGCTTGATATGTCAACGGCAATCAATGTATTCTTAAATCAGCTTGTCTACAGACAGGGCATTCCGTTTGAGGTAGTCAAACCCACGGCAAGAAGCGCAAGAATCGGAGGATGGGAAGGAAAAATTAACATATCTTCTGATTTCAACGAGCCTATGGACGAATTCAAAGATTACGTATGAAAGTTCTCTTGGATACGCATGTCGTATTGTGGGCGGCGGCAAACTCGCCGTCTTTATCCGAACGGGCAAAAGCCGTAATCTTGGATGAAACAGCCGAAAAGTATATAAGCATTGTTTCTGCATGGGAGGTCGCTATTAAGCTCGGGACTGCTAAATTGCGGCTTGACGGTGGGTTATCCGAATTTTTCCGTATTGCGGATGAAAACGGGTTCATTTTGTTGCCTGTCGAAAGGGAATACTTAAGGCGGCTTGCCGATCTCCCTTACCATCATAAGGATCCATTTGACCGCTTAATTATCGCAACGGCCATTACCGAAAATATGCAATTGTTAACCGCCGATGAAAATATCCAACAATATGGGGTTCCTTTTCTGTGGTAAATAACACATTGCGTCACGTTCCCGCTTCCACTGTTATGTAGTCCAGCACGTTTCCGTTTTCATCGGACAGAATCAGCGTTTCGCCCTCCCGCACCGCGAAGCCCATTTGAATCTTCAGCAACTCGCCGACATCCCTGCCGCCTTTTCCGGCCAGCGAGAGCGTCCCGCTCGATCTGACCGAGGCTTCCGGCAGCGCCCACAGGAAAAGGTTTGTCGGGTCGTTGCTCAAATACAGCCCTCCGGCGCGTACCGTCTCGCCGGTCGGGTTGACGAGGACGCCGCCGTTCCGCAGAGCCGAAGCGGACGCTTCTTCGAACATCAGCGGCGGCAGCACGGTTTTCGTCACCAGCTCCAGCGACACTATTCCGCCGCGCGAATCCGTATAACTGACCGTGATCTCCGGCTCGAAAACTTCCTCACCGTTCAATACCCAGTGGTCGAACACTTCAAACTTTTTCGGCGCGGGCTTTACGGGGATTGTCAGTTCGGTAAAATACTGCCCCGAGGTGCCGGTCTGCGACCCGATCACGGCTTCGCCGCCGGATACCTCCACGCGGTACATCCCTCCGCCGTAGCCGAAATAATCCTCCAAGAACCCAAACACATACTCGCTCCGGCGCTCCGCGAAGCGAACCATGTTGCTGTGGTTGTCAAGCACCGAACCCATACTGACCCAAGTATCGTATTTTCGGGCGTTCAGCGCCCGCGTTAGTTCCGCTTCAGCTTCGCCGAACAGGCGGTTTACGGTTTCCTCTACCGTCTCCGCCGTGACGACACTGTGCGCTATATCGCAGAGGAGGGTAATAAAACGCTCCTCCAGGTCGGGACGCTCCAGCAGCGCGACCAGCAGGTCGGATTTTCTGCCCCCGGTGAACACGTCGTGGAAATCCCGCCTCAAGTACGTATCGTCATACAACCCCAGCACCCAATCCAGGTCATACATGATATACCGCCAGCGACCGTCCAGTTCGGGCGCCAGCCCGTCGGTCTGCTTTCCCGTGTAGCGCCAGCGTTCCATATTGTTGCCCGGCCAGTCGTTGTTGCCCAAATACAGCTCAAAGGCATAGTAACGCAACAAATTGTCGATATCCACCAGCGCCTCCAGCTCGGCGAAGGTCTTGTTGTCGCGCAGATTTTTCCATGCGTAGGCATACATATCCCGCAGGGCTTCCTCCGCCGCCGTATCGTCGGTGACATACCACTGCTCGCCGTTGCCGACGATCTGGAACAACCGCTCCGGCGCGCCGTAAACATCCTGCAAATACTGCTCGTTGATGTTCGCCTGCGCCCAAACGAAGCCGTAATACTCACCGTTGAGGAATACCGCCGCAGCCCGTACCGGCGCGACGTCGCGGAAGCCGTAATCCCGCGCCAGTTCGGCGGCTGTCTCGTTGCGCAGCATGGCGAAGTCGCGGTCGTTGGCTCCGTTGCGTAAAATAATCTCGTCGTACTCAACAATGCTCGTGCCGTAAGCGTCCCGCATCACGTCCTCGGGGAAGAAGTCATAGTGGAACTTGCCTTCGTCCGGCTCGTATTCCCTCCGCGCAATCAAGCGCAGAGACTTTTGGTTCGCGGAGCGCGACCACGCGCCGCTGACCCGCACGCCCGCAGCCTGCGCCAAGACGCGTTCCCCGTCCGGCTCGAAAACCTCCACATACATCGGTCTCTCCCCTTCCCGCCCGCGCCAGTTGTAGTTCGCGGGGTCGGGAGGTTCGATCATGTCGTTCGGGTTCTGCTGAATGTATTCGTCGCGTTCACGCCCTTCGACCAGAATGCCGGTATCGTAGTCATAGAGGTGTTCGGGATTCGTGGAGAGGGAAAACACGAGTGTATCGAAGCTGAGGTTACGGTCGAGGAAAAAGGTGTGCGCCAGCGGCTGCGTTTCGATGTCCCCCGCCGCCGCGATGGCTTTCAACGGTACGATGTTGCCGCCGGGGAGCGGCAGGAAGCGCAGTGCGCCGGTATATTTTTTGGAATCTCTTGTCGGATGTGACCCGTCTGTGGTATAATAGATTTCTGCCGCCGGGTCGCTCGCGATAATCTCCAGGCTGACGGCTTCGCGGAAAAAGTGTTCTGTCTGCGAAAAAGCCAGGCGCAATTTCGGAGGATTTTCCGCCGTCACTCCGGCGGACGGCGTCTCGGCAGGAGGCAGCGGCACCGTCTCGGCGGGGAATATATTCAACAAAAACGCCGACGAGAGCAAAACAGCCAGAATAACGACCAACGATATAATTTTTTTCATACTTACCCTTCTTTACACAACGTATATACGGAGCTTACCCAGATTTTACACAAGGGGCGCAATGATGCAGTACCGCAACGAACATAAGTATATCCTCAGCGCAGAGACTGCGGAGCTTCTCCGTTCGCGCGTCCGATCGGTCATGCGTCCCGACGGAAACTCCGGCGGCGTATATGAGGTCTGCAATATCTATTTCGACGACCAATACGACAGCTTCTACAACGAAAAGGCACTCGGCGGCTTCCGCCGCGACAAATACCGTCTGCGCTGGTATAACGGTGACCTTTCTTTTATCCGGCTGGAGCGCAAACATAAAGACGGCAACCTCTCTTATAAGGATACCATCCCTATCAACCAAGCGCAATATAATTCTTTGCTTTCCGGCGATTTTTCGGGTTCAAGCGACCTTTTGCGACGGCTTGCCCTTCTGCATAGTCTGCGGCGGCTGCGCCCGACAACCGCATACGCTTACCGCCGGGAGGCGTATGTCTACACCCCCGGTAACGTCCGCCTAACCTTCGACGGTCACCCCTATCCGCTGGGCAATCCTCCGCCGGAGGGGACGTTTTCGTTTGCGGGGATTCCCGATGAGTATGAACGTCTGCTGGAGGTGAAGTTCACCCAATTCCTGCCCGGCATCATCGC
This sequence comes from Clostridiales bacterium UBA929, assembly GCA_002293625.1. Lineage (GTDB taxonomy): Bacteria > Bacillota > Clostridia > Oscillospirales > UBA929 > UBA929. Next base: position 6,980 of record DBDP01000128.1, on the reverse strand, counting down.
CGGATTGTTTCACGGCTTACCCTTAGCGCGCACCGAAATGTCCAAATACTGTCTTGTCCGGGAAAGGGGACTCTTTGTTCATGGATCAGCTCCTAGATATGCTCACACCGCAGGTTGACAGCCTAACCACCGCGCAGATCCTGTTTACCCTTACCGTCGCCGCCGTTTGCGGCATGGTCATCTTTTTGGTCTATCGCTTTTTCGGCAGAAGCGTTTTGTACAGCGCGGGGTTTAATCTGCTGAACGTGATGGTCTGCCTCGTTACGGCTTTCATCATCTTAACGATCGGAGCCAACTTGGTTCTCTCGCTCGGCATGGTGGGCGCGCTAAGTATCGTGCGTTTCCGCGCCGCCGTGAAAGACCCGCTGGACGTAGGGTTTCTGTTTTGGGGCGTCGCCGCCGGCCTAACGGCGGGAGCGCGGCTTTACTTGGTTGCGCTGCTGGGTACGGCGTTCATTTCGGCGGTGTTTATCCTCTTTACCCTGCTGCGATTTGACCGCCGGACGTTTCTTTTAATTGTGCGCTACGATGCTAACGCCGAAGATCCGGTATCCGCAAAGCTGGGAACTATCGGGTATAAATTAAAGAACAAAACCGCCGAAGCGGCGTTTACCGAGGTGACCGCCGAAGTGCGTGTGAGACGCAACGACGCTTCGTTCGTTGACGCACTGCGAACCATCGAGGGTGTAACCAGCGCTGTGTTGGTGGAATACACAGGCGAGTAGGGAGCGATCGTCCCGCAGACATCCCCCTACATCATCCCCCGCATGATCGACTTTGCCTCTTCGTATTCCATCATCAGAACCGCGTCTTTAATTTGATGTATTCTCTCTTTCAATATCCCGCCGACTTTTAGCGAATCGAGTATCTCGATCCCTTTGTCAATCGCCATAAAATCCATCTCATCAAAAGCCTGTTCCAATGCGGCAAATATAGGTGGCAGTTCCGGCGGAATCACCGCCGGTTCTTCTGTTTCATATTTCATAACGGCAAAAGCCTCTTCCAGCGCTATATAGAGCTTTTCCAGCGCCAAGAGGAAATGGGAAAGGTTCAGCGCGCAGAAGACAGCGTCTTCCTGCGCTCCGGCGTTTTCCAGTTCCAGCGCGTTCGCGGACAGCTCCATTGCGCCTATATTGGCAAGTGAACCTTTCAAACCGTGGATCGTGATGGTAAAATTATGCATATCCACCGTGTCTAAAAAGGCGGGCAACACTTCACTGTCCTTCTCAATTTGCCGGATCATATATTTTAGTGACGATTCATACACATCTCGCTGACCGGAAACCCGTTTCAGCCCCAAATCCACCGAAAGCCCGTCAATCTCCTCCAGTTTCCTAAAGAACAGATCGTGCCAATTTGCCTCACTTATCACCATTTCGGGCGGATCTTGCAGTTTATCGGGCGGGAGCCATTTTTCCAATATCCTATGAAAGACCGGCTTCTCTATCGGTTTAACCAGCAGGTCATTCATCCCGAAGGCTAAGAACGTCTCTTTCGCTCCGGCGACAGCGTTGGCGGTAAGCGCCACAATCGGTACAGTCACGCCCCGTTCGCGTAAAATAACGGTGGTTTCGTTGCCGTCCATTTCCGGCATCATGTGATCCATAAAGATCAAGTCATACTCGTTCCGCAGCGCCATATCAATCGCCTGCCGACCCGAAAGCGCCGTGTCCGCCGTGATTCCGCATAACCGCAGCAACCCACAGGCCACATTGAGGTTGATGGCATTGTCGTCAACCACCAAAACCTTGGCATTCGGCGCGTACACCGCGCCGGTTTCTTTCTCGCTCGGCGCAATCTTACTTTCATCGCCGAGAACAATGGGCAGAATGATGCGAAATACGGAACCTTCCCCGTACACGCTATCCACCGATATGCTGCCGCCCATCATCGTGACAAGACTTTTGGTGATTGAAAGACCCAACCCCGTTCCCGTTCTGTTGCGGTTTTTATGCTTATCGGCTTGTATAAACTCCTCGAACAACCTCGGTATATCCTCTGATTTAATACCGATGCCGCTGTCACTGACGGAAAATTTCATATTCGCGCCGGTAACGCTGACGGCCAGCCGGACGAACCCTTTTTCTGTAAACTTAACGGCGTTGCTCACGACGTTCAACAAAATCTGCCGCAGACGAACATCATCGCCGTACAGACATTTCGGCAGATCCCCCTGTACGACAAACTGATATTCCACTTCTTTTTCAGCAACAAGAAATCCTGCGATGGAGTTGATGTTGTCGAGCATCGTTTTGAAATCGTAGTGGATGGGAATCAGGCTCAGTTTTTTCGCTTGTATCTTGGAGATATCCAGTATATCGTTGATGATGCCGAGGAGCGACGTCGCGGAAATCTTGATGTCTTCCGCATAGCGGCGCTGGTGTTTGGACAGCTCCTCCGACAGCATCAAGTCCGACATGCCGATAATCGCGTTCATAGGGGTGCGTATCTCATGCGACATATTGGCCAAAAACTGTGTTTTGATGATGTCCGCTTCCTCGGCGCGGTCTTTTGCTTCCTCCGCTTCCTTTGTAACAAGCTTCAGCTCGTAGGTGCGTTCGTCAACCCTTCGCTCCACGACATTTAAGTGGTCTTTCAAGGTCTCCACCATTTTCATCAGGGAGCGCTGCAACACGGCAACTTCGTTCTTGGGGTTGTTGATTTCCGTATCCCCTACGGCGTTAAACGCAACGTCGAGATTCCCGCGCGCAATCTGTTGCGCGTCAGAGGTAAGCTTCTTAAGCGGGCGCACAAAGCTGTAAATCGTGATAAACGCAATGAAGATCAGCAGCAGCATACATACCGCTCCGGCCGTAACCATCAGCGCCGCCACTTGACCGGCGGTGGAGCCCATTCTATTTAGCGGCGTTTCCATATAAGCAAGCAGCGGCAAACTCCAGCTTGCCGCCTTAACAGGAATTGAACGCAGAGACGCGAGCGACATATCCCCGGAAAACGGAGAATCCAGCGTGACGGCTTCCTCGCCGTTCAGAGCTTCTATATCAACAAGATCCTTGAGATTTTTGCCCACGAGTGTTTGGTCATGTGCGTGCAGGATGTCCATATCCTCGTTGAGCAGGATTGTCGCGTGGGATTGAAAACTCTCCGGATTATCGATTGGCAGAAACATATCGCGATAATTGATATCAATCCCGCAGACTCCAATGACCGTTTCCCCGCCGGTCTCCTCATCCCGCTGCGTTATGGGCAGGGCAAGCGTCGCGGTGTACAGTTCCCCGATACCGCTGCCATAGTCGTATTTTGCTACGCCGTCGAAATATACTCCGCCCGTCGCGAGCGGCACGGCAATCCATGGACTGACGGACGGATCTTCGATACCGCTATCGTCCCAGTCACGCGGGACTTCTTCGATAACGCCGTTTCTTCGGATAAGCTCCCGGATATAGTAACGTCCCGGTTCGTACACATCCCTCTTAAAGGCGAACCAAGCATCCAATATATTAGGGTTCATCTCCATCACGGCGGTCAGCAGACCGTCGGCCGTCTCCCTTTCGCTTGCTATTTGCAAGTTCATTGTACCCAGTGATTTTTGGAGAACCGTCAACATCCCGGAGACGTATGTAAAGCTGTCTTGAATCAAAAGCGCCGTATGCCTCGCGTGAAGCGAGTCCTGCTGCCGCAAGATATCTAGGTTGCTGCTATAAACCGCGTTTACCGCCAGCGCCGTCATCAACGCGAAAATGACAATCATGGAGAGAATCGTCGTCAGCAGCGCTTTGTTTGCGGCGGATACCCTCAGATGTTTTTTCTTTTTAATCATACCCCGCCAATTTCCCTGATCCCGTCGGATAAGCTAAGGAACAAGTCCGTCAGCACGGGATCGAACTGCGTTCCCCGCCCCTCGGCGATAATCTGCATCGCCTGCTCGTGCGGATACGGGTCTTTGTACGGCCGCTTGGAAATCAGCGCGTCATATACGTCAGCCAGCGCCATCATCCGCGCCTGGAGAGGAATTTCCTCACCCCGCAAATGCCCCGGATAACCCGTTCCGTCCCATTTCTCATGGTGGCGGTAGGCGAGCGTCTTGGCGTACTCAAGGAACGCCTGATTGGGTACGTCCTCTTGTAGACTCTCCAACAGCAGTTTCCCGTAAAGTGCGTGGAGCTTCATGTTGGCGTATTCATCCTCGTTCAGCCGCGCCGGCTTCAGGAGAATATCATCGCGAATTTTTATCTTCCCAACGTCGTGGAGCAATGCCGATTTGATAAACGCTTCCGTGTCCCAAGAGGAAACCTCATCGACATAGTGTTTGGGTTTCTTGATCGAATCCAGTAGCATCTGCAGATACCGCTGCACACGCTCCACATGGCGACCGGTCTCGTCGTCGCGGAACTCCACCAGCTCGGCAGCCCACTTGATGACCGCGTTCTGCAGGGCGGTTACCTCGTTTGTCCGCTCCCGAACAAGGTCAATTAAGTTGTCGTTAAAGGATTGCAGCGCTTCTTTCTGCGACAGGAGCTGTAAATGCAGTTCGATTCTTTTCAGCAGAAGGGGCGGCGAAAAGGGTTTGGTGATGTAATCCACCGCGCCGAGCGAAAGACCTTTCAGCTCGTTTTCGGGGTCGGTCTTCCCGGTGAGGAAAATCACGGGGATTTCCGCCGTATCGGGGTTTTTCTTCATGATCTCCAAAACTTCATAGCCGCTCATGCCGGGCATTTCCACGTCCAGCAGAATCAAGCTCGGCTTTTTGAGGGGCAGAAGCTGCATCAGCTTCTCGCCGGAGGGAATGGTAACCACGGTGTAAGTGTCCTGCAGGGCGGTTTTACCCGTGTTTAGGTTGATCGCATTATCATCCACCAAATATATGCAGTTATCCAACGCAATCCCTCCCGCTCCTGTTTAACTTTAATATATAGTATACCGCATGTTTTAAGCAATGTAAAGGGTAACCTTTGGATTCAATTGAAATATCGGCGAATTCATGGTATACTGTGTGGCATACGAGGGGGTAAAAGCTTGAAGGTACATGAATCCGCGGAAAACTACTTGGAAACGATTTTCATTTTAACGAATAACGGCGGCAGCGTCCGTGCCGTGGACATCGCGGGGGAGCTGGCTTATTCAAAGCCGAGCGTAAGCGTCGCCATGAAAAACCTGCGCGCGGACGGGCATATCCTCGTGGACGCGGACGGGCATATCACCCTAACCGAAAGCGGACACGCCATCGCAAAAACCATGTACGAACGCCACACACTTATCTCCGACTGGCTGACGAGGCTCGGCGTCCCGCGCGAAACGGCGGTGCGCGACGCCTGCCGGATGGAGCATGACTTGAGTGAGCAGAGCTTCGCCGCAATCAAAGCGCATATCGGGGAGTGGGAAAAGCCGTAGGGGCGCGCATTGCGCGTCCGTTGTAATCCCTGTCCTCGTAGGGGTCGATGGCAATCGACCCGCCGCATTCCCCATAGGGGCGATTCAAGAATCGCCCGTCCACGGGACGCCAGAGACGGCGTCTCGTGCATGATTTATTCTGCCTAATTTCCCTCATACATCTTGCAGAGCGTACATATAAAACGCCGTATGATACTTCCCGTTCAATACCTTCGTTTCTATATGCCGAAAGCCGTGCCGTTCGTAGAAAGCGCGCAGCTTCGGTCGCAGGGCATGGGTATCCAACCGTAATGTCTTTTTTCCGCGCTCCGCGCCTTTCTCTTTGAAAAAGTCTATCAGCGCATCGGATACGCCGGACTTTTTGGCGGCTTTCGTCACCGCCAGCTTATGTAAAAACAGCGATTCGCCGGGTTTCACATCCGGCCAGAAAAATGGGTCGTCGTCAATCAGCGCCATGCACCCTGCCGGTTCACCGTCCAAGCTCGCGATGTAAAAATCGCCGATCGCGAAGCTCTTTGACAACGCGCTCCATAAAACAGTCGCCGCGCCCCATAAGGGCTGACCGATTTCGTTCAGCCAAGCTACCGTGTCTTGCAACACACGCTCAAGATCGGGGATGTCGGTTTCCGTTGCCTGTTTGATGGTAATCATACGCTCCACTCCATGTAACCTACCGTAAACGGCAAGGGAATCGGCTGGGTAGTGGTTTTCCTTCCATTCCGCAGCTAGTACCGCGTATTCATATGTATCTTTCCAGATTGGATTGCCGGAGGCGTCTTTCTTAAAAAAGACGTTTTGGCGCAGATGTCCTTCCCGGCGAAACCCCAACCGTTCGAGGAGTTTCCACGACGGCATGTTCAGTGGGTCGCACATGGCGGCGATCCTGCGGGCGTTTCGGGTGCGGATGATGTGGCTGATGACCGACCGTGCCGCCTCGGCGGCATATCCCCTGCCGTGGTAATCCGCGTTGAATACATAGCCCAGCTCCCATGTGCCGAAATCCCGCTCCGCGAGATACAGATTCCCGATCAGTTTGCCGTCTTCTCTAAGGCACACCGCCCAAAAACTCTCGTCCTCCGCCCGTCTGACAGCTTCCGCCTTGCTTTGCTCCTCGGTGAACGGTTCATACGGCTCATAGCGAACAACATCCTCCCGCGAAAGGTACTCATGCAAATCCCGCCAGTCCTCGGGGGCGAACCTGCGAATAGTTAAGCGTTCGGTGTCCATAACTGTCACTCTCCGATGCGCTGAATTGTGTCACAGCCGTTTCCGTGCCGTTTCCATATCCTTCTTCACTTGCTCCGCCAATGCTTCCGGCGTTTCGAAGCGCCGCTCCGCGCGAAGGAAGGACACAAAGTCCACGTCAATATACTGTCCGTATAGATTGCCGTCGAAGTCCAAAAGGGTGGATTCCACCGTCGGCGCGGAGGATTCGCCCATCGTCGGGCGGAAGCCGACATTGGTAACGGCCGGATAGACGCGCCCGTTCCAGCCGACGCGCGTTGCGTAGACGCCCCACGCGGGCGACTGGCGTTCCGGCGGCAGCGGCAAGTTCGCGGTCGGGAACCCAAGACGGCGGCCTATGCTCCGCCCTTCCGCGACAATACCCGACAAGCGGTAGGTATGCC
>DBDP01000026.1:6421-9485 GCA_002293625.1 Clostridiales bacterium UBA929 | reverse complement strand
CGCGGCCGACCCCGCACTGGGCGGAGCGTAAGCGGAACTGAGCGGCGGCATTGCCGCCCTGCGTGACGCTCTCACGGAGCTTCAGGGCGGTGCGGAGGCTCTCGCGACCGAAACCGCCGGGCTTCCGAGCCGCGTTCAGGCGGAAATCGAAAGCCTGATCGGCGGATACACGGGCGGGTCGTTTGAGCCGGTTTCCTTCCTGTCTGAGATGAATGAAAATGTCGCGTTCGTGCAGTTTGTATTCAAGACCGAAGGAATCGCGAAGCCCGAAGCAAAAACTCCCCCGCCGGAAGAGACAGGGGAGCGCAGTATATGGGATCGCGTTAAAGAATTATTCGGCTGGTAATCCGCACTCCAAAAATCGCCGCTGCCCGGCGCTCAGCGTAAACTCCGACGCCCGCATCGTTTCGTGAAACTGTTCCTCGTTTGAAAACGCGGTCACGCCGATACCCGGCACGGGACCGGACAGCACGTAGTTCAACACGACCGCCGAAACGGGCATATGAAGCGCGTCCGCTAAGGATTTAGCGCGCATCGCCCGCGCCGTGTTTTCGGGAAGCCAAGCGTAATACTGCGCCGCTTGCGAACTCATCGGCAAGCCGGCGGCGGTTTTCGCGAAGAAGCCCTTGCCGGTGGATGTCCACGCCATCACGGGAAAACGGTTTTCGGCGTACCAGCGATGCTCCGCCTCGTCCATCACGCAGTGGGTCAAGTCGCCTGTCTGCGCGGCGGTCGTCAAACCGAGATTCCAAAGAACCTGACTGACCGAGAACGGCGTCAGCCCGTTTTGCGCGGCAAACGCGTTCGCGGCGGCAATCCGCCCCGCCGTCCAGTTGGACGCGCCGAGGATTCGGGCTTTACCCGCCGTGACAAGTTTATGCAATACCGGCATAATCTCCTCCACCGGCTTGTAAATATCGTCGCGGTGCAGAAACAATACGTCGGCGTACTCACAGCCGAGAGAGCGCAGGCTTTTGTCCGCATCGGACAGAATCTCCCGCTCGGAAAGCCGCCCTATGGGCGGCTTCGCCATATCGTGATGCCCGCACTTGGTGGAGATAATGTAACTGTCGCGCGGCTTTCCCTTGAGATACGCGCCCAGCGCGGCTTCACTCAACCCGCCGCCGTAGACGCGCGCCGTGTCAAAACAGTTGCCGCCGCGCTCTAAATACTGATCAAAGCACCAATGGGCAAATTTTTGCGTCGCGGGGTCGGATATACCGTTATCCCCTATCGCGATTTGGGACATGCTGATTGTGTGATGTTGATTGGATATCGTAACAGTTTTCATTCGTCTCCTCCGTTCGCTGCGTTATCGCTGGGTGAGGGCGATGGGGACGGTTCCGGCATGACCGCCGGAGCTTGATCCGGCACCATTGCGTCGTCGAACGAGTTCCATGTGTCTTCCGGCACATCATCGTCTTTTGTATACTCTTCCGCTCCGTCAGGAATATCGTTAGACTGCCCGTTTTCATCCGTATCAACCTTTGGCGCTTGGGGTGCGGGTTCGCCGCCGACGTTGTCATTGCTTTCGCTGATGATGCCGTTGTCGGCACCGTTGCCCGCGTTCTCAAGATCAGTAATGACCGATTCGCCGCCGTCCCCGGCAATTTGGGGCGCGCCAACATTCTGCGAAATCACCAGCACCGCGACCAAACAGGCAGCGATTCCGAGCAAGCTCGCGATGACCCGTCTGCTGCGCGGCGGCTCCTGCCCCAGCCCGTAACGATACACCGTTCCCGGCAGGAACGTATCCGGCGACGGCGTTTCAAGTTCTGCAAAACCTTCCCGCAAAGCGGCGAGGTCTTGGTACAGCGCCCGGCAAGACGGGCATTCCTCTATATGCGCAAGCAGGCGCGCGGCTTCCGCTTCCGGCAGTTCGCCGTCCAGCAGCGCGCTGACAGCTTCGATATCGCATTTATTCATGACCGCTCGCCTCCTTTCTTACTCTTAGACGAACGATCCGGCGAAACGTTCCCGCTTTTAATCAAAATCTCACGCAGCGCAATCCGGGCGCGTGCAAGACGGCTCTTTACCGTTCCCTCTTCCAGCGACATTACCTCTCCGATCTCGCGGTATGAAAGCCCCGCCGTTTCACGCAGCAGAAGGATGTGCCGGCTCTCCGGCGGCAATTTCTCGAGCGCATCGTCCAACGCGCGGGACAGTTCCTTCTTCTCCAAAACCAACGCCGGTTCATACCGCTCGTCGGGAAGCGAAATCCCCTGCTCCTCAAACGGCAATAATTCCCTGCCCCGCGCTTTTTTCCGCGCGAAGTCGGTGCAGGCATTCACCGCCAACCTAAACAGCCACGTGGAGGGCGCGGCTTCGCCGCGAAAGCTGTCCATCCCGCGCCACGCCTTGATAAATACCTCCTGCGAGAGGTCAAAGGCGTCCTCGGGCGAGCGGCAGGAACGCAGACAGACGTTGTACACCGCCTTTTCGTGCTGTTTTACGAATTCTTCAAAGTCATTCATCCCGAACCCCCTGTCTCGCGCGCGATCCGCCGCAACAGTTTTTCAAAATCCTCCGCCGTTGAAAGCGACGAAACCTCGCGCCGGTAATGGGCGGCATAGGGCAGCCCCCGTATGTGCCAAGCCAAGTGGCGGCGCATCTCCAAACACGCCGTCTTCTCCCCTTTGTCCAAAACCAGCAGCGCAAAATGACGTTTTGCTGCTTCCATCCGGCGCGGTATGTCCGGCTCTTCCCCCGCAAAAACGAAGGGGTTGCCCATCGCAGCCCGCCCGATCATCCCCATCGCGGCACCCACGACGGATAAACACCGCTCCAAGTCGCGCATAGAAAATATGTCCCCGTTGGCGGTTACAGGCACCGACACGGCGCGTACCACAGCGCCAACGGCTTGCCAGTCGGCGCGCCCCGAATACCCCTGACGCCCCGTCCGCCCGTGTACGCAAAACCCCGCCGCGCCCTCCTGCTCCAAACGTTTCGCAAGCTCCGGCGCGTTCACGCTTCCGCCGTCCCAGCCCAGACGCATCTTGACCGTCACCGGCACGGACACGGCATTCACGACCGCGCGTACGACAGCGGCGGCTTTTTCCGGCTG
>DBDP01000026.1:5671-6409 GCA_002293625.1 Clostridiales bacterium UBA929 | reverse complement strand
TCAGCCCATGTTGATGTCCAGCACGTCGGCACCGGAGATTTCAAGCGCCCGCAGCGCCCCTTCCGCCATACAAGCGGGATCGGAGCCGAATATCTGCGCCGCGGCGGGGTGTTCCCCCTCCCCCACCCGCAGCAGCCGTAACGACTTCTGATCTTGATAGCACAGCGCTTTCGCCGATACCATCTCGGTTATTGTGTAGACCGCCGCCGTCTCGCGGCAGACGGTGCGGAACGCCCAGTCGGTGACGCCCGCCATCGGCGCCAGCGCCGCAACGGCGTTGACTTCCACATTTCGCAGCTTCATGGGGGTATTTTACCATAAACCGCCCCGCTCCGCAAGATGAATGCGCCAAGCGTCCGTAATATGATGTATAAGCCATCCATATTATGGGTATCCTCCCTGCAAAGACCAAAAAGGAGGCTGCCCCGCATGAAAGCGAGAATCATCACATCCGTCATGGCCGTGGCGCTGACCGGAATATTCCTCACGGCGCTGGCTCTTTCGGGTTCCGAACCGGCTGCGCCGCAAGTACCCGAGCCGCCCGCCGAAGCGGAGGCGCTGCTTGACGCCGACACGGCGGATGATACCGTCGCCGTAGACGAAGGCTTTTGGGTGTGCGAATCCGACGGCGTAATTACCGTATTTCACAACACGGAACGCAACGTCCCGATCAAAACCACTTCGACCGCCGTACACACCCTGCGCCTCGCCGATCAAGAGATGCTCCGCAGCGGCGTG
>DBDP01000026.1:0-5494 GCA_002293625.1 Clostridiales bacterium UBA929 | reverse complement strand
AAGGCGCGGTTTTTACCGCGCCTTATTATTTACCCATAACGGGAGGTTTTCGTATGTTTGCCCATAAAGCAAAAGAGCTGGTTTCGCAAATGACGCTGGAGGAAAAAGTCTCGCAGCTGCTGCACGGCGCGGCCGCCGTGGAACGGCTCAACATCCCAAGCTACAACTGGTGGAACGAAGCCCTGCACGGCGTGGCGCGGAGCGGCGTCGCCACCATGTTCCCGCAGGCAATCGGGCTTGCCGCCACCTTCGACCCGGAACTGCTGGAGCGCGTAGCGGTCGTCATATCCGACGAGGGACGCGCCAAATACCACGCCTACCAGGAAGAAGGCGACCATGACATCTTCAAGGGGCTTACCTTTTGGTCGCCCAACATCAATATCTTCCGCGACCCGCGCTGGGGGCGTGGTCATGAGACATACGGCGAGGATCCCTTCCTCACCGCGCGTCTCGGCGTTGCCTTCATCAACGGCTTGCAGGGCAATGACCCGAACCAGCTGAAAACCGCCGCCTGCGCGAAGCATTTTGCCGTCCACAGCGGTCCGGAGGGTGAGCGTCACGAGTTCGACGCCGTGGTGAGCGATTACGATCTCTGGAATACATATCTCCCCGCCTTTGAAGCGGCCGTGACCGAAGCGAACGTCGAGGCCGTCATGGGCGCTTACAATCGCACCAACGGAGAACCCTGCTGCGGCAGCAAGACGCTCCTGATTGACATCCTTCGCGAAAAGTGGGGATTCAAGGGACACGTCACCTCCGACTGCTGGGCAATCAAGGACTTCCACGAGCGCCACAAGGTAACGGCGACACCGGTCGAAAGCGTCGCGATGGCTGTCCGCAACGGCTGCGACCTCAACTGCGGCAACCTATTCGGCTACTGTCTCGCGGCGGTACGGGAAGGACTGCTGACCGAGGAAAAAATTGACCGCGCCGTGCAAAACCTATTCGTCACCCGCATGAAGCTCGGTTTGCTGGGCGCGCCCGAAAACAAAGCCTACACCTCCATCCCCTACGATGTCGTGGACTGCGAAAAGCACCGCGCCTTCAACCTTCAGGTCGCCCGCGAATCTTTGGTGTTGCTGAAAAACGACGGTGTCCTGCCGCTTAAGGCAGACAATCTCAAAACAATTGCCGTCATCGGCCCCAACGCCGACAGCCGGATCGCGCTGGAGGGCAATTACCAAGGTACGGCATCCGACCATGTTACCGTCTTACAGGGCATTAAGGCGTTCGCGAAAGATTTCCGCACCCTTTACGCGGAGGGCTGCCCGCTCGCGAAGGATAACGACAGCGTCCTCTCCCAATTCAAGCACGACAGACTGGCGGAAGCGCTGATCGCGACCCGGCGCGCCGACGCGGTGGTTTTGGCGCTCGGTCTCGACCGCAATTTGGAGGGTGAGGAGGGCGACACCGGCAACCAGTTCGCCTCCGGCGATAAGCTGGGGTTGGCGCTGCCGGGCAGCCAGCAATATATGGCTGAAAAGGTGCTTGAAGCGGCGAAGCAAAAGGGCATCCCTGTGATCGTCGCCGTCATTTCCGGCAGCGCGCTGGATCTGCGCTGGGCGGACGAGAGCGCGAACGCCGTCATCCAAGCCTTCTATCCGGGTTCGCAGGGCGGCCGCGCGATCGCGGAGATGCTGTTCGGCAAGTTCTCCCCTTCTGGGCGTCTGCCGCTCACCTTCTACCGCTCCGATGAGGACTTGCCTGACTTCCGCGATTACTCTATGGAAAACCGCACCTACCGCTATTTCAAGGGCGAGGCGCTGTATCCGTTCGGCTTCGGGCTGGGTTATGAGCCGTTCGAGCTGTCTGACGCGGCTTACGCGGACAGCGCCGTTACGGCGACCGTCACCAACAAGGGCAAAAACCGCGCCGCCGAAACGGTGCAGGTGTATATCGAGATAGAGGGCGAGCGGGAGAACTGGAATCTCTGCGGGATGCAAAAGGTAATGCTGAACGCGGGCGAGACGACGGCGATAACCATTTCCCTTCCGTCCGAAGCGTTTATGCGTTACGACGACGAAGGCGATCTCCGGCTCTGCTACGGTAAAAAAGCCCTGTATATCGGCTTCTGCCAGCCCGACGCGCGGAGCGTCGCGCTGAAGGGCAGCAAGCCGGCGCGGGTCGAAGTTAAATAGGGGGATTATTTGTGTCATACAGTGAATCCCGCGCGTGGCTCCAGTCTGATATTTCATCCGACATACGTTACGAAACCGACACGTCGCTGCCGCCGGAAGGGTTCCGCCTTTCGGGCGGCAGCGGGGCATACACCGTTGTGAGCGCCGACGAAGCGGGGCGCATGTATGGGTCATACGCTCTGCAAGCGAAACTGTCTTTGGGGGAGACGGACGTCTCCCTCGAAAGCGCGCCCGCCGTTTCGGAGCGTATCCTCAACCATTGGGACAACATTACCGGCGTCGTTGAGCGCGGCTACAGCGGCGCGTCCCTCTTTTTCAAAGACGGCGCGCTTGCCTACGACCCCGAGCGGATGCGCTTCTACGCCCGCCTGCTGGCATCGGTCGGCGTCAACCGCATCTGTTTCAACAACGTCAACGTCACCCCCGGAAGCGCGAAATTGATAACCGGGGAGTTACTGCCCTCACTTTCGAAACTCGCCGCGATCTTCAGACCGTTTCACATCCGCGTCATCATCGCGGTGGATTTCAACAGCCCTGTCCTCCTCGGCGGGCTGCCTACTTCCGACCCGCTGGACGGCTCCATCGCCGCTTGGTGGCAAAGCGCGGCGGACGCTGTGTATAAAGAAATCCCCGATCTCGCGGGGTTTTTGGTCAAGGCCGATTCCGAGTTCCGAAACGGCCCCGCCGCGCTGGGGCGCACGCAGGCGGACGGCGCGAACGTCATCGCACGCGCTTTGGAGGCGCATGGCGGCAAGGTCTACTGGCGTTGCTTCGTGTACAACTGCGAACAGGATTGGCGTGACGGCGTGACCGACCGTCCCAAGGCGGCGTATGACCACTTCTTCCCGCTGGACGGTGAATTTGACCGCAACGTCGTGCTGCAAGTCAAACACGGTCCGTCCGATTTTCAGGTACGCGAACCCAACTCCCCGCTTCTCGGCGCGATGAAGCATACCTCTCAGGCGGTCGAGCTGCAAATCACGCAGGAATACACGGGGCAGCAAATCGACCTTTACGCGCTGGCGGTTCAGTGGGAAGAGATTTTCGCCGCCCCCGTGTCCGACACGCGCCTGACACGCGACCTGATCGGGAGCGAAGTTACCGCCGTCGCGGCCGTCGCCAACACGGGAAGCGGCGAAAACTGGACGGGGCATACCCTCGCGCAGGCCAATCTATACGCTTTCGGGCGTTTCGCTTGGGATCCGTCCGTTTCGGCGCAGGATGTGCTGAACGACTGGATCGGTCTGACATTCGGGACCGACCCCGCTCTGCGCGAGCCGCTTTTAAGGATGATGCTGTCCTCACGCGGCGTGTATGAAAAATACAACGCCCCTTTGGGCGTCTGTTGGATGGTCAATATTCATCATCACTACGGTCCCAGCCCCGAAGGGTACGAGTTCTCCAAATGGGGAACCTATCACCGCGCGAGCCGGACGGCGATCGGCGTTGACAGGACGGAAAACGGCACCGGCTATACGGCGCAGTACCATCCGGCGCTGAACAAGCTCTACAGCGACCCAAAAACCTGCCCGGAGGAGATGCTGCTCTATTTCCACCGGCTTCCGTATGATTTTGTCCTTAAGAGCGGCAAAACGCTCCTTCAGCACATCTATGACACGCACTTCGAGGGAGTGCGCGATGTTGAGGGTTTCATCAAAACATGGGACGCTCTGAAACCCCTGCTGCCCGAGGGCGCGTACCGCTCGGTCGCCGCGCGGCTGCAGTGGCAGCTCCTAAACGCCCGCGAATGGCGGGACGTAATCAATACGTACTTCTTCCGCCTGACCGGCATCCCCGATGAGAAAGGGCGAACCATCTACCCCTGATTGTGTCACTCTAAAAACTCCCCGTTCCGGCTTGCGACACCGCGGCATAGCCGCCTGCTCGCAAGCACTGCGCTCGTTCGCCTACGGCGAACAAGGAGTTTTGTAGAGCTTCTTTTTAACCAACAATGTTCCTCATGTCATACAACCCCGGCGTGCTGACACCGGCCATGAACAACGCGGCGCGCACCGCGCCGGCGGCGAACACCTCACGGGAACGCGCGGAATGCGTGATCGTGATGATTTCGTCGTGTCCCGCGAACATCACCTCATGTTCGCCGATGATGGTGCCGCCGCGCACTGAATGTATTCCGATCTCTTTATCGCCGCGTGTTTTGCGCTCCGGCTGACGGTTGTATACCGGCTCCGGCTGATACGGCAGCGCGCCGGAAAGCGCGTCGTAGAGCATCAGCGCGGTGCCGCTGGGCGCGTCCAGCTTATTGCGGTGATGGCGTTCGATGATCTCCGTGTCGAAATCCTGCCCCAGCACCGCCGCGGCACTTTTCGCGAGCTGCATCAGCAGATGAATGCCGAGCGACATGTTCCCCGAACGAAAAACGGGCAGCGTTTGCGCCGCAATTTCAATTTTCGCGAGCTGCGCTGCGTCGTAACCCGTGGTGCATAGCACCACGGGAACGGCTTGCGCTTCGCAGTAGGTAAACAAGCTGTCCAGCGCGTCGGGGGACGAAAAATCCACCAGCACGTCGGGGCGTTCGGCGCATTCGTCCGGCTTCGCGACCACAGGGTACTCGAACGCGTTCCGTCCGGCGATGTCGCACCCGGCGATGATTGTTATATCGTCCCGTTCGGCACACAGACGGGACACCGTTTGCCCCATCCGGCCGTTGCAGCCGCTGAGCAGCATTTTTTGCATTTCATTTGCCTCCGGCATTTCGTAGGGGCGATTCACGAATCGCCCGCTGTTATTTCGTGAATCGTCCTCGTAGGGCGCGACGCCCTCGGCGCGCCGATGTAACGATCACGGTGCGCCGGGTCGGCGCACCCTACAGGGATGCGGGTGCAGGGGGGTGCGCGTCTTACAGCAGCCCGTAATCCCGCATCACGTTCACCAAATGGTCAAAATTCTTCGGCAGCATTTCGCACAGCGGCATCCGCAGTTCGCCGGAACACAACCCCATCAGGTTCATCGCGGTTTTGACCGGCACGGGGTTGACCTCGCAGAACAGGGCATCCATCAACGGAATCGCTTTCAAGAAACGCGCTTCGCTCTCTTTAATCTTGCCGTCGGAGAACAGTTTACAGATGGTTTGCATTTCGGCGGGAATGAGGTTCGCCGCGACGGAGATGACGCCCAAGCCGCCCAGCGCCATGATCGGCAGCGTCTCGTTGCAGTTGCCGCTCCAAACCAGCATCTCGTCGCCCAAATGGGCGCGGATCTGCGCGATCAGCGAAAAGTTACCCGTCGCTTCTTTGGTTCCGATAATGCGCTCGTGCTTCGCGAGTTCGCCGTATGTATCCAGCGTATACGCAAGCCCCGTCCGCGAGGGAACGTTGTAAAGGATGATCGGCTTA
>DBDP01000188.1 GCA_002293625.1 Clostridiales bacterium UBA929 | reverse complement strand
AGAACCTTTTGTCTTCCAGTTTGCTATCCAAAAATGTAAAGATCAAGCCGCCGCGCCCGCGGCAAAGCGGCACAGCGCGGGAGCCATCCTCCGCAGCAGCGGCACCGGGCTGGATACAGCCAGTCCAAAATCCCGCGCGTAAGAAGCGTAAGGGAAGTCTCTCGGCAGCACAATCCCCTTCAGTCCCTCGGCGTATCGGATTGCCCGGTACGCGCGCGTCCGTAAACTCTTTTCTCGCGCGCCCAGCGGCATTTCCAGCGTTATGCCAAGGTATCGGGGATGTTCGCGCCATTCGGCGCTAACTCCTGTCCTAAACAGCCGCCGCTTCGGCGGAACGGTCACGGTCTCCAATACGGCAAACATAAGTATCCCCCTTTTGTACAGGGAGATATATATGTGTGTTACCCGCGCGATAGAATCTCCAGAGCTGTCGCAAGTTGCCGGTCTGTTGTTGGATCCATCGAGCCGATATACTGCCGCTCGTCGTCTTCGAGCGCCACTTCCTCGTCGGGCGTTAAGCCGCTCCCGGCTAAACTGACGCCTTTGGAGGTAAAGTATTCGCTGGTGGAGAGATACAGCCCCGAACCGTCGGTCAAGCGGAAGGTCTCCTGCGCATACCCTTTGCCGCCGGTGGCTTCCCCCACCAACGTCGCCCAGCCATATTCCTTCAAATCAGCGGCGAACAGCTCCGCGGCGCTGACGCTGTCGCGGTTAATCAAAACCGCCATCGGCAGTTCTATGCAATTCGCGGCGGAAACGTTGATATCCACCCGCCCGTCTTTGTAGCGCAGCGTAACGAGTTCCCCCTCCGGCAGCAGCATGTCGAGCATATCCACCAGTATGGGAAGGCTGCCGCCGGGGTTGTTGCGCACATCAAATACAAACCCCTTAACGCCGGCATCAAGGAGATTGTTCACCTGCTCGGTAAACTCCGCGTCCGCCCGTCCGCTGAAGTTTACGATCTTCACAACGCCATAATTTTCTATAATGCGCGAGGTAACGGCCTCCTGCAGAATCGTCTTCCGTTCGATATCCAGCTCAAAGCTGCCGCCGCCTTCGGAAGGCCGCGCCACCGTTAAGGTTACGCTGGTAAACTCCTCACCCCTCACCATCGCAATTGCCGCGGCTAACCCCACTTCGGCAACGGCTGTACCGTCCACATGGGAAATGCGGTCACCGGGGAGCAACCCTGCCGCCTCGGCGGGGGAATTCGGCTCCACTTTCGCGATGAGGATGCAGTCGGTCTGCGTCAAGTCCGCCTCAATACCGATACCGGTAAAACTGTTGCTCTGGTTGTCTAAATACTGTTCAAACTCTTCCGGGCTGAAAAAATGCGACCATGTGTCGCCGAGGCTCGCGACAAGCCCGGCGGCGGCACCCTGCGCCTGCGCCGCCCGCTCCGTATCCCCGACGAAGTTGTTATCGATATAATCCAGTGTGTCGAAGAAGGTTTTCAGTTCTTCCCTGTGCGTCCCGTAGGTGTCGAGCTGAGCGCTCAGGTTGTTTGACACCCAAAAGAACGTGATCACATACGTCACAAGCCCCGTCATCGTCATCAGCACGGCAACCGTGATTAGGTTAATGCGCTTTTTCATGCATCCGCCTCACTTGTTATTGGTTCTCCATAACCCGAAATTTTTGTAGGGCGCGCATTGCGCGTCCGTGTGGAAGCCCCGTAGGGACGATCGCCCTCGATCGTCCGCCGTTCCCACGTCCCCGTAGGGGTCGATGGTAATCGACCCGTCGCACACTTCGTCCCCGTAGGGGCGATTCGCAATCGCCCGTGAAACATTCCGCGGCGTGCCGAGGGCGTCACGCCCTACGAAAGCGAATTCACCGTTTCAGTAACCCCGGCGTTTCCGGGTTGACGGGCGCGCCGTTTTGATGAATCTCGAAGTGCAGATGGTTGCCGGTCGAAACCCCGGTCGAGCCGATGTAACCGATAACGTCACCCGCCGACACCGTGCTGCCTACCTTCTGCCCGTCGGCAAACTTAGACATATGCGCGTACAGCGTCGCCTGGCTGCCGCCGTGGTCGATGACCACATAGTTCCCGTAACCAGAGGCTTTTTTGCGGATGATGATCGTGCCGCTGTTTGCAGCGACGATCGGCGCTCCTTTGGGTACGGGCGCGATGTCGATGCCGTTATGCTTTTTCATGACTTTGTATACGGGATGCATACGGTTACCAAACTTGCTGGAGATGGTATAATACCCCGGCACAGGCCATTGGTAATCCCCGCCGACATACGGGTTGTTCCGCTTCCGCTGTTCCTCCAGAATCCGTTTATACTCTTCTTCCTGTTCCCTCAGCTCTTTATCGGCGGCGTCAATCGCGTCCTGCTGTTTTTTAATGTCGCTGTCCGCAGTATTTACCTCGGCTTGAATCCGAGCCATCTCAAGGGTATAGGCGTTCATCAGCGCGTCGGCTTCCAGGGAACGCTGCGCGAGTTCGGATTGCCGCACCGCCAGATCCTGCCGCAGGATCTCCTGTTCTTTTCTCGTCTGCTCCATCTCTTCTTTATCCGCGAGGATGCTTTTGCGTGTCGCGAGCAGCTCGTCGGCAAGGCTTTTATCGCGCGCCATAATCTCGTTCACGGCGTCCCAGCGCGTCAATAGATCGGTTAGGCTCTCGGCTTGCAGCAATACGCTGAGGTAAGAGATGTCGCCCATCCCTTCCATTGCGCGGATACGCGCCGCGTACTGTTCCCGAAGCTCGCTCTCTTTCTTCGCGGCTTCGTCCAGTTCCCGCTGATATTCCGCCAGGATTAAGGTATAGCCCGTCAGCAGTTCGTTGGTCGCCTCTATCTCCCTCTCCAGATTCTCAATCTGGCTGTCGTAGAGGCTCTTTTGCTCTACAATGTCCGCCTGATCGGATTTTATCCCGCTGAACTGGTCTTGAAGCTCTTTCTTTTCGTCTTTCAGCGTGTTCAGGTTTTCTTTCAGGTTCTTTATGTTCTCTTTTTGCTTGTCCAGATCCCTCTGCGTGATCGCGGCTTCCGCCTTAGGCGCCAAAAACGTCAGAATCCCGCCGGTAATCGCAGACAGAATAATCAGCGCCGCGAGCGCAATCGCAACGATCATGGCTATCTTTCTGCGTTTTCTCTGCGACATAGTAATACCCCTCCGTCCTAATTGTCAATCATCCATTGTCAATTGTTACTTATGCTCGTAAATATTTACGAATCGTCATAACGCTCCCGAACACGCCCACCAAAAAGCCGGTCAGCAGGAAGACGCCCATCACGGGCAGCCAAAGCTCCGAAAACGAAATCAGCTCGATCGGCGTAATCGGTTTCAGAAGCGAGGTCGCAAAGCGGTTATACGCAAACATTTGCAAAAAGTACGCGGTGAACCCCGCCATCAGCCCCAAAATAAACCCTTCCACCACAAACGGCCAGCGGATAAACCCCTTCGAAGCGCCGACAACCCGCATAATGGCAATCTCCTCGCGCCGCTCAAACGTAGCCAGTTTGATTGTATTTTGCATGATGAACAGCGATACAATCAACAGCGCCAAGATAAAGACCACCGAGACCACCCGTACTACCCGCCGCACGGACAGCAGACTGTCTAAGAGCTCGCGCTCCACTTTCACGGCAGCGACGCCCGGCAGAGCTTCCAGCTCCCGCGCCGTCTCCCCGGCGTATTGCACGTTCACAAGAAAAACTTTATAGCGGTGCGGAAAAATGTCCGGCGTAAACCCTTCCATCAGAATGGGGTCGGTTTTTTCAATATACTGCGCGAACGCGTCTTCACGGGGGAACCATTCGGCCTCGTAGACGTTTTCAAACTGGCTGATGCGGCTGCCGACGCTTCTCGCTGCCGCGTCGGAAAGCGAATCGTCGATCTCAACGACGATTTCGCTGCTCTGTTCCATCTCGGTTACCATCGCCTGTATATTCACCGCGACGAGGGTAAAGCTGCCCATTATCAGCAAGCAGGCGGTGATGACGCCGACCGCCGCGAACGACGAAAACGCGTGGAGGAAAATCCCGCGAAACCCCTCGGTAAAATAATACCGCAGCGTATGCCTGTTCATTCGCGCGCACCCGGCTTTCGCGGCTCGTTGGTGTAATACCCGCCTTGGCGGTCATAGACGATCCGTCCTCCGTCTATCGCGACGACGCGCTTCGCGAAACGGTTCACCAGCTCCCGCTCGTGGGTAACGGCCAGCACGGTGGTGCCCAGCGCGTTGATGCGTTCCAGCAGGGTCATAATCTCAAGGCTCCGTGCCGGGTCTAGGTTGCCGGTCGGCTCATCCGCGATAATCACCATCGGGTTGTTAATCAGCGCCCTCGCAATCGCGACGCGCTGCTGCTCGCCGCCCGAAAGTTCATACGGGCGCCGCCGCGCCTTGTGCGACAAGCCCACCAAATCCAGCACGTAAGGAACGCGCTTTTTTACTTCCCTCGGCGACGCGCCGACGGCGCGCATGGCAAACGCCACGTTCTCAAAAACGTTTTTCTTTTCAATAAGCCGGAAATCCTGAAAGATAACGCCCAGCGTGCGCCGCAGCAGCGGCACCGCGCTCGGCTTGATGGTGTTGATGTTGTAACCGTTGACCATAACCTTGCCTTCGCTTGGACGAATCTCGCTGGTTAGGAGCTTTATAATGGTAGATTTGCCCGAACCCGACGGTCCCACCAAAAAAACAAATTCGCCGTCGTCAATGCGAAGCGTCACGCCCTTTAGGGCTTTCGTGCCGTTGTCATAGGCTTTATAAACGTCTATCAGCCGTACCGTGGGTAATCACCCCTCCGAAGTTTGCGCATGTAAATACCGGCTCACCAGCATCGCCACTTTGAAAATCACGGCGTTATCGAATTCTCGCAGGTCAATGCCGGTCAGTCTGCGAATCTTTTCCAGACGGTAAACCAGCGTGTTGCGGTGAACGAAGAGTCTGCGGGAAGTCTCGCTGATGTTTAGGTTATTTTCAAAGAAACAGAGAACCGTATCCAGCGTCTCGCGGTCAAGGGACTCGATACCGCCGCTCTTAAACACCTCGGCGAGAAACATTTCACACATCTTTTTGGGAAGCTGATAAATCAGCCGTCCTAAACCGAGGGTCTCATAGGTAACGATCTTTCTTGCTGTATCGAATATTTTTTCCACTTCAATCGCAATTTGCGCCTCTTTATAGGCGGCAGCGAGGTCTTTTAGCTGTTTGCAAACCGAACCGATTCCGATTACGGCGTCAATCTGCAGCTCATTTTGCAGGGTATCCTGAATGGCAACAGCCAGTTCCCGCACTTCCTCCGGGTCGCCCTCCACATCTTTGATCAAAGCCGTCTCCCGTTCCGTAACGGATATCACAAAGTCGCGGGCACGTTCGGGGAAGAGGTCGCGCAAGGTGTCCGGCACCGCGCTTCCGGCGTTCCCGGACTGCTTCACCAGCAATACGGCGCGGCTGCGTATGCCGTCTAAACCCACTTCTCGGCTTTTTGAAAAAATGTCACCGGGGAGCATATTGTCAAGGAGAATGTTTTTGATAAACGTCTCCCGGCCGTGCTTTTCGTCATGGTAATCCTGCGCGCTCGCGAGACCGGCGGCAGCCAGCCCGCACAGGCTCCGCGCCAGCTCGTCCGTACCCTCTGCGAACGCCGCAAAGCGCGGCGGAAAACGCCGCAGTGTCTTGAATGTATATCCGCGAACGGAAAAGAAGCCGTCCGCGCGGTCTATTTTGCCCGCCGCTTCAGCCCAACGTTTTCCGACGGCATCCGGGTCAGAGCATGCGGCAACCACGCCGTCGGCACTGATAACGCCCAGTTTTCTGTCTGTCGCTTCCGACATCTCCAAGATGGCGGGTTGAAACATTCTGCTCGGCAAATCGCTCCGCCCCCTTATACAGCACTATATTGTACCCCCTCCTGTCCTTCTTGGCAAGAGGGTGTCGGTATAATTCACGGTTATTTAATAACTTATTTAATAACTTAACCGTTGGGTTGGTTGAAGCGCGCGCGAAGACGCTTTCCGTTATTCCCGAAATCGTTCTTTGTTTTGGACAAAATTTGTGATATACTAATGATATAGGTGGTGCGGCTATGAAGCAAAGTATTTACATTGAGACGACAATACCGAGTTACCTGACCTCCCGCAAATCAACTGACGCTATAATCGCTGGGCGGCAAGCGGTCACAACAAGATGGTGGGAAACGGAGGACATATTATGAATGAGAACTCTTGGGAGGATCCCATTGTCGCCGAAGTCAGAAAAAACCGAGAAGAACTCCTTGCCGAGTTTGACGGCGACATGCGAAAACTCAATGACCGCCTTATCGCGGAACGACCCGCCATGGAAGCGGACGGTTGGAGGTATGCGGACGTCGCCGACCTTGAAAACCGCAAAACACGGTACAGGCAGCAGCAGGATGAAGAGCAGCGCAGAATTGCGGCTCTTTAACCTCCCACCCTCTGCACGGGAAACCGAGGGCGGTCGCCCCCGATCGTCGCATAACCAAAAGAGGCCGGACGGCCTCTTTTCTATGTATGTGTTTATTTACTCGCCCTTATACTTTCTTCTCGTGGCCATACCTCCCCGCAAGTGGCGTTCCGCCTTATTTTCGTCTAGGACTTCCTTCACGGATGCGTACAGCGCCTGATTGAAAAAACGCAGCCGTTCGGACAAGTCTTTATGTACAGTGCTCTTCGAGATACCGAACTTTTTAGCGGCGGCGCGAACGGTCGCCTTAGTCTCTATAATGTAAGCGGCTACTTCGCAGGCCCTTTCCTCAATGTTTCCCTTCAATCGCCAACCCTCCCTCCCGGACGCGCGTCCGGGTTTTCCCTACATGTATATGCGGGGGGGTCGGGATTTTGAACCGGGATAAAAACGGAAGGGCTTTTTGAGTGTCTACACCTCGGATGTCAGCCCGTCATACGCCACGGTGACGCCGTATGTACTCATGCGTTCATGCAACTCGTCATGTCCCATACCGCCTGTATGGGAAATATGGGTGATGTAGATTTTTGCCGAGGATTCGATACAGCCCAACTGATACAGCCTGCGGCGGGTGGTAACGACGTCTTCCTCCGATTGGTGGTTCGGCGACTCGGTTGCCGAAGGGTTGGTGCAGCCGAGGCTGACGGAATGGATGGTCTTGCCCGCCAGATAGTCCCACGTATCTTCCGGGAAATACCCCGAATCGTTTCCGTTCAGGAACACCCGCCCCTCCCGCTCAATCAGGAAGATCATCGCGCCCTCGCAGTGGCGCGCGGGTAGCGGCGTTATGGTGTAAGCGCCTGTTTTAACCGTCCTAAACGGCTTCAATTCATGGATGCCGATGAAACCGCGCAGTGCGGTACGCCCCTGCGTGTCCATCATATGGCTGAGTTTACGCAGGGAACGCTGCCCGGCGTACAGCTCCAATCGCGTCGGTTCATCCGAAAGGCGATAGGGCGGCACAAAGTTTTGCAGCTCCGCCGGCACAAAATGCTCGTCGTGTTCATGGGTGATTAAAATTGTCTGAAGCAGACCGGGTTTGACGTGAAACGCAACAGCCTGCGACCAAAAATCCGGCGTGAGGTCAATCAGCAATTGTCCGTCAATCAACACCGAACTGCGGCGGCGGATGTTCCGCCCCCCGTGTTCCCGCGCCGCCTCGCAGAGCGGGCATTCACAGAGCACGCCGGGGATGCCCTCACTCGCGCCAGTGCCTAAAAATAATATTTGCATAACAACCTTCTTTCCCGCGCCTCATGATGTCGGGGTTGTCGGTGCGAACTATATTCGCCCATCGTCTCGTGTAATCTTCTTGGTTTCCAGTATATAGGGTCGGCAGACAAAAAGCAACCCCGCCAAAATAAAAAAATATGTTGACAAGCCGGAAACTATGTGTTACAATTCGGTTACAAATTAAGACATGACAGTAACCATTTTATTTTGGAGGTTCCCATGCCTAGATTTGCAAAAACTATCGTGTCCCTTGTATTAGCGGCTTCGTTCCTCGCTCTCCCCGTGCTGGCCGACGGTGCGGTAACCGCAAAAACCACCGACAATTTGAGGCTTCGCAAGGAACCCTCCCTTTCCTCCGAAGTTCTGACAGTCGCCCCAAAAGACAGCAGCGTCTCTGTCACGAACGAGACCCCCGTAACCAACAGTGACGCCACATGGTATACTGTCTCCTACGGCGGCAAAAGCGGCTACATGAGCGCCGAGTTCCTCCAACTTCAAAAGACACTCCCGGCAGACACCGTCACCGCCGAACAAGGCTACATAAACGAACCGTATGTCCGCTTCCGCGTCCAGCCGAACACCTCCTGCGACACCATCAAGATTCTCACCGGCGGAGCCGCCGTTGAGATTACCGGCGAAAAAGACGGGTGGTATGCCGTCCGCCACGGCGGCAAAGACGGTTATGTGCGCTGCGACCTCATTACATTGGGTGTAACACCGACCGCCGCGACCCTCGGTGCAGCAAGCGCCAATGATTTACAGCGCGGTCTTGTGGAATCTGCGCTGACCCATCTAGGTAAGCCGTACATATACGGCAACGAGGGACCCAACTCGTTCGACTGCTCCGGCTTCACAAACTACGTATATAAAAAGTACGGCTATACCATCAACCGCACGGCTCTCGATCAGTACCGCCTGTCCGGCCGCGCAGTCGAGAACAAAAGCAGTCTGCTGCCCGGCGACCTTGTGTTCTTCTACACCACCTCCCGCACCACCGTCAGCCATGTGGGGTTGTATATCGGTGACGGAAAGTTCGTACACGCGAGTTCGGGGAAAAACAGCAAATGCGTTGTCATCAGCCCGATCAACACAGGCTACTACAACGAGCGCTACGCGGGCGCGAAGAGGGTGCTGTAGGCGCACCGATTCATATCGTCCCCCGGCGGAAGCCGGGGGATTTTGCTTGCATACGCGGACGAAAAATGGTACTATATAAATATACATTGCGAGAGGAATGAAGATGTCATGCTATATATCGCAAGCGACGGAGCGGGGTTCCCGCTCAAGCAGCGCATCGTTCAGCTTATACGGGATATTCCGTTCACGGATATGGGCGCGGACAGCGATGCCCCCTGCGATTACGCCCCGATTGCCCATAAGCTGGCACGCACCGTGGCGGAAAGCGGCGGAGAGGATTTCGGTATTCTCGTCTGCGGCACCGGCGCGGGTATGTCCTATGCCGCGAACCGCATCAAAGGCATACGTTGCGTTTGCTGCAGCGAACCGACGACGGCGCGTCTCGCGCGTCTGCACAACGACGCGAACATCCTCGCCATCGGTTCGCGCGTCGTCGGCACGGAAGCCGCGAGTGACATCGTCGCGGCGTTCCTCGGCACCGCCTTCTCCGGCGAGGAGCGGCATGTCCGGCGCATCGTGGGGATTGAGGTGTAACGGGATGGGTGCGGTTTGCGTCGGGGAACACGTCGTATCCGTGGCGATGGCGCTCAATCACGGTCAGTGGTGTATGAACGGTCATCCAGTACACCAAGTTTGACATTTGGCAGAGACCTCCGCCCGTTCCCGGTGTGATTCCGCCGTTTTGAAAAACCATCCCCTTCAAATAGCCCTTCCGCTTTGTCGGCTTCCCAATAGCCTTCCAGTAAGAAAATACCTCGCCGGGTTCCAGCGTAATCCCATCCAGTTTTTGAGCAGCTATCCTCAAGTTGGTAACTTTATTATATTGCAGAACCATATCGGCGTCTTTCAAAGGACGAATTAGTGGCGTTTGATGCTGAAAATGTATATAAGGCAATTCCGTGTCCGTCAGCTTCGAGAAAACCATTCTCCCGAATACCCACATCCTGAATCGCTTTAGGGTAAAATACAGTTTTCCGAGCCAACGCCTCAATCTTAAATGCTTTTTGGGCTTCTCCACAGTTTCGCCACTTTAATAAAAATTTGTGAACATAATACATTTCCCATATACAGCATAGCAAACACTTTCTATAAACGCAAGAGTTTGTTGAAACGGATAAAATATACCATTTCATTTGCTCGCAATAAGGGGACGGCGAACCGTCCCCTTATTGCTTTATCGTTTTGATAATTATTACTTGCTTTTAATCTTCGCCTGCGCGGCGGCAAGCCGCGCGATGGGTACGCGGAAGGGTGAGCAGGAGACGTAGGCCAGCCCGGCGTTATGGCAGAACTCCACCGACGACGGGTCGCCGCCGTGTTCGCCGCATATCCCCAGCTTGATGTCGGGGCGTGTCTTGCGCCCCAGCTCCACGGCCATTTTTACAAGCAGACCGACTCCCGTTTGATCGAGGCGGGCGAACGGGTCGCTCTCATAGATTTTACGTTTGTAGTAATCGTCGAGGAACGCTCCGGCGTCGTCGCGCGAGAACCCGAAGGTCATCTGCGTTAAGTCGTTCGTGCCGAACGAGAAGAACTCGGCTTCCTTCGCGATTTCGTCGGCCGTCAGCGCTGCGCGCGGGATCTCGATCATCGTG
>DBDP01000127.1 GCA_002293625.1 Clostridiales bacterium UBA929 | reverse complement strand
GAGGTTCCGTATCAGTTTATGGATACCCCGCGCCGTACCGGGGTCGAGTCCGCTTGTCGGCTCGTCGAGGAAGAGGATTTTGGGGTCGTGCAGGATTGCTCTCGCGAGTGAAAGCCGCTGCCGCATCCCACGGGAGAGTTTGACCACAACCCTCTTCGCGGCATCTTCAAGACCGACGCTTTTCAACGCTTCCAGCGCTTTCTTGCGGGGTATGTTGTAAATATCCGCAAAGACATTTAGGTTTTCGGCGCAGGTTAGGCGCGAGTACAAACCGTCCTCGTCCAGCATCAGCCCTGTTTCAAACGCCTCCGCGTCGATGCCGTGGTTCCCGCCGTCCGCCTCAAGCTGGTTTGTCAAGATATTGATAATCGTCGTCTTGCCCGCGCCGGACGGTCCGAGAAGCCCGAAAATCTCCTGTTTTTGCACCTTAAATGTCACGTCGGACAGAACGGTCTGTTCCCCGAAACGCTTGACGACGCCGTTCATATGAATCATCGCGCATCCCCCTCAAACGGATTGTATCCGATTCTCATAAAATAAGCTCCCAACGCCCTGTTCAAAAACGGTTCTATAGACGACCATCTTTCGCTCCACCATGTTTCACCGATCTCTTTGTTTTCACTTGACTTCATCAGCTCCGGCAGCTTTATCAGCTTCGGCAGTAGGCTCATGTCGCCGCCGGTAACTTCGGTCACCAGATCCCACCAATTTTTTGCGAGTGCTTGCCCTTGCTCGCTTTCCGGGGGAACACCCTGCTCTTGGTACTCTCCTACTCTGTCAATCAGGCGGCTGAGAGTGTTTAGAATTTCTGTCGCGTGTTCGATGGTAAAGCCGCTGTGAAAGTGATCCAGCATTTTATCGTCGAAGTGCTTGACCATACCGTAAAACTCGTTTTTCATTTGCAGATTCACGACGATGCCGGCATACTTGCTCCAGTTTACGGAGTCCATTTTGAGCGTCTCTTCCCTCAGCTTCTCAATGGCGGCAAGCGTATCCGACAACGCGGCGATTTTTTCGCGCACGTCGTCCGCCTGTTCCGAAAGCGCGGCGGCGACCTCTTGTGGCGTTTCCAAGTTTTTCAGGCGGCTTTTGATGTCCTCCAGCGAGAAGCCGAGATACTTCATCGACTGCACTTGATGCAGCCGGATGATGTCCTTGTCCGTATACAGCCTGCGCCCGCCCTCGCTTTCTGAAGACGGCGACAGAACGCCCTCTTTGTCGTAATACTGCAAGGTTCGGACGGTGGTATGCATCCTCTTCGCGACCTCACCGACGGTCATGTACCCAAGCGGTATCGCCCTGTACTTTGACATGCGCGACCCCCTCCTTATGTCACTCTAAAAACTCCCCGCTGCGGTTCGTGACACCGCGGCATAGCCGCCTGCTCACGAACGCTGCGCTCGTTCGCCTACGGCGAACAAGTCGTTTTGCAGAGCTTCTTTATTATAACTCATTACGTTACGTCATGAGCAAGAGAAAAAATGTGAACATTGTGAACATATTGTGAACGAGCGGCAGGACATGAAATAGTCCTGCCGCTCATGTTTTTCGTATAATAAACTTCCCGTCTGCGCCGTTTTGAAAAGATGGACGGTACGACCGAGCACCTTTTATTTATACACATCGCCTCGGTTGCCGATATTGCGCACAATAATTTTATCATCACGCATATCGTAGACGACCCGCCAGTCACCAACGCGCAGACGATACGCGCATGGTTCTCCGGTTAAAGGCTTCACATCACCCTTCGGTAATTGGTAAATCGCAAGCAATAAGCGTCGCTGCTGTCTCTCCGGCAGACGCCGGATATATTTTTCGGCGGATTTATGGAGTGTTATTGTCATAGCAACTGAATACCCAGTTCAGCGGAAAGCTGCTCAATGGGTATGCCGTCGCCTTCCTCTTCGGGGGATTGGTTATACAATTCCAAACAATAAGCATCATCCAACGCGTCCTCAATCAGACGATACGCGTCTTCCAGAAAAGCGGCAATATAGGGGAGTCGTTCTTCCGGGAATTTATCCAAGATGTCCGCACAGCGTTCCTTCGCCGTCATGAGCCTCACCTCAACGACAGTATATCACGTATACAAGGATTCTACAACTCCAAATCCTCCTTCGGGCGGAGGTCTTTGTCCTTATGGAACAGATCATACATAGCGGGGACTACGAAGAGGGTCATCAGGGTGGCGTAGATCAAGCCGCCGACCGTGGAGATCGCCATCGGCTGCATCATTTCGGTACCTTGCCCCACGGCGAACATCATCGTACCCATCGCGACGACGGTTGTCAGCGCCGTCATCAGAATCGGGCGCAAGCGGATCCGTCCCGCCTCCACCAGCGCTTCTTTTTTCGACAACCCGTCCACGCGGCGGAGTTGGTTGACGCAATCCACAAAGACGATACCGTTGTTGACAACGACGCCGGTCAGCAGAATCAAGCCGACCATACCCACTACAGACAGCGGCATTCCGGCGATTAACAGTGCCGCGAAGCCTCCGGTGAACGCCAGCGGGATGGTGAACATGACGATGAACGGAGAGAGCAGGGACTGGAACTGCGCCACCATGATAAGGTATATGAAAACCAGCGCGAGCGCGAGCATCAGGTAGAGGTCGCTGAAAGAGTCGGCAATCATTTCGGCCTGTCCGCCGACCGTTACGGAGCAGCCTTCACGCGGCGTGTAATCGGCTAAACGGCGCTCAATCTCGTCGTTGACAAGACCGACGTTGTATCCTTCGGCAATCTCGCCGCTGACGATGACATAACGGCTGCCGTTCTCACGGGTGATCGAGGTGAAGCCGGTATCCTCATAAATCTCGGCGATGTCGGAGAGCGGAACGCTCTCGCCGGACGGACTTTCGATACTCAATGACTGTAAGCCCGCGAAATCCGGCGCTTTCCATTCGCCGTCCTTGACAATAACCTCGTTGCTGACACCGGAGAAGGACATGGACACAGACCCTTCCGGCTCGGTCAGTGCCTCGCTGACCGCCATGTATACCTGCGCTACTGACAGGCTGTGCCGCATGGCGGCGTCTTTGTCCACGCGGATACGCCACTCGGGTGCCGCTTCCCGCGAGACATCGACGATATCCGTCGTACCGTCCACGGAGCGGATGATGTCGGCGACTTCTATCGCGGTGTCGCGCAGGGCGTCAAGTTCCCGTCCCGAAACGTCAACCGATATGCCTTCGCCCATCAGCGCGCCCAAGTCGCCCGCGTTGCCGCCTTGAACGCTCACTTCGTAGCCTAAGTCTGCCGTGCGGTCACGGATTTCCTGCGTTACCTGCTCGTTGGAGAGCGTGCGCGTTTCCCGCAGAAGGATATACATTGAAACTTCTGTCGTCTGCGATGAGCCGCCGCCCATCGCGCCGAGCATAGCACCCATGCCGCCGCCCATTGTCGCCCCGACCGTCTCCACGTCCTCAATCTCTCGGATGCGGGCGGTGACCTCCTCGGCGGCTTCCGCGCCCTCCTCAAAGGTCGCGCCCTCGGGCAGGGTGACGGTCGCGGAGAGTTGGGGGGAATCCATAGCGGGAATCAGCTCGGTTCCGTTGCGCATGACACCCCAGCCCGTACCGATGAGCGCCAAAACGGCGAGCAGCAGAACAAGCCACTTGACCTTCAGCGAAGCGCGGAGAACACCGGCGTACCAGTCGCGGAAACGGTTGTAGATTTTGTGCTCCTTCTCCTTCATATTGCGGAAGATACCGCTGGCAGCAGCCGGAACCACCGACAGCGCCACAAGCAGGCTCGCGAGCAGGGAGTAGGCGAGCGTGAGAGCGAGGTCGGTAAAGAGTTGGCGGGTGATGCCCTCGGTAAAGACGATAGGCAAAAAAACGGCGATCGTGGTAAGCGTAGACGCCGCGATTGCGCCCGCTACCTGCTTTGCGCCGTTGATAGCCGCGCGCCCCGCCGAAACGCCTTCGTTGCGGAGCCGGTATATATTTTCGATAACGACGATGGAGTTATCCACCAGCATCCCGACCGCGAGCGTAAGCCCCGACATCGAGATGATGTTCAACGATATGCCGGTGAAGTACATCGCGGTGAACGCCAGCATCAGACTGACCGGGATCGAGATTCCCACAATCAGCGTCGGGCGTAAATCGCGCAGGAAGAGAATCAGAATGAGAATCGCGAGTAAGCCGCCCCACAGGAGGTTAGAAACGACCGAGTCGATGATAATGTCAATATATTCTCCCTGATCCATCAGCACGGCGAATTCCAACCCTTCGTGCTCTTCGGAAACCTCCTCCATACGCGCCAAAATACTGTGCGTGACGTCGGCGGTGGAGAATTCGGACTGCTTCTGCATCGTGAGCATGACGGCGGGGCTGCCGTTCACGCGGGTGTACTCAGTGGAGCTGTTGTCCGAAGCGAACACCTCAGCCACGTCGGAGAGCGTTACCGGCTCGAACCCCTCAACTCCGGGGTCGAACAGCAGCATCGAGCCGACCTCTTCGGCAGAGGCGAACCGGTCGCCGACGCGCACCATATACTCGACATCGTCCTCGGTCGTAACCCCCGCCGGCATCGAGAAGTTCTGCCCCTGAAGGAAGCCGGTGATGGTGTCGACGGTCAGAAGCTGCGCCGGGATACCGATATTAGCCGGCGACGCCTCGGGCGCTTCCATGCCGTCCGGGAGCGGCGGCATAGCCTGCATAAGAGCCTGCATGGCGGCGGCCAGTTTTTCGTTGACCTCGTCTATCTTGTCTTGACGCAGTATTACGTTCAATTGGTTACGAATCAAGCCGGACGAGCTGACCGAAGCCACACCGGCTACGCCCTCCATCGCCGGGGCAATGTCGTCGCTGACCAGCGCCGATACTTCATGGATGGATTTATCCTCCCAATACACCGCCGAGACCATCACCGGCAGCATGTTTGGGTTGAGTTTTAAGATTGCCGGTTTACCCGCGCCGTCGGGCAGACTGATTTGGTCAAGCAGCTCCCGCATCTCAAGCGACGCGGAATCCATATTGGTGGAAGCGACAAACTCAAGTATCACAACGGAGAAATGCTCGTTTGACATCGACATGATGTTGTCAATCCCGCTCACGGTGCCGATACGCCCCTCAATCGGGACGGTGACGTCGGCTTCCACCTGCTCCGGTGTCATGCCCGGATATGTAGTCATGACGACGGCGTAAGGGAGGTTCATACTAGGCAGCAAGTCGGTTTGTGTGTTCATAAACGACACCGCGCCGAGTACGATAATCAATATAACTCCCACCAAAACGGTGAGAGGCTTGCGGACGCTGAACTTTTCAAACATGATGCACCCTCCGATTCGTTGCCGCGGTGACTGCGGCATAAAAGTTAGTATACTCTTGGTGCAAGATGGGTGTCAATCGTTCCGGGGGAAATATTACAAAAGGTTTACAAAATAAGAAGGAAACCCCGTTTTCGCCGCGGTCGAAGGAACCCGTTTCTCGGTGTCAACTCCGTTTTTCTTGTAATGTCTAAGTAATTGTGCTATACTCAAAAGCAGTTCATTAAACGTGAGGGGTTTCATGAAATCGATCATTCGTAAAACCGCCGTTGCCGGCGTGGTATCGGCGATGTACATAG
Source organism: Clostridiales bacterium UBA929 (assembly GCA_002293625.1). Classification (GTDB taxonomy): domain Bacteria; phylum Bacillota; class Clostridia; order Oscillospirales; family UBA929; genus UBA929. The sequence goes on along the minus strand of DBDP01000127.1, from coordinate 7,935 downwards.
CGCTGATTTTGCTGAACCTCGGCTATTCCTTCGGATCCGTGCAGTTCCGGGCGGCCGAGGCGCTGACACTGCTGCCGTTTTTGATTCCCGAAAGCATTCCGGGGCTGTTTATCGGATGCTTGCTGAGTAATGTATTTTCACAGTACGGCGCGCCCGACATCATCATCGGGTCGCTCGCGACCTTACTTGCCGCGTTATTAACCTCGCGTTGCAAAAACCGTTGGCTTGCCGCGCTGCCGCCCATCATTATCAACGCGCTGGCGATCGGCGCGATGATTACGCTATTGTATACGCCGGACGCCACATGGATTTCCTTCCCGCTCAATGCCGGTTCAGTCGCGCTGGGGCAGACGGTCGTCTGCTTCGGGCTGGGTGTGCCGATGACATATCTCATCCAAAAAGCGAAACCCAAACTTTTGATAAACCGGAGGTAGGGTTATGGAATTTCTCGAACTGACGCAGTCGAGGCGCAGCATCCGTGGATTTACAGGGGAGGATGTGCCGCAAGAAGACGTATGGAAACTCCTTGGAGCGGCGCGGTCGGCACCTAGCGGAGGCAACTGTCAGCCGTGGCATTTCTATGTAGTCCGCGATAAAGCCGTTCAGGCGGACATCGCGAAGGCGGCGGGCAGAAACGAGGCGTTCCTTCTGACCGCGCCCGTACTTTTCGTTGTATGCGTGGAACCGTCGAGAAGCGAACGCTACGGGGAACGCGGCAAAACGTTATACTGTATCCAAGACACCGCCGCTGCGATCCAAAACATACTGCTTTGCGCGAAAGACTTGGGGTTCGGAACCTGCTGGTGCGGAGCTTTCGACGAGGATGCGGTGTCCCGCGTTTTACGTCTGCAAGGCGACAAACGCCCGGTGGCGATAATTCCTGTGGGAGTTCCGGCGAACGAGCCGCTTGTATCCGTCGGCAGAAGACCGCTTGAGGAAATTGTGACGTTTATCGGTGAGAGAGGCGGAGACGCGCCGCATGAAGAATCGCCGCGAAAAGTGGAACATTGCGACATGAGCGGCACGGAGTTTCGCGATATCAACCTTTACGGCAGTGTATTCAGTGACGCCAACATGCAAAGCGTTGAAATTACGGATGTGAACTTTACCGATGGCAGCATTCACGGCTGCAATCTGACCGGCTTCGCCGTTTATGACTGCAAGATTGAAGGTATGACGGTAAACGGAAAAGACATAATTGAGCTTCTGGAAAAGTAAGAATCGGGCGTAAACCGAGCGGGCGCACAAAGTGCGCCCCTACAAAACATAGACGGAGGTAACCTATGGAACAGTATGTAAGCGCGGCGTCGGCGCACTTCGCGCAGGTTGTGGAGCGGCAGCTCGCGCGGGTGCGCGAAATGGCGGTGCAGCCCGACTTCACGGATTACTCTAAGCTGGACAAGCTGGTAATCGGCGTGTGCGGCGGAGACGGCATCGGTCCGTCAATCACGGACGCGGCGCGGATGCTCCTTGAGGAGCTGTTACGCGGGGAGTCGCTGGAGTTTCGGGACATTTCGGGTCTCACCATCGAGCGGAGGGCGGAATGCGGAAAAGCCATCCCCGACGATACGCTGGAGGAGCTGAAAGCCTGCCATATCATCCTCAAAGGACCCACGACGACGCCCCGCGCGGGCGACCCGTGGCCGAACATCGAATCGGCCAACGTCGCGATGCGTAAAGAACTTGATCTGTTCGCGAATGTCCGTCCCGTCAAGGTGCCGGAGCAGGGGATCGACTGGGTCTTTTTCCGCGAGAACACAGAGGGCGCGTATGCGCTCGGCAGTCAAGGCGTTCAAGTCACGCCGGAACTCGCCATCGACTTCACCGTCACTACAAAGGGCGGCACGGAGCGCATCGTGCGCCAAGCGTTCGAGTACGCGAAAAAGACAGGGCGCGGACGCGTCACCGCCGTAACCAAGGCAAACGTCATCAAGACCACCGACGGGAAGTTCCTCTCTATCGCAAAAGACATCGCGAAGGAGTACCCGGACATCGCCTTCGACGACTGGTATATCGACATCATGACGGCGAAGCTGCTGGATGAAAAGCGCCGCCGCGACTTCTCGGTCGTTGTGCTGCCGAACCTCTACGGCGACATCCTGACCGACGAAGCGGCCGAACTTCAAGGCGGCGTGGGTACGGCCGGCTCCGCGAATATCGGCAAACGGTACGCCATGTTTGAGGCCATCCACGGTTCCGCGCCGCGCATGGTGCAAGAGGGGAGAGCGCAGTACGCCGACCCGACCTCGATGCTTCGGGCGTCGGTACTGCTGCTGGAGCATATCGGACAAGCCGAAAAAGCCCGTCTTTTGGAGCGGGCGCTCGACATCTGCGCGATCGAGGAACGCCGTTTCACCGTCACCGGGCGCGATACCGGCTGCACCGGCACACGGTTCGCCGAATACGTCTTGGAGACGGTCGGGAACTTAAAAACCTGATGAAAAGGCGGGTCTGCTGCGTTCTGCTCGCGGCGGCGCTGTTGTGCGCCGCCGGAGCTTCGGCTGTGCCGGGAACGGCGGACGACCCGGTTGTAACCCTTCAATATTTAGAGCAGGTATATATCCCCTCTATCTATGAGAAAGCGGCGGCGGCGGTCGATACCTTCTTTACCGGAACCTACGAACGGGTGCAAACGTTGTTTGACTGGCTGAACACACCGCAAACAAACGCGCACGACACAGACTCTCTTGCGCGTAAGGTGCTTTCGCGGATCGGGCAGTTTGCCGCCGCGCCGGTGCAAATTGAGCTGAAGCAGGGAACGACGCTGACCGTCGGCACGGGCGCTTCGGTGCGATTCCTGTCGGGCGTCGCGGCGCATAAAAGCGGTACGCTGGTTGACGCGACCGCCGGGCACGAAGCTGTGGGCGCTCTGGAAGAGCGGCATCTGTATCTGTGCCTCGACGGCGATGCCTCGCTGAAAGCATCTACCGACGCCGTCGTCACGGTCAGCGGGGGATACCGCGTCACGCTGCCGTATATGCCGCTGTACACAGACCTATGCGACGCGCTGGTCGCAATGGGTGTCGTGGACACCTACGCGCTGGAACGCGAATCGTCGCGCCTTGAAATGATGGTTGTGTTCCTCGTTCTGATGGGCGCGAGAGCGGAGTCGGACCGATTCACCGGGTCGCACCCGTTCGTTGACGTTCCGGCTTGGGCGGAGCGAAACGTCGCGTACCTCTACACCTACGGTTACGTCGCGGGGACGGGCGGAAATCAACTTTCCCCCACGCGCCCCGCCTCGGTGCAGCAAACATGCTTCCTGATGCTCAAAGCGCTGGGGTACATAGACGGCGTGGACACCACCTTCGCGACCGCGCTGGACGACGCCGTGCGGTACGGCTTGTTTTCGCGGCGGGAGCTGGACATCCTGCGCGGCGACGAGTACACGCGCGACACGCTGATGTACATGACCTATTACGCGCTGTTCGCCGGATACAAGAACGGTGGACGCGTCCTCGACCGCCTGATTGAAAAGGGACAGGTAGACTGGGGTGCCGCCGAAGCGGCGGTCAACGCGGTGACGCGGCAAAGACCGGTGTAGAATAGGAGAAAACTCTGTGAAAAAAATACTTGCGTTAACCCTCTGCTGCATTGATTATTTCCCCGAAAAAGGGGTTATTGCGGCGGGCGGGAACTCTTTGAATTTAGCCGCCAACTGCGCAAAAACCGGGAAAGCCGATGTGTACCTTATGGGGAATATCGGCACGGATATGTATGCGGAAAAGATAAAAGAAAAAGCCGATGAATACAACATTAACCGTGATAGGCTATATGAGGTTGACGGCGCTACCGCCAGCAATAGGCTGTACCACACGATGGACGGGGACAGATACGAAAAAGAGGGCAGCTGGGATAACGGCGTTTACGGAGACTATGAAATATCGGCCGACGATGAAAAGTTTATGAAACAGTTTGACGCGGTCGCGGCGATTGCGTGGAGCCCGAACTTCAAACATATCATAGAGATAAGTAAAAACTCGGATTTCTTGCTTGCGGTAGATTTTTCAGACCATGCACCGTCTGAAGAGTGGCGTGAGTTTATCCCCGCTATTGACTTGTTTTTCATCAGTGCGAAGAAAGAGGATTTATTTACCTATCAAAAGTGGTCGGTTGAGTATCCCGCCGTGTTTGTCGCCACATTAGGCAAAGACGGAAGCATGGCGTATAAAGACGGCGCGGAATACTTCTGCGAAGCGGAAAAAGTCGCCGAAGTCGTGGACACAACCGGCTGCGGGGACTCGTATCAAGGCGCGTTTATCGTGGATTACTTACTCCACCGCGACGTAAAGTCCGCGATGAAAGCGGGCGCAAAAGCGGCGGCGGTCACGCTGTCGTTTGTGGGGGCGTTGTAAGGATAATCCCTGTCCTCGTAGGGGGCGATTCGAAATCGACCCGTCGGTTCTCGTCCATGTAGGGCGCGTCGCCCTCGACGCGCCGTTGGTTATCAACATCGCCTATATTGCGGACGATCGGGGGCGATCGTCCCTACACGCCCCCGACAATCTCCACGCCGGTGAAGTAGTGCTTGATAATGTCCTCGTACCCGAACCCCTGCGTTGCCATACCGTGCGCGCCCCATTGGCTCATGCCGACGTTATGCCCGCGTCCGCGCCCGACGACGGTGTAGGTGCCGTCGGAATCGGTGGGAGGCGGTTGCGTCGGGATGGTATGCACACCGTCGCCGGAGATAACGGTTATGTCGCCGCCCGTGACAGGTTGTAACTGACCGTTTCCGTCAATGGCATACAGACCGCCGGAGTTGTCCACGGAGACGACGCTGCCGTCCGATCCGATCGCGGAGAGCATGGTATTGCCGGAAAAAATACTGTAGCGCAGGGAGTGGGTTTCGTTGCCGCCGATCTTCAGCAGAACGCGCGCGTTCTCTTTTTTGAAGGAGGTTATCAGTTTCCCGTTGCGGTCGTTGAAGGCGACCGCGTAGACGTTGTTCGTGTCGGTGTATTGCTGGACATAGAAGTTGGACACGCCGTCGTGCGCGATCCCGCGGGAATCGAGCATTTTCGAAAGGTCTTCGTTGGTGCAGGTGTACTGCCAGTTATAGCTCGGAATCACCGAGGCGTCCTCGTAGGAATCAACGACGCCGCGCAAATAGGGGAGGGCTTCGTTCCAAACATTCTCGCTGTCTTCGGTCGCGCCGCCGCTGGACGAATGGAAGACGGCGGTTTTGCACGCCACCCCGTCATAGGCGAAATACTGACCGGCGGTTTCGTCGACCGCTTGATCGGTCACGGCGTTTGCCGCGCCTGTTCCCCGGTACACTTGGCAGTGTTCGGTATTGCATAGGTCGTAGCCGTCGGCTCTGTGACGCTTTAAGTTACCCGCTGCGTATGTCCGTGCGCAGACGGCTTGCGCCTTGAGGGCTTCCAGTGGCCAGGAGGGACTCATTTCGTAGGGGATGACGCCTTTTATGTAGTCGTCGATATGGAGGGCGTTGTACACATAAATATCGTTTCCCTCAAAGCGGCGGAACTCGAACATGCCATAGTAGCGGTAGCCTTTATGCCATGTTTCCGGTTTCACACCCTCCGGCGCGCGCGGACGCACGCAGAGATGCGCCGTTTCGCCGTAATCAAACTGGAAGATGATGTCGGCTGTGCCTGTACGGACGACCGAGATGCAGTATTTGCTGCCGCTTACACGCACGCCGCCGCCCGAATCTGCGTAGCTGCCGGAACGGACGGTCCATGCGCCGTTGGAATATGAGACGAAGGCGGGAAGTCCCGCGGTGCGTTGAGAGACGGCGGCGGATTCGGCTTCTTCGCGGCTCGCGTATGTACCGATGTGGTCGTGAAACGCGCCGACCAGCTCGCCGCCCGGCGTATCGGAGTACGTTTTGCCGGAGAGGTAGACATTGCGGTTCTTCACCATGGTAATTTCTTTTTCGCCCGTCAGACCAAGCGGGATAAACGTGTTTTCGGCGTTCAGGAAACCGAATTCGTACCCCTCGCCGGTATAGTTGTCCAAATTCGCGCCGGTCAGCGCGTTAGACTTGACGGACAGACCGATACGCACCAAAAAATCCTGCGCGGGCACGGCTTTCGCCCCGGGCGAAAAGGGGATTAAAACCAGCGCGGCGCACACAAAAAGACAAATAAACCGCTTCATAACCAAGAACTCCTGTCTTTACCCCTTGACAGGGCAAGCATGTATACGGTAGTATTATACTATGGCGGGATTGTACAAGCAACCCCTTTTTGCAAGATTTGTCGAAGGATGTGCGTTACGTGAAGCAATTTAAGGTTGGAATTTTGGGTGCCACGGGCATGGTGGGGCAGCGTTTTATCACCCTGCTTGCCGAACACCCGTGGTTTACGGTCGGTGCGGTGGCGGCGTCGCCGTCCTCCGCTGGCAAGACATATGCCGAGGCGGTCGCCGGACGCTGGGTGATGGAGGAACCGTTTTCGTCCGAAGTCGGGGCGATGACGGTGCTGGACGCGTCGGCTGACCGGGAGACAATCGCGGAGAGTGTGGATTTTGTCTTTTCGGCGGTGTCGATGCCGAAGAACGAGATCATGCAGCTGGAGGAAAGCTACGCAAAGTTGGAATGCCCCGTCGTTTCCAACAATTCGGCGCACCGCTTTACTCCCGACGTGCCGATGATTATCCCGGAGGTCAATCCCCGGCACGCCGAGGTCATACCCGCTCTCCGCAAACGCTTGGGCGTTTCGCGCGGCCTGATCGCGGTGAAATCCAACTGCTCCCTGCAAAGCTATCTGCCCGCGCTCCATCCGCTGATGGACTACGGGCTTGAGAAGGTGCTGGCCTGCACATATCAGGCGATTTCCGGCGCGGGCAAGACGTTTCAGTCTTGGCCGGAAATGGTGGACAACGTCATCCCGTTCATTTCGGGCGAGGAGGAAAAGTCCGAGGTCGAGCCATTAAAAATTTGGGGTTCGCTCCAAGACGGAATCATCATTCCGGCGAACGAACCGGCGATTACGGTGCAGTGCATCCGTGTGCCGGTGTCCGACGGTCACATGGCGGCAGTCTTTGCGTCCTTCGCGCAAAAGCCGCCGCTGGATGAGATTTTGGATCGCTGGAACAGTTACGCCGGCATTCCGCAGGCGCTGGCGTTGCCCTCCGCTCCCCGGAAATTCATCCACGTTTTCACCGAGAACGACCGCCCGCAGACACGTCTGGACAGAGGTTTGGAAGGCGGTATGGCTGTATCGGTAGGTCGCTTGCGGGAAGATTCGCAGTACGATATAAAGTTCGTTTCGCTCTCACACAACACACTTCGCGGCGCGGCCGGCGGCGGCGTATTGCTCGCCGAACTGCTCTGCGCGGAAGGGTTTATACAATAATTTATAGGAGGACGATGCAATGATCATTGGCATTCCGAAAGAGATTAAGGCGCAAGAGAACCGGGTGGCGGCGCTGCCGTCCGGCGTGGCGAGCTTTGCCGGAGCGGGACACACCGTGTATGTGGAGAAAGACGCCGGTCTCGGCAGCGGGTTTACAGACGCGGAATATGTCGCGGCGGGGGCGAAAATCCTCCCGGACGCGAATGAGGTTTACGAAGCCGCCGACATGATTTATAAGGTCAAGGAACCGCTGGAGGCGGAGTACCCCCTTCTGCGGGAGGGACAGATTCTCTTTACCTACCTCCACCTCGCGCCCGATCCGGCGCAGACCAAAGCTCTGTTAAGTGCCAAAGTGACGGCGATCGCCTATGAGACGGTGCAGCTGGAAGACCGTTCGCTGCCGCTGCTTGCGCCGATGAGCGCCATCGCGGGGCGTATGTCGGTGCAGGTGGGCGCGACGCTTTTACAAAAATATAACGAAGGGCGCGGTATCCTGCTGGGCGGCGTGCCGGGCGTGGAGCCGGGGCATGTCGTGATCGTCGGCGGGGGCGTCGTCGGTCTGAACGCCGCAAAAATGGCGGTCGGCTTGGGCGCGCGCGTAACCATCCTC
>DBDP01000058.1 GCA_002293625.1 Clostridiales bacterium UBA929 | reverse complement strand
TGATTTTTGGGGGAACTCAAGCAAGAATATTCTTGACAAAGCAATCCGAAGCCTATATACTACGTAAGTGACTGTGTTTCTCGGAAAGGAATGATTGACTTATGGTTCGTACCTATCAGCCGAAAAAGCGCCAGCGCAGCAAGGAACACGGCTTCCGCAAGCGTATGGCGACACGCAGCGGACGCAAGGTTCTCGCGCGGCGCAGGGCGAAGGGGCGCGCGAAACTCTCCGCCTGATGCGGCATACCGTCTCCCTCAAACAAAACCATGAATTTCGCAGTTTGTACGCCCGCGGGAAGAACACTGCGGGCGTATATTTAGCCTTGTATGCCCGAAAGAACCGCTTGGGCGTCACACGCTTAGGCATCACCGCCAGCTCAAAGCTGGGCAATGCCGTAAAGCGCAACCGTGTGCGTCGGCTTGTGAAAGAAGCGTACCGGCTGCAGGAAGATCGGTTTTTGAAGGGGTTTGATCTTGTGGTCGTAGCCCGCGGGAGATCCGTCGGCGCGGCGTTCGCCGCGATACGGGACGAGCTTCCCCGGCTGGGGCTGAAACTGGGGGTTTGCGTATGAAACGGTTAATGCTGCGCGCGATCCGCTGGTACCGCCGCCGGATATCTCCGGCCACCGCGCCGTCCTGCCGCTTTATTCCCACATGCAGCCAATACGCGCTGGAGGCCATCGAAAAGCACGGCGCGGCAAAGGGTTTCTGTCTCTCTGTTTGGCGGGTGCTTCGCTGCAACCCGTTGGGTAAGGGCGGGTATGACCCTGTGCCATAAAGAAAGAGCTGCTCCGTCGCCGAGCAGCGAAGATAAGGCACGGCAGCTATTGCCAAACCGAAGTGCGCGTGTAACGCGGACTGTTTGGCAATAGCGAAAGTAACTTAACTGAGCGCCCGCGAAGCGCGCACGGAGCGTGACACCTCTATAACAGCCTCACTGCGAGCTTGCTCCACTCATTACCCTGTCAAGTTTCGCTACGCTCGCAGGCTCGCTATACCTGCGGGTTCCAAGCCTCATTGCGAGCTTGCTCCACTCTTCGTTAATTATGAAAGTAGGTTAAACCTTTGGGACAAATTTGGAATTTCCTCATCGTCCAGCCGATCGCTTTTCTGCTGCGCGGGCTGTATCATCTTGTCAACAATTATGGTATCGCTATCCTGCTCTTCGCGATAGCGGCGAAGCTGGTGCTGCTCTTTTTCTCCTTTAAGGGCAAGCGCGGGATGCTCCAACAGCAGCGTCTGCAGCCGAAGATTGCGGAGCTTCAGAAGAAGTATGGCAAGGACAAGCAGAAGATGCAGCAGGAGCAGGCCGCCCTATACCAAAAAGAGGGCGTTTCCATGTTCGGCGGCTGCATTTGGGCGCTGATTCCCTTCCCGCTGATCATCGCGCTCTACGGTGCGGTGCGTCAGCCGCTGACGTATATCATGCAGATTCCCGCCGAGCAGATCACCATCATTCAAGAAACGCTGCTCGCGCCGGTAGCCACCGCGCAGACGCTCTTGGACGCCGCGAAGGCGGAGGTCACGCTTGCGCAGGGGGAACTTACGACAGCCGAAGCGGAACTGGCGGCGGCAGAGGAAAACGCAAAGTCCGCCGCGCAGGCAAAGGTCGACGAAGCGCAGCGAAAACTGAACGACGCTACGGCGAAGCAGAGCGATGCCCAAACGAAGTTTGACGCAGCCTCGCTCGCCCAAAAGGCCGAAGTCGATGCCGGACGAAACGGAACGCTGGAACTTCATATCGCGAATAAGCTCACGACCGATGAGGATTTCTTCAATCAGATACAGAGAAATGCCGCAATAAGCCAAGACAGCAAAGATCGGTTGGAAAAGATCAACTTCAATTTCCTGGGGTTGAACCTCGCGGCAATTCCGAGCTTCACGAGCGTACTGCTTCTCATCCCGATTTTGTCGGCGCTGACCTCCTTCCTGTCTGTGTGGCTGACCCAAAAGTTCTCCGGCCGCGCGGCTGCGGGCGGCGGCTCGACGATCATGATGTACCTGCTCGGCCCCGGTATCAGCCTTTGGCTGGGTTTCTCATGGCCTGCCGCCATCGGTCTCTACTGGATCGTTCAGAACGTGTTGGGTATCCCGCAGGAGTATTACCTCACCAAATATTTCAATAAGAAGCTCGATGCCGAAGACGCCCGAAAAGCTGAACTTGAGGAACGCCGCAAGGCCGCCGAAGCCGCCCAAAAGGAAGAGGATCGGCAGCGCCGCGCGGAGCGGATCGCCGCGCAGAACCAAAAGCATAAGCCAAAACGGTACAAGCTGCAAAACAAGCCGCCCGTCACCCCGGAAGAGGAGCCGACGGAAGGCGAGGAATAGGGGAGTATTATGGCCATTGAAACCACGGGAAAAACGATTGACATCGCCATCTCGGAGGCGCTCAAAAAACTGGGTACCGACCGCGACTCCGTAACGGTCGAGGTTCTGGAGAATCCGAAACCGGGCTTCCTCGGCATCGGGGGAACCCCCGCCAAGGTGCGCGTAAAGATGATTGGGGAAGAGGATCCGCCTCCGGCTGAAGCGCCGGTTGTGACCGCCGAACCGGCGAAACAGCGGGAACCAAAAAAGAAGGAATCCGTACCGAAGCAGCAAACACCCGCCGCTCCGGCGGCAGTTCCGGCAGCTCCGAAAACCGACGGCAACCCCAAAAGCGCCGCCGCCATCCTTAAGGGTGTGCTGGATCGTATGGGTCTGCAAAACGCGTCCGTGGAGGAGACCGAAACGGAACATCATTTGCAACTCAATGTTTCCGGCGCGAACTTAGGGCGCTTAATCGGACGCCGCGGCGAGACGCTGGACGCGGTACAGCGTATTGTATCGGCTTCGTACAACCGCGGCTCGGCGGATCGCCGCCGCATTGTGATTGACGCGGAACAGTACCGCGCGAAGCGTGACGAATCGCTGGTCGAGCTGGCCGTCAGCACGGCGGATAAGGTCGTGCGCTACAACCGCGACATGATGATGGAACCGATGAACGCCTATTCGCGTCATGTCGTCCATACCGCCTTGCAAGATAACCCCTATGTCACGACCCATTCGGTCGGCAACGAGCCGCAGAGACGGGTGATTATCAGCCTGTCCGGCGCGAAAAAGAGCGCGCCGTCACCTCGCGGAAGATAAATACAATTTAGGTATACGCTCCCCCGGATCGGTTCATACTGGAGTATGAGCACGCCAAAAAGTGTTAGGCGTGTTACGAACGTTCCGGGAGGAGACTTAAGTGAAAGCCGTATTGCTTGCCGGCGGTGCCGGTACGCGTCTGCGACCGGTCAGTGCCGAATGCCCCAAGCCGATGGTCAGGCTTTTCGATAAGCCCGTGATGGAGTACGGTATCGAACTGTTGCGCCGCCACGGGTTCACCGATATAGTCGTCACGCTGCAAACCATGCCGCAGAAAATTACCGATTACTTCGGCGACGGGTCGGCGCACGGCGTCGCGCTTCGCTACAACACCGAAAAAGAGCCTCTGGGGACGGCGGGCGGTGTCCGCGCCGCGCTCAGCGAGTTTTTGGATGAACCGGCGCTCGTGCTTTCCGGCGACGCCGTCACCGATATTGACCTGCGCGCCGCTTGTGATTTTCATAAAGCGCGCCGCGCGGACGCCACCCTTGTGCTTTCGCGCCGCCCGAACGTGCTGGAGTACGGTCTTGTCATGACCGACGACGAAGGGCGGATTACCCGCTTCATCGAAAAACCGTCTATGGGGCAGGTGTTTTCCGATACCGTCAACACCGGCATCTATATACTCTCGCCCGAAGCGCTTCGACGCATCCCGACCCAAGTTCCGTTTGACTTCGCCCGCGACCTCTTCCCGCAAATGCTTAGAGACGGGCTTTCTCTGTACGGCTACATCTCCAACAGATATTGGTGCGATATCGGCGACAGCGACGCGTATTTGCAATGTTGCCGCGATATCCTCAACGGCGAGGCAAACCTTGATTTGCCCGTATGCCCGCCCGTCCCGGCGGTATTCGGTTTGCGTCTCGCGCAACCGTGTTACATCGGGCGCGATGTCAGTATCGGGCAGGATGTCACAATCGGTCCCTATGCCGTGATCGGCGAGGGAAGCCGTCTCGGCGACGGCGCGTTGGCGGAATACTGCGTACTGGACGGCGCGTCTATGGAGGCGCGGTCTCTGTGCCGAGGCGCGTTTGTCGGTCGCGGCGCTGTCCTGCGGGAAGGCGCTTCGGTGCGCGAGGGAGCCGTGATCGGTGAGGGTGCCGTGATTGGCGAGAACGCGGAGGTACTGGAATCATCGCGGCTATGGCCGCGAAAACGAGTGGAATCCGGCGCGCGGGTATCGGGCAGCATCAGCCGCGGNNGCGGGGTGCCGTATTTGACGGAGGCGGGATAATACGGGGGCTGCCCCACGTAGATGTTACGCCGGACTTTTGCCTTAAGCTGGGGCTTGCCGCGGCGCTCGCCGTCCGGGAGGAAATTTCTCTGTCTTGGCAGGGAGGCGAAGCTGCCAGTGTATGTGCGCTCGCGCTGGAAGCGGGCGTTACGGCGGGCGGCGCGCGCGCCATCCGTACCGGTGCGAATACTTTTTCGGGGACGC
>DBDP01000090.1 GCA_002293625.1 Clostridiales bacterium UBA929 | reverse complement strand
ACGCCTTCGGCGTGTGTTTTTTGTGCGCGATCATCGCGAGCCGGCTTCCGGGGGCTACGTGCGAATCGGGAGGCGTATTCACGATGCAAGCGGATACACACATAATTTTCATTATCGCGGCGGCGCTTACCCTGCTTATCGGCGCGGCGAAACGGCTGCGCCGCCGCAAGAAGCGAACAGAGGGAACGCTCCCCGCAGGGGAGTACAGGAACGCCGAAGACGGCAGTGTGTATGTTGCCGCCGCCGGGTATATTACGAGGACAAAACAGTCGGGTTACATAACGACCGTTGTGTCCTACGATTATGTATATAGAGAAGGGCGTATCTTCCTCTCCCGCCCGAATGAATTTATGACGTTCCCCCTTGAACTGACGGAGGACGGTTTTCTTCTCAACGGGAAAGCGTACAAAAAGCAGGAACGCGTGAAGCCGAGGGAGGACAAGTAAACGGCGGCAACCGCTCCGTTGTAATCCGCCTCCCCGTAGGGACGATCGCCCTCGGTCGCCCGCAAGGCTCGCACGTCGCATAGCCCTTACCCCTCCGCGATCTCCGCCAGATCGGCTTCGTCCAGCGCTTCGACGGAACCGTCGATCAAAGCGCGATGGAAAACGCTCAGGCACTTTGCCGCGCCGGAAGCGGCGGCGGTCGTGTGGATGTCAAGAACGCCGCTGTCCAGCCCCAGCCGGAAATGCAGCTTTTCGGGGTGGCTTCCGCTCTCCGTGATACCGCGCATCAGTTTGCGGTAAAACACATCCCAATGCCACGCGGCGGCTCCCAGCGTATCCCCTATATGCCCCGAAGGAGACAGCGCGCACACATGTGCGTAAACGCCGGGGAACGACTTAATCAACGGACGCACCATTCCGAGCGGCAGATTGGGCAGAAACACCGTGTCAACGCCGCGCTCTCCCCAGCGCCGGAACAACGAGTTATCCTCACCGCCCGCCGCGAATACACGCGAAGCGGGACGCACCGCCCGCGCGCCCTGCGCGAACGCCTGCATGTCATGTCCCCTGCCGCTGAAATCGCGCGGAAAGCGCACCCAGCCGATGTTCGCCGAGCGCGACACGGAACCGGCGAGAACGCCCATCAGGAAGGCGACCCCCTCGGTTTTCGCGAAATAGGTACCCGTCAGCCCCACCGGCTCTTCATGGTAAAGCAGCACCAGCGCGTTGCGCCGCTCCAGCGCAATCCGCAGCGCAAGGCCTGCAAGCGTCGGGTCCGTTACAAATACGATATTCGCTTTCCCAATATCCGGCAGTTCGTGAGCGCCGCAGCCCAGCCCGTCGATCACGCAAAGCGGCAGCGAGGGAAACTCCCGCTGAAGGGCATAGCGCCCTATATCGTGCGCGGCTGCCGAAAAGCGCGTTTCTATCGTGTCTCTATACAGAAACGCAACCTGCGGCGGCGCGCCGCGCAAAAAATGCCTACCCGCTGATTCCGACGGGTCGGTAACGGTCTTGATCGGTTCGGGGTGCGCGAGCAGCTCCCACTGCGGGCGGCAGCGCGCGATGTTGGTCAGGTCGTCATAAGGATAGATTTTCGCGTATTGCCAAAAGGCGTCGCCGGTGGTGATAGACGGTAGCGTCTGGTGAAAATTCTGCCGGTGGTATTCGGCGCGGAAACCGCTAAACACGGTTTCCAGCCGTTCTTCGTCACCTCCGGCAAGTTTTCGTAGTTCTGTAACCCGCCCCGGTACGGAAAACCACATATGGCGGATAATCTTGCGCTGGTTTCCGTTAAGAATCTCAAAAAAAACGGGCGGCGTTTCCTCGCCGGGCGGCGGGAGCAAGCGCGTCACCTTCGCGAGCAGGGAATACAGCGAAAGCACCCGCGCCACGCTGACGCGCTTATGCCCTTCCAGCACATAATAATACCCAAGGTATTCGTAAACTTGAATCGCTTCGCTGATGCCGATCTCAAGCGCGGAGGTATACAAAGACCGCCATTTATACGAAAACTCGCTTTTTTCGTCCAGCAGCGGCATGAAATCCCCGGACAGCGCCCCAGCCCGCCCGACGGCGTAGGTGCCGCGTATCTTTTTTAGGGGAATCTCATATAACCCCAAAGGGATCTCTCTGCAAAACTCGCTTAAAAGGGGTTCCAAAACCCTTAATAGTCCCGATTGCTTTTGACTGCGCCGTTCAGACACGTACCGGCGTCCCTGACGGAGCGCCGCATAGTAACTGTCAAGCGCGTCCTGCGCCGTGTATAAATCCATCTATCCGCCGTATTTATCCAAAAGCGCCGCTTCGTCGAGGGCGTCCGGCTCTTTGTAGCAGAACCACTCTTCCTCATGGGTGGCGCTTTGTCCGTCGCAGAGGGTGGACAGCGGCGCGAGACTTTCCATTTCTATAAAATTCTTGTTCGTATACGTTTCGAAGTTACAGCCGAAGTCCGGGTACTCGGCGCTCGGCAGGGCGTTCCACATCTTCTTGAACACGATGCCTTTGTTGTGGTAGAGCGCGTACCCCGGGCGGTTGAGCATCCCTATTTTCAGAGGACGGTCGGTACTGTCGGGTCGTATTGCGATATATTCGTCGCTCCACTTTAACCGATGATCTCCCATGTCGGTATATGGCCACACGACAAATACGCGGTCGGGCAGCAGCGCGATGTCCTGTTTGGATTGCGGGAATACCTCCACCCCGCCCGGCGCGAGCTGCGTAATCGCCCAGGGCGCGAGCGTAACGACCCCGCCGCCGACGTTATGGATGCGGTGACGCACCGATACGCGCTCCCGTTCGGGATCCATCCGCACTTCCATCACAAGCTGCAGACATGTCCCTTTCTGCACGGGCGGCGTCAGGACGCAGCCGTATGGGGTGATGGCAACATCCACAGGATCGTCGTCAGGGTAGTAGGAGTTGAGTACATGCTCGGGGCTGCTCCACAAGCGGTGTCCGCCGAGGATGCGGTACGTATCGCCCTTGCCGAAAGCGAGGTCAAGCCCTTCTATGCGCGTCGGCGCTTCCGACTTGCTGTCCGTCCAGAATAGGTTCTCCCCGCCGCAAAGCGAGAGGTGGATGATACGCGGTCCGCGATCGACCGTGGCGTACAATTCAATCACGCCGTTGGTGATATGAATGCAAGCGCCGAAGTTTTCGTATTGCTCTACTCTTTTTACGTTAACCGGCATGGTTTAAGCCCCCTTTGGTACTTGATACGCCTATTATACCCAATCGGCGGCCTATTGGCAAGGAGGAGTTTTTCTTGAGTTCCCCCAAAAAGCCAA
>DBDP01000108.1:224-2929 GCA_002293625.1 Clostridiales bacterium UBA929 | reverse complement strand
CCACCAAGCGCTACCGCTCCAACTTGATCAACTGGGGGATGCTGCCCTTTGAGTGGACGGAACTGGAAACCGAACGCCCCGCCATCGGGGATACGTTCGAGATTTCCGGCGTGCGCTCCGCCGTTGCGGCAGGGCGGGAGGAAATCCCCGCTGTCTGGACGCACGCGGGCAACCCGCGTGAGATTACGCTGCGTCTGCCGGGTCTGACCGAAGACGAGCGCAAGACGATTCTCGCGGGTTGTTTGATGAACGTGCGATGAAAACGGCGCAAAGGCTCCGGCAAATTTTTACCACGATGTTTACCGTCGGGCTTTTCACCTTCGGAGGCGGTCTGTCGATGCTTCCGCAGATGAAGCGGGTGTTTGTCGATAAACGCGGCTGGGTGACGGAAGCGGAGATTATGGACATCTTCGCCGTGTCACAGTCGCTGCCCGGCGTAATCGCGAGCAACACCGCCGTCATGCTCGGTTACCGGCTTTCCGGCGTCGCCGGGGCGCTGCTCGCCGCGCTGGGCGTTGTGCTGCCGTCTTTTTTGGTGTTGCTGCTGGTGACGGTTTTTTACCAATGGTTTATCGAAAACCCGGTGATGCTGGGCGCTCTGCGCGGCATTCGCGCCGCCGTCACGGCGCTGCTGTTCTATACCGTTTGGGGGCTGCGCCGCAGTTCACTGCTCGGCGTGGTTGACATCATCCTGTGTCTTACTTCGGCGGCGCTGGTGCTGCTGCTTAACGTCAACCCCATATGGGTGATTTTGGGCGGCGCGGCGTTCGGCGCGGGGCGCGCTGTTGTTCGCGCGCGGAACAGGAAGGCGGGTTAGGATGGAGCTTGTTTGGCTTTACCTGATCTTCCTCAAGATCGGGTTTTTCACGATCGGCGGCGGGATGGCGATGCTGCCGCTGATGCAAAAGGAACTGGTATCACGAGAGTTGATGACGCTTGCCGAAACGGTGGATATGGTCGCCATTTCGCAGATGACGCCGGGACCGTTCGCCGTCAACGCCGCAACCTTCGCCGGGATGAAACTGTACGGCGTCGCCGGCGCCGCGGTCGCGACGCTGGGCGTGATTACGCCGTCGGTCGTGCTTACAATGATCGTCGCGAAGTTTTTTTTAGCGTATTCCAAAAAGCCCGCCGTTGCCGACGCCATGTCCGCCGTCCGCCCGGTCGTGACGGGTTTAATCCTCGCGGCAGCGTTGAATATCGGGTATGAATCCCTGCTGCGTGGCGGGGTTGGCGGCACCGTTGACATTCCGGCACTCGTAATGGCGTGTGTAGGGCTGGCGCTTCTGCTATTCGTAAAAAAACTCAGCCCAATTTTGCTGATCGCAGTTTTCGGCGCGGCGGGAGCGGTGTTTCTGCGACCTTGATAAAATTTGCTGGAGACGCATTATGGAGCTATATGTTGTTCGGCACGGCGAAACGGAGTTTAACGTTCAGAGACGTTACGCGGGAAGCACAGATGTCCCTCTGAGTGAAAACGGATTCAAACAGGCGGAAGAGCTTGCCGGAAAATTACATAGCGTATCTATTGATTTAATTGTCACCTCTCATCTTTTGAGAGCGCGGCAGACAGCGGAGATTGTGCAGAAAGCTCTTGCTAAGCCTTTAGTGGTAATAGACCAATTCGCGGAACGGAACATGGGCGTTTATGAAGGGTTGACCCGCGAAGAAGCACAAAATAAGTACCCTGAGATGTGGCTTCGCCTTGGCGCTCGCGACATAGACGACGGACCTGACGAAGGCGAGACAATCCGCCAATGCTATCAGCGCGTTTCCTCTGCTCTCATTTCTATGAAAGAAAAATACCCGAAGAGTAAAATACTCTTGGTATGTCACGGATTTGTAGCAAGGCTGATTAATAAATACTGCATGGATCTTTCTTTTGAAGAGATGAACAGCTTTACGCTTGGTAATTGCGAATATGTTAGGTATACACTGTAATCACAATAACTTATCTACGTAAATAGAAATACTATGTTTTTGCACCCTTGACGCGAAATATCAACCGTGCTACAATGCTTGCGTGAAGAACCCCTGCCGGGTGGTTCGTGGCAAAAGCGAAAAGCCCGATAAGTCAAACCCGTATTGGAATCTCCTGTGGGGGACTTTTATCGGCTTAGGTGTGTTTTCAACCGTACTCGGGGTTTCGATCACGAGAAATCTACTGCGGCGCGCCCGCAAGTGAATTTCAAAAATTTGTGGTTGCACAATCCCCGTATCTATGGTATGATAAGCTGTACTGTGTATAAATGTCCCACGGAGGTGAATCGCATTGAAAGACGGCATCCATCCCAACTATAAGCAGACCACCATCCGCTGCGCCTGCGGCGAGGTGATCGAGACAGGCTCGACGCGGGAGAATATCCGCGTGGAAATCTGCTCCAAGTGCCACCCCTTCTTCACCGGCAAGCAAAAGCTGGTGGATACCGGTGGGCGCGTGGATCGCTTTAACCGCAAGTTTGGCAGAGCATAGGCATGGTTCCCGGCACTGCGCGGGACTGAGGCAAGCCGCGCGGCGCGTGGCTTGTTTGCTATGAACGAAGTGTTGAAAATTGTATTTTCGCCGAAGGCGAACGAGCGAAACGTTTGCGAGCAGGCGCCTTTGGCGCGGTGTCGCAAGCCGGAGCGGACAATTTTCAACATGCCATGAGAGAAGCTCTATAAAGCTCCGTGTTCGCCGCAGGCGAACGAGCGGAGAGCTTGCG
>DBDP01000108.1:0-129 GCA_002293625.1 Clostridiales bacterium UBA929 | reverse complement strand
TCCTGTACCCGATGAAGACGCGGCAAAAGAGTTTTTGGCGGATGTATGCAAAAAGCACCCAAACGCATCGCACAACGTCTTTGCTTATCGTTTGCGCGGCGGCGCGGCGCGCGCTTCCGATGACGGAGA
>DBDP01000150.1 GCA_002293625.1 Clostridiales bacterium UBA929 | reverse complement strand
ACCTCTTCCATCGCGGCTTTAAGGCGTTCCTCAAACTCCCCCCTATATTTGGTGCCGGCGACCATTGCCGAAAGATCCAGCGAGAGCAAACGGCAGCCGCGCAGATGCTCCGGCGTGTCGCCGTCGGTAATACGCTGCGCCAAGCCTTCGGCGACGGCGGTTTTCCCCACGCCCGGTTCCCCGATCAAGACGGGATTATTTTTGGTGCGGCGCGAGAGAATCTGGATGACGCGGGAGATTTCCTTTTCCCGCCCGATCACGGGGTCGAGCCGCCCTTCCCGCGCCGCGTCGGTTAAGTTTTTAGAAAACTGCGACGCGACGCGCAAATCGCCGCGGCGCTGAGGCGCGTTATCTTTACCCTGCGGCGCGCCGACCGTTTGAAGTAAATCGTTATATAGTTTACGAACGTCAACGCCAAGGGAGATTAATATCCGAGAGGCGATCGAATCGCTTTCATGCAGAACGCCCATCAACAGGTGTTCTGTTCCGATAAAATGGTGTCCAAGACGGGCGGCTTCGCTGCCCGCAATATCGACGACGCGTTTGGCGCGCGGCGTAAGTCCTTGCAGCGGTTTCTGGCCCTGCTCACCCCGGCCGACAATCTCGACAGCTTTCTCTGTCAGGGTATCGTTTCTGATACCCGCACCGTCCAGCGCGTTTGACGCCACTCCTTCTGTTTCGCGGCGCAACCCCAGCAGAATGTGTTCGGTGCCGACATAACCGTGTCCCAATTCCGCAGCGGCTTCATGGGCCAGACGAAGAACGGCGTTGGCTTTTTGCGTAAATCTGTTGTTCATACTATCTCCTCCATAGGGTTGCGTTAATTATTATGGATTGATTGCAGCGCTTCCCGTAATATAGCGGCGCGCGCCTCGTCCCGCGAGGTTTTGTCTTTAAACGGGCCTTTGGCCTCGGTCAGACATCCCGGCCAGATTTCCATTGAATCGACGGCCGTCGTGTCCAATCCGGGAAAAATTCCGAGCTGGATTCCCATTCGTAAAACCGAGAGGCATTCCATTGCCTCCTGAGTGGAGATGCGGCGGGCATAACACAGCGTACCGGCGGCGCGCCAGACCCGGTCGGCAATCCTGCCGCGGTCACTGTTATAGACGGCTTGTCGCGCCTGCTGCTCTCGCTCGTCGATCTTCACGGTCACTTCGCGCAATACGCCGGTAATTTCCTGCTCGGTTAAGCCCTTAGTAACGGCATTGGAAATTTGATAGTATCCCCACGCTGCCTGTGTACCTTCCCCATAAATTCCCCGCACCGCAAGTCCGGACGCTCCGGCTTGCTGGATCAGGCGGCGCATCGAGTGCGTTTCGGTCAGAGCGGGCAGATGCATCAGCGCGGAAGCGCGGAGCCCGGTTCCGAGATTGGTCGGGCATGCGGTGAGATAACCGAGCGATTCGTCAAAGGCCAACGGGAAGTCTTCGTCGATCAAAGCCTCTATATCCTGCGCCGCCGTCAGGCAGACGGAAAGGTCGGAACCGAAGGATTGGATACGTAAATGGTCTTCTTCGCACAGCATGACAGAGAGAGAATTGTCGCCTGACAGCAAAACGCCGTGCGGGGCATCTTCGCCCGCGAACTCCGGGCTGATCAGATGCCGTTCGGTCAGCGCCCGCGCTTTCCCCCGGTTGTTTTGATCCAACGGAAGATAGGTAAAAACTTGCCCTCCGGCGGCGGAAGCGACGGTTTCCGCGATACCCTCTATCAGCGCGTTTCGGGCTTTCTCATCCATGCGGTTCGGGAATGGGATGCCCCGAAGATTGCGTGCCAGCCGCACGCGGTAGGATACGATACTGTTGTTCATATGGCCTCCTCACCGGCGCTGAGCGCCGCGATTTCATCCCTCAGCTTCGCGCATTGTTCAAATTCCTGCCGCCCGATAGCGGCGTTTAGTTGCTCTCGCAGCTCGGTAAGCCTGCGTTTTAGAGCTATGTGCGTTCCCGCGCTGCGTGGGATTCGTCCGGTATGCGCCGCGGGCCCGTGGACACGGCGGATGTATGGCGTCAGGCGTTCGGAGAAATGGCTGTAACAGTCGGGACAGCCCGCCCGCCCGGTCTGTGAAATCTCTGCGAGCGTAATGCCGCAGGCGGGGCAGGGGTTCGGTTCGCTTTGCGGGATCGAATGGATGAAATACATAAAACCCTCTCCTTATAAGATGTGTAATAAACACTGTTTCAACACCGAAGCGCGAACCCGGTCACGAGACGGCGGCTCCAGAGAACGCAACGCGCGGTCGGAACAAGCCGCGCCGATAACGGCGGTAAACGGCGTTCCCAGAACATCGCGCAGATTTTCCAAAAGCGCGGTCGCTGTCGCGGCGTCGAGGCTTTCTCCGGCGGTGTTGACGGTGTGCATAATCAATGTTTGCGGCGACAGCCTGACGCGTGTGATACGGATGTATCCGCCGCCGCCTCGTTTTGTTTCGATAATGTATCCGTGTTCCGGCGTGAAACGTGTTGTCAGCACATAGTTAATCTGGCTCGGAACACAGCCGAATTGTTCCGCGAGGCTTCCGCGCGATAGTTCCAAAGCCCCGCCGGAGTCTTCCAGCCCCGAAAGGATGAATTGCGCTATGACATCGGATAAACCCATTGGACTCACCACCTATTTATTTGACCAATCCTGATCTAAGAATACATCAGAATTGGTCAGGCGACAATGTTGGAATTTGACCTGTTCTGACCATTAAAGCGCGGGAGGCTAGATTAGCTCCCGTTTTCTCTGTTTTTCGAATCCACAGACAGTTTTTCAGCCTTTTTCAAATTCTGCGCCTGTGGCATTGGTTTCGCGAAACGGTTGTGATGCGCGTGGCTGCCCGGCGTTTCATCGGTATCGGGGCGCAGTTCCCACGCAGTTTCCATATCGGAATGAAAGCGGTGCCGGTTGATAACAATCGCCTCCTTATACGAAAAGTATTCGCCGTATACGCGCGCTTCATACCAATTCCGTAAACACTTAAAAAATCACGCTTGCCCATCTTGTCTATCTATTGTATACTATAGGCATTGTCAAGAAAGAGGGGTGCCGACCATGCCTTATGTACTCATGACCGATTCCAGCGCCGATTTACCTTGGACATACTATTCCGAGCGCAATATCCCGTTTTTGCCAATGAACACAACGATGGACGACGAACCCTATGTTGACGACGGCACGATGAGTTCCCGCGAATTTTACGATAAAATGCGGGCGGGCGTGGTATTCAAAACATCGCAGTGGACGGATCATCAGTATATAGACGCTTTCGAGCCGTACCTTAAAGACGGCACCGACGTCCTCTATCTCGGTCTGACTGCGGGGCTGAGCGGTTCGTATTACAGCGCGTGCCGTGCGCGCGATCAGTTTAAGGAGACCTACCCCGACAGGACGGTATGCGTTCCGCAGACAAGCGCGGTGTCGCTGGGTCTGGGGCTTCTGGTGCATGAAACGGCGCGCCGCCGCGACGAAGGTATGGGGTTTGAAGAATTATGCCGCTGGGTCGAGACGAATAAGCTGACCTTCCACCACCGCTTTACGGTGGACGACCTGATGTTCCTCTTCCGGGGCGGTCGCGTGTCCAGAGCCTCGGCAATCTTTGGGACGGCGCTGGGCATCAAGCCGCGCCTGCATGTGGATCTTGAGGGCAAATTGATCAACCACGGCAAGATTCGAGGGCGTAAGGCGTCGCTGCTCGGACTGGTGGAGGAAATGAAACAGTATACCGATATTCAGGAGCACGATACGATTGCCATCTGCCACGGCGACTGCGAAGATGAAGCGAATTTTGTACTGGGGGAAGTCCGGCGGCATTTCGGGGTCGAGAACGCTATCGTCAATCCGCTGGCGGCCGCCATCGGCACTCATGTGGGACCGGGCTGTATGGCGGTGTTTTTCATAGGCAAAAAGCGCATTGTGTAGGGACGAACTGCGTTCGTCCGGGCATCCCCCGGCGGCTTCGCCGCCACTCCCTTCCAACGGAAGGGGGCTACGGGGACGGAGATTACGACGGATGGTCGGGTCGGCCGTCCCTACAAGGACGAGGGTTTCGCGGATGCGCAATGCGCGCTCCTACGAGAATCCCTAGCTCTTCTCTCCCGGTTTTGAGATCAAAGCGGCGAGGAACGCCATTACCACGGCGGCGGTGACGCCGCCCGCCGTTGCCGTGATACCGCCGGTGAAGATGCCGAACCAGCCGTCCTTTTGGACGGCTGTTCTCACGCCCTTTGCCAAAGCGTGACCGAAGCCGGTCAGCGGTACGGTCGCGCCCGCGCCCGCCCATTCCACCAGCGGCTCATACAACCCGGCGGCGCTCAATACAACCCCCGCGACAACATATGTCACCAAGATACGGGCGGGTGTGAGGTTTGTTCTGTCGATCAAAATCTGCCCTACCGCGCAGAGGAAACCGCCCAGAAGAAACGCGTTGAGGTATTGCATCACGATTACTCTCCCCCTATGATTCGCACGGCGTGGCAGATGGAAGGAATGCTCTCGCCCTGCTGCGCCGACATCGGGGAGAAGAGCGCTCCGGTGCCGCAGAACAGCACGCGCCGCCATTTTTTCTCCCGCATCCCGTTCAAAATATGTCCACACAGCGTGACGGCGCTGCACCCGCAGCCGGAGCCGCCCGCGCCTACGTCGGTATCGTGCGGGTCAAAGATCATCATACCGCAATCTTTGTATCTCTCTCCGAGCGTAACGCCGTTTTTTTGGAACAATTCGCGCAGTATTTCAGAACCGGCGGAGCCGAGGTCACCGGTGACGATCAGATCATAGTCCTCCGGCGACAAGCCGCAGTCTTCGAAGTGTGCCGACAGGGTGGAGAACGCCGCGGGCGCCATCGAGGCACCCATGAAAGACACATCTTTGATACCCATATCGACGACCTTGCCGAACGTCACATGCGATATACGCGGATTGCCCGCGCTGTTACGCAGACCGGCTTTTTCCAGCACCGCCGCGCCCGCGCCGGTCACCGTCCATTGCGCCGTAGTAGGACGCTGACCACCGTATTCCAACGGCATACGGAACTGCCGTTCCGCGCCGCAGAAGTGGCTGGAAGTAATCGCCGCCAAGCGGTCGGCGAAACCTCCGTCGATAAGCAGCGCACCCAGCCCCAAAGCCTCCGTGATTGTGGAGCAAGCGCCGAACAAACCGATGAATGGGGTATCGCACTCGCGCGCCGAAAAAGCGCTGCCGATGCACTGACCCAGCAGATCGCCGGCCAGCACAAAGCGCAGAGCGCTTTCTGGGATATTCCCTTTGCTGAGTGCGAGATTGAGCGCGTCTCTTTGCATAGCCGATTCGGCTTGCTCCCAGCTTTTTAAGCCCAGCATACTGTCTTCGTAGATGCTGTCGATGTTGCTCCTGAGCGGTCCCCGCCCCTCTTTGCTTCCGGCGACGCAGGCCGAAGAAGCAATCGTGACGGGCGACGTTAGTGCGGACGTTTGCTTTCCGCGTTGCTTTGGCATGTAAATCCCCCCGTTATGAGACACAATTATAGTGTCTCTTTTACCATCTCTTTATGTAGAAAACGTATCTCCGTCTTTTGTAGGGCGTGTGTCGCCCTCGACACGCCGCCGCTTCCCAACATCGCTTATATTGCGGACGACCGAGTGCGGTCGTCCCTACGAATGACCCGGTACAAATTGTCTCGATACAAATCGGCGCTTCACAAACCAAATAAAACGTGGTATAATACCATGGCGCTTCGAATATGCGACCGGGAGGTGAGGCTGCTTGGATATTGCGCAGGCGATACGCGACTTTTTTAGGGACATGGCTGACAGGATTTCTAGCTTCATGTCTGTGTTCAGCGTATGGGATGCAATTGATATTTTGCTGGTTGCGGTAATCATGTATATCGCCATACAACTATTCCGGCGGTCCAACGCTTTCCCTGTTATTAAGGGTATCCTGTTTTTGGTGTTGGTGCTGGGCTTTTCACAGGTTTTTGAGCTTCAAACGTTAAAATTCTTATTGAACAGCACACTTCAAGTGGGCGTGCTGGCTGTAATTGTGCTGTTCCAGCCGGAGCTTCGAAAGATGCTGGGGCAGGTGGGATCAACCGGCAATATCGCCATCGGCAGAAACGCGCCGAGTGACATGGAAAAAGCCATCACCGAGACGCTGGAAGCCTGCCGTGTGCTTTCTTGGGAACGTCAAGGCGCGTTGATAGTCTTCGAACGCCGGGTGAGTTTGACCGACATTGCGAAAACCGGCACCCTCCTTGATGCGGCCACAACCGCCGAACTGGTTAAAAACATCTTTTTCCCCAAAGCGCCGCTCCATGACGGAGCCGTCATCGTGCAAAACGGGCGGATTACCGGCGCGGGTTGTATGCTGCCGCTGACAACAAACACAAACCTAAGCCGCGATCTCGGCATGCGCCACCGTGCCGGTATCGGTATGAGCGAAAACTCGGATGCCGTGGTGGTGGTGGTGTCGGAGGAGACGGGGACGATCTCGTCCGCCGTCGGCGGCATGTTGAAGCGCGGCCTAACCCTCGAAACATTGGAAACACTGTTGCGGGTGGAACTGCTGCCCGATACCGAGAAGAAAAAGGGCGGTTTGTTAAGCATGCTGCGTAAGTCCGGCGGGAAGGAGGACGGCGCATGAAAAATCTGTTGAAGCGCTTCAATATACTGATTTTCGCGCTGTCGCTCATCATGGCGGTAGTCCTTTGGGGGTACGTATCGTTCTACGTGAACCCGACGGGTGAAAAGACGATTAGGAACATCCCGGTGACATTTACGAATGAATCTAGCCTTGAAACACACAACCTAATTATGGTAAGCGACAGAAACCTCACCGTCGATGTCCTCCTGTCGGGAAGGAATCAAGATTTTTCCGATTTGAATGAGAGCAACCTGCAGGCAGTCGCCGATCTTTCGCTCGTGCGCACGGCGGGTGAGCAGTCGATCAACTACGAGCTGCGCGCGGTTACCGAAATGACCGCGCATTTGGCTTCTCTTGATAAGACCTACTACACATCCAGCAATACACCCGTTATCACAATAACGACCGATGAACTCGCGACCAAAACCATCCCCATCGAGCTGGCGGAGAAACCGGGGCGCGCCGATGAACACATGGTTGAAGCCGAAGTGATAGATCCCTCCAACATAACGGTGAGAGGTCCTTCCAAAGTCGTGAATACGATTGAGAAGGGTTTGTTGAATTATACATCGAACGAACCGCTTTCCGCCACGGTGGAAGGAGATTACGGCTACACTCTGTACACGAAAGACGGCGAGCTTACCGATACGCGCTTCCTCACATTCGATTACGAACAAGTCTGGCTGCGGATTCCCGTAAGCAAAATAAAAACCGTTCCGCTTGACATGACCTTTATTGACGGCGGAGGTATCACAAAAGAGAAGAATATACTGTTATCGATTAATCCTGTCAGCGTCCAAATATCGGGCGACCCCAGCGAATTGGACAGAATCAATACGGTGATGCTCGCGGCGACAATCAACCTTGCCGAGTTAACCGGAGACATAAGCGGCACCTATCAAATCCAGTTCCCGGATAACGTGCGGAATGTAGACAACGTCACGGAAGCGCAAGTCTCTATCAAGATTGTCAACGCCGAAACGCAGCAAATCACCACGTCGAACATCCTAGTAACGGGCGACAATCTGCCGGAGGGGTATCGGTATATCCTCAACACGACATATCTGACCATCACGATACGCGGATCACGGGAAGACGTGAACGCAGTGCGTCCGCATAATATTCGCGTGACGGCGGATTTCGGTGAGACGCCGCTGACACCGGGTGTTTCGATGGCCGTGCCGGAGATTACGATCGACGGATTCGGATCGGTAGGTGTAGTGGATATGGAGTACGCCGTTTTCATTGAGGTCGTGCCGATTGTGCCGGATGACACCGGCGGTGACGCGCCATGACGCAAACGGCTGTTGTAATTAAAGTCACCGCTCCCGGTCTGTGCGAGGTACGGGTTCGCCGAACGTCAGCATGTGCTGGCAGTTGCGCCACCTGCGGCGGTTGCGAGACGCCGGATATCGACGTGTTGGCGACCCATAAAGAGAAAGTAAAAACGGGGGATACCGTGTTGATCGAAAGCGAAAAGACGCTGCGGCTCGCGGCGCTGATTTTCCTGCTGCCGCTGCTGCTGTTCTTCGCCGGCGTGTTCCTCCACCCGATTGCCGGAGGCGTCGGAATTCTGCTCGGTGTGGGTGTCGTGCTGGCGGTTAATCGGTTTTTACAAAAAAAGGGCGGCGTGACGGCGCGTGTGGTGGCCGTTTTAAGGGAACGCTGATATGTTCGGAACCGTCCGTCCATTCCAGCCGGAGCTGCGGCACCGCGAGACAGCCCAGTACAAAGCCGTTTACTGCGGGTTGTGCCACACCCTCTCCGAACGTTACGGAGCGATGTCGCGCCTGCTAGAGAACTACGATTTCGTCCTGCTCGCGATGCTCTACTGGCAAGAGCCGTGCGCGACGCAAAAAAAACGCTGTGTCCGGCATCCATTCAAAAAGCAGTCCGTGTGCCGGGGCGGCGCGGTGTCGGATTACGCGGCGGACGCGCTGATGCTGTTTACCGATTGGTCGCTTCGGGACAGGATACGCGATGAGAAGGGGTTTCGCCGTCTGCTTGCCCATTTGCTTTATTGGTGTTACCGAAAGTCTTTTCGTAAAGCGGCGGAGAGGTTACCGCGGGAAGCGGCGGAGTGCGAACGCCGGATTAAAGAGCTTTGGCGGCTGGAAGAGAACGGGGACGCAACCCTGGAAGCGCCCGCCGCCGCCTTCGGCGGGATGCTTTCCTCGCTCGGCGGCTTTTACGAAGACGGACGCGCCGCCCGGAGCCTGCTGGATCATTTGGGGCGCTGGATCTATATCGTGGACGCTTTCGAGGATCAGCGTCAGGACAAAAAATCGGGCGCGTACAACGCGGTGGCGTTACGATTTGGCGCGGTTTCGGAAGGGACAAGGGACGAAGTCGGTTATATCCTCGCTCGGGAGCAGGATGCTCTGCTGGCGGCGCTGGATCTGATGCCGGAAGGCGTATTCGCCGACATTGTAAAAAACATTCTCACGCTGGGTCTTCGCTCACGCGGACACACGGCGCTATATGGGGAAAATAAGGAGGTTTCGGATTGAACGATCCATATGAGGTCTTGGGCGTCCGGCGCGACGCGCCGATGGAGGAAATCAAAGCCCGGTATAAAGAACTCGCGCGCAAATACCATCCCGACAAGTACGGCGGCAACGAATTGGCCGATTTGGCGCAGGAGAAGATGAAAGAGATCAACGAGGCGTACGATGCCATCGTTCGGGAACGCGAGAACCGCAACGGCGGGTATAATGACCAATACCGCAATCCGTATGATCCATACCAGCAGCAGCGGCAGAATCCGTATCAGCAGCAGCCGCAGTCTTACGGATGCTCCGCCTGCGACGTTTGCTCCGCGTGTCTCTGCGCCGACTGCTTGTGTTCAAGTATGAGGTGCTGCTGATGCCGAACAGTATGACGGGGTACGGACGCGCGTCGAGCGCCTCACTGACGGTGGAGCTGCGTTCCGTAAACCACCGTTACTTAGAGGTGTCGGTGCGCACGCCGAGAGGGTACCTCTTTTTGGAGGAGCCGCTGAAAGCGCTCGCGTCCCGCTTCGTCGGCAGGGGCAAACTGGAAATCGGCGTTTCGGTGGATAACGTTGAGTCAACGCAGCTTGCGTTTTCCCGCCCGGTGTGGGAAGGGTATCTCGCGGCGGCGAAAATTCTGGAGAACGAGTACGGCGTTACAAACGACCTCACGGCGTCGTCGGCGTTGCGTCTGCCCGATGTGATGACCGCCGCGCGGCGGGAGCCTGAGATTGAAGCCGTGACGGCGCAGGCCTGCGAAGCCGCCGAAGAAGCTTTTGCCGATTTTTGCGCGGCGCGGGAACGCGAGGGAGCGAGATTAGCGGAGGATATCGAGGGGAAGCTCAGTGAGATAGAGCGGCTTGCCGCTCTCATTGCGGAGCGTATGCCGGAGGTCGCCGCCGCGTACCGCGAGCGTCTGCGGGTGAAGCTCGGCGAGGTATTGGAGCAGAAGATGCTCGACGAGAGCCGGATTCTCACCGAAGCCGCCCTGTATGCCGACCGCATTTGCGTCGACGAGGAACTGGTGAGGCTTAGAAGCCATATCGCGGCGCTGCGTGATTTGCTGCGGCAGGAGGGCGCGGTCGGGCGTAAGATGGACTTCTTGATGCAGGAGTTCTCGCGCGAGGCGAACACCGTCGGCAGCAAATGCAACGACGCCGAAACGACGGGTTATGTGCTGGAACTCAAGAGCGAAATCGAAAAGATACGCGAACAGGTGCAAAACTTGGAGTAGGGAGCACCGCCGGGTTGTTTGTAGGGTGCGCCGACCCGGCGCACCGCAGAGGTTATTAAATAACGCACCGCCGGATCTGGGCGCACCGCCGGGTTTTACACCATTGGTTGTCCCGTTCGGTTTATGAATATACTTAGGGTAGGGGTGAAGCGTTCATGAAACTGCTCAATATCGGCTTCGGGAACATGGTGTCAGCGGCGCGGCTTGTCGCCGTGGTGACGCCCGACTCCGCGCCGATGAAGCGCATCATCCAGGACGCGCGGGACAGGGAGACGCTGATCGACGCGACGCTGGGGCGGCGTACCCGCGCCGTGCTGTTCATGGACTCCGGTCACATCGTCCTCTCGGCGATTATGCCGGAAACGGTAGCGGCGCGTTTGGGGGACGCCGATTCCGGCGAGGACGCGCAATGACGGGGCTTCTGATGGTGGTGTCGGGACCGTCGGGAGCGGGAAAAAGTACCGTTCTGAAGACGGTGATGGCGAAGCGGCGCGACATGTTCTTCTCCGTATCGGCCACGACGAGGTTGCCGCGTCCGGGCGAGACGGAGGGTCAGGACTACTACTTCGTGAGCTTCGACGCGTTCCACAAGATGCGCGCCGAGGGGAAACTGCTGGAGTGGGCGGAGTACGCGGGGCAGTGCTACGGCACGCCGTTTGAGCCGGTGATGAACCGCCTCTCCAACGGGGAGACGGTTGTACTGGATATAGAGACGAAGGGCGCGATACAGGTGATGGAACGCTACCCCTCCGCCGTCACGGTGTTCCTAACGCCGCCGTCCGAACTGGAGGCCGAGCGGAGGCTCCGCAGCAGGGGAACTGAAAACGAGGAGAAAATTCAATCCCGCTTGCAGGTTACGCGCGGCGTCTTTCGCTATATCGACAAGTATCAGTACATTGTGGTGAATGAGATCATCGAGGAAGCGGCGAACACCATCGAAGCCATACTTACCGCCGAGCGCGCGCGCACGGGACGCAATACCGCGCTGTTCGCGGAGTTTCGGAAATAATAAGGACGCATTCTGTTTTCATATCCGTCTAAGGATACCATTTTGGTTGAGAAGGTAGCATCGCATGGCGATGTGTACAAGGGGGTGTGAGTATGTCAACAACCACAAAAAAGTTGGTTGATGCGGTAGAACTTTTATCAGAGCGTGAGCAGGAGCTTATCTTCGAGCTTATAAGCCGTATGCTTCCGGATGATGTCGCTACCCCGCAGGATTTAGCCGACATAGCACAGGTGCGCGCCGAATACGCACGCGGGAAACAGTGGATCTTGATTCATTGAACTTATGATAAAAAGAACCTAAAATATAAGCGGGAGGAACACATTATGCTTTCACCATCCATCAGCGAACTCATGGAGACAATCCCCAGTCGTTACCTGCTGGTTAACGTCGCGGCACGGCGCGCGAGGGAGATTGCCGATACCGCCGAGCGGCAGGAGATCCGGCTGGACGAGAAGCCCGTCAAGCTGGCGATCAACGAGATCGCGACGGGGGCGTTAATCGGCCGCGTTAAGAGCGAATACCGTTATAAGCTGGACTGATGGAGCGATTCGCCCGCGTCGCCGTGCGAAACGTTCCCTACGCGGCGGATAAGCCGTACACTTACCGTATTCCTCCGGCACTGGCGGACGCCGTAAAACCCGGAATGCGCGTGACCGTGCCGTTCGGGCAGGGCAACCGCAGGCAGGAAGGGTTTGTGCTGGGGCTGACCGGCGAAGCCGGACGCGAAGGGATCAAAAATATCGACACGGCGCTGGACGGCGAGCCGGTTCTGGACGAAGGGCAAATCAAGCTCGCGCTGTGGATGCGGGAGCGGTTTTTCTGCACGGTATACGAGGCGGCGCGCGCCATGCTGCCGTCCGGTTTATGGTTCAAATGGGACGAAGCGGCGCGGGACGGCGAAACGCCGAAGCGCAGGATGCGCGACAAGACATCCCTTCGGGCGGAACTGGCCGTTTCCTCGGAGGAGGCGTCATCCTATAACGCGGGACGCCCCACC
>DBDP01000179.1:10787-14315 GCA_002293625.1 Clostridiales bacterium UBA929 | reverse complement strand
TTAGGCGGTCACTACATATTGTCTATCCGCTTTTACGTTGAGGGCTGTGTTCCCGCAGCCACTCCAGCGCGGGTTCCCGCTCGATCAGCTTTTTGCCGCCTTTTTTAAGTTGGATTACGGGAAAACCCTCCGCTCGCGTGTATTGGTAAATTAGGTCAATGCTTGTGTGCGTATATGCCGCGAATATCTTTACCGTGTCTATTGTCGGTGCTGGTTGCAGCCCTCCTTGTTCTTGCGGTTTATGGTGAATTGTGGTATGCTTGTGAAAATCAATTTGTTATTGCATAACGGTGGGGATAAAATGAGCGCCGATAAACCAAAGAAAAGCCGCTGGGCGGAAATGTGCCTCTTTGCTATCATGCTCGCTGTATGGGCGTATCTCTTGGTTGATGTGTTTTATTGTTTCGGAACCGAAGACCCGGCTGACGGATACATAAGCCTCCGAAACATTTTTGCCGTGAACGTGGGTTACATGGGGACGATGTATGTACTCATGCTGGTGAGTGACGTGGATCATTGGCGCGGGTCGAAGCTGGGGCGAATAATTTGCGCGGGCGGCGCGGTTCTAAATGTTTTGGGTGCGATGTTGTGTCAAGTGGGTTCGGTGCTGGCGGCTTAATTGCTTGTCCCTCGCGGGCAGGGCTTACGCCGTGTCCGGTGACGTATCATCATCTCGTTGAATAAACAACTCGCCCGGCATAACCTCCAGCGCTAAAGAGAGAGCTTGGATATGTTCTTCCCTAATTAACTTTCTGCCTGTCATCATTGCATTGAAGGTTTTCGGGTGTAATCCAAGTTTTCGAGCGAGAAGGCTTTGCATGATACATTTCTCCCGCATAATGCGCCGTGCGTTCACGGATACTATTCCCATATTGTCACCTCCTTTTGATGGTCGAGTTTCTCGAACTATCTGTAGTATAGTCTTGATACTCGAACATGTCAAGAGGGTTTTAGAAAAAAGTTTTTGTTTCTCGAGTTTTCCATCTTGACAATTCGAGATTCCCGCATTATAATCATTTCAAGGTTGGTGATCATATGGCATTCTGTGATCGGTTAAAAGAAGCACGCATCAAAAAAGGACTTACACAGGCTCACCTCGGAGAGCTTATAGGCGTTGCAAAATCGACTGTCACGGGATATGAAAAAGGAACGTCTCAACCAGATGAAGCAAAAATTATTGCAATGATGACATATCTCGGCGTTGACGCTAATTATCTATGGCAAGATTCCCTTCCAAAGGAATCAACGCTCGGTTCGCGGATTCGCGAGTTGAGGGAGTCATTGTCCATGAAGCAAGAGACGCTGGCCGCTCGCGCTCATGTTACGGTTGACGTTCTTGACAAGTGGGAACGCGATATATTGCAGCCCGATACGGATCGCTCCGCCCTTCTTTGTCATGCGTTAGGCACTACAATGTCCTATCTGCTAGATTTCAGGGGTGAGGTGAGGCGGCAAAATCTGCCTGCTGACGCGCATCGCATAGGTCGGCTATATAATGAAGCCGACGCTCACACCCGCGCAATAGTTGAACTCGCGTTGCTACCGATTGAAAAAGAGAAGAAACCGCGTGTTGTCCCGCTTCCAAAACCGAAGGAAGAAATCGCCGAGGAAATCGCCCCCGATATGACGTCCTTAAAAACCTACACCCAGCCATCGGCTGCGGGGTTGGGGAATTATTTAGATGACGATAGCTATGATATAATTGAATATCCGAACGTTCCGGCGCGCGCAGATATCGCCGTCAGAATTTCAGGCGACAGCATGGAGCCGAAATTCTTTGACGGCGATATTGTATTTGTGGAGACGGAATCGGTTCTCGACGACGGCGAGATCGGGATTTTCTTCTATAACGGGCAGGGATACCTAAAGAAGATACGAAAGAATCCCGGTCGACTGGTTTCCTTAAATCCGCGCTACGAGGACATTATTCTTAGGGATGGTATGGGGTTCCGCGTCGTCGGGCGCGTGGTAGGCGTGGCGGAACAGTAAGGAGTGTTTCGCAATGCAAACACCGTCATACTGACACGATAAAAAAACCGCCCGTTGGAGAAACCCGGCGAGCGTTAGGGAGGGTAATGTCTGTGCCAAAGAAAAAAGAGCCGACCACATTTGAGGAAAAGAAACCGTCCGCGCCAAAGAAAAAATACACTTATGTGCGCGTCACGTTCATGTGAAACGGAAAGCAATACGAAACAAAGGGCAAATCGGATAAAGAAGCTCACGCAAAAGCAGCTAAGAAAAAGCTGGCTCTCGAAAACGGCGATGTCGGCATAAGCGGAAAGATGAGCGTCTCCCGGTGGGTTGACGAGTGGCTGGAAACGTATAAAGAGCCGGCAATCGAACGCGGAAGCCTTAACAATTACAAAATTCATACAAATACAATCAAAAAGGCTATCGGGAACCGCCCGCTAAAATCCATAATCGATGTTGATCTGCAAAAAATCCTTAATCAAAAGGCGCATCCGGATGAAGACACAGGAGCCATTAGGAGTTTGGACTATCTGACGAAGCTACGCGCTACCATGAGGGGTATTTTTAAGCGTGCTTGTGTTTCGCGGCTCATCCCGTATAACCCTGCCGAGTACCTCGAACTACCCGCATCGAAGAATGGAACCCATCGCAGCATAACCGCCAAAGAGCGGTCGTTAATTCTACAGCTTGCAGAGACACATTACGCCGGTCTGTGGGTCAAGACAATGTTATACTGCGGCTTGCGCCCGGGTGAGACGTTGGCTCTTTGCTGGCGTCATATAGATTTCAAGAAAAAAATCCTCCGCGTTGAGCAAGCTATGAAAGCGCATTCCTCGAAAATCGGCACGCCAAAAACCGAAGCGGGCGTCAGAATCATACCAATACCAACTTCACTTCTTCAGGATTTTATTGCTGCCAAACGAAGTCCGCTTGAGCCGGTATTTGTTAAGGTTCAATCCAGCAAACCCCACGACCGCACAAGTATGCTTCGGATGTGGAAAAACTTCAAACGAGAACTTAATATTTTAGGCGGCGCGAAAGTCTACCGAAATCAAATAACAGTTCCCTCCATTGCTCACGACTTGGTTCCATATTGTTTGAGACACACTTATTGCACAGACCTCCAAGATGCCGGAGTACCAATCAATGTCGCGAAATATTTGATGGGGCATTCTGATATCTCGACAACGGGAAATATTTACACCCACACGACCGAAGCCGCGCTTAAAGACGCTGCAAAAAAAATAAACAAAAGAAGCACCGACAAAGGCACTTCATCAAATATTTTTTCCATGTAATTTTCCATGCAATTTACCGATATTTTCTGATATTTTCCGTCATATGCACACAAAGAAAAAGCCTTGTAAATCCGGCTGATGCCAGTAATCACAAGGCTTTGCCTATGGAGCGGAAGACGGGATTCGAACCCGCGACTTTCACCTTGGCAAGGTGACACTCTACCACTGAGTCACTCCCGCAAGCGCTGGTGCCTCCGGTCGGAATCGAACCAACGACACGAGGATTTTCAGTCCTCTGCTCTACCGACTGAGCTACAGA
>DBDP01000179.1:0-10751 GCA_002293625.1 Clostridiales bacterium UBA929 | reverse complement strand
TAGCGTTCTAACCAACTGAACTACGGGGCCAAATTAACGTCGCCTCTGCCGAAACCGGAGCGTTTAAGAGAGCTCGAACGGCCTGACAGCTTTGGTGGGAACAACAGGGTTCGAACCTGTGACCCCATGCGTGTAAAGCATGTGCTCTCCCAGCTGAGCTATGCTCCCTTCAAGGCGGTAGGTATACTATACTAAAGCCCCGCATCTTTGTCAAGCACTAATTTTCAATTTCGCGAAATTTGCCTGAATCACGCCCATCTTCTTCGCCGGTACAGAAGAACTCCGGCTGCGGCACAAACGAGCGTAACAATTGCGAGTAAAGCGATCGAGCCTCCTGTGCCGTTCATAGATTCGCCTAAAAAGGCAGCTTTCAAAACAGTGACCGCGTGGGTCAGCGGCAGGATCTTCGTAAACGCGCGGATATTATCGGGAAACAATTCCGCGGGCATGGTCGCGCCAGAGGTGAACAGCATCAAGAAATATAATAGGTAGCTCACAAGCTGCGCGAGCTTCGTATTTTTGAACAGTGCGGTAATCAAAAACCCGAGCGAGAAGATGCAGGCAAGCGACAGCAGGAACGCCGGCACAATCACAAACCATTCGCCGTCAATGCGAATCCCGTAAAAAACCTTACCCGCGGTAACCAAAACCAGCGAACTGAAGACGCAGGCGACAAAATAGACAAAGACCTGCGCAAACACCAAATTTACTTTGCCAAACGGCGTCGCGTCGAAGCGTTTATACGCCCGGCTCGCCTGATACTCAATCAATCCCAGCGGCAGCGTCATAATGCCGCCCACCGCGATTACCATCCCCAAGTAGGCCGGAACGCTCACGTCCATCGTACCGCGCCCGCCAAAAAGCTCCGCCGGTTCGTTTCCGTAAATACTGCCGAACAAAAAAAGCAGGATTACCGGAAATAAGAGCGAGAAGAAGGGTCCAAAAAATCCACGAAGGTATAGGCGTGTTTCCATCCGCACTGTTTTCAGCACCGCTCTCATACAATCCCCTCCATCGTTATACGCGTTTTCTTCGGCACGAACGCCAGATACAGTTCCTCCAGCGACATGCCGGGGTTCCAGCGCTCCGGCGGCAGCGCGCCGCGGGCATACTCCCGAAATCCGCCGAGGGTTCCCGTGTACAGGGCTTTCCCGCGGAGCATGAAAATAAGCCTGTCCGCGACCGCCTCCACTTCATCCATGTAGTGGGAAACGAGCAAAACGCTTGTACCCGCGTCGCGGATGTCTTTTAAGCTCTCCCATAGGTTCCGGCGCACTTCAGGATCAAGACCCGTTGTTAATTCGTCCAGGATCAGCAGTTTCGGCCGGGGAAGCAGCGCCAACAAAATGGATAACCGCTGCTTTTCGCCGCCGGACAACTTACTAACGTACCGTTTCCGCTTATCCGCGAGATCCAGCTGCTCCAGCAATTTTTGATAGCTTGCGGGAGTCTCATAAAACGAGGCGAACCAAGCGCACATCTCCTCAACCTTGATTTTTTCGGGATAGGATACGTCTTGAAGCTGAACGCCGAGTTTTTTATAGATTTCCTTACGATAAATAAGCGGGTCTAACCCAAACACCGCGACCGAACCGGCCGACGGCTTCCGCAGTCCCTCCAAACATTCCACCGCCGATGTTTTGCCGGAACCGTTCGGCCCGATAACCGCCAATATCTCCCTTTCGCAAACCTCAAAGGAAACGTTATCCACCGCCGTGTTCCCGCCGTATCGGACGGTCAGCTCTTTAACAGCCGCAAGCATCGAATCCCCTCCTTCATGATCCCAGTTTACCGTTTGAGCCGCATACTGTCCCTCATGTGGGCGTAAAATGCGCAAATCGGCGGGTAAGACGCCGTGGTGGGCGGGTGAAATACATGCGCTATCGCACGTTTTGTGGTATACTGTCTTGGAAGGGGGCGGTTGTGTGAGGGTTGAAATCAAAATTGATCCGAATTTAGCGGAGGCGAATGCCGTCCTTCATATCCCAAAACTGACGGAGGAGATCAGCGCGCTTGTCGAAACCCTTGAAGCGGCAAGTTACTCCGTACGTTTGCTGACCGCGAAGAGAGAGGATAAGTCCTATGTCATAGAGCCGGAACAGGCAGAGCTGATCCGAACGGAAGGCGGCAGCGTCCGGCTATATAACAGATCGGCACAGGGTTTTACGCTCGATAAAACACTGCATGATCTGACGCAGCAGCTGGGGCAAGATTTTACGCGCATTTCAAAATCGGCCATTGTGAATATACGACGGATTGATCATGTCTCCCCGTCGTTCAACGGCACGATGGACATTATTATGAAAAACGGCATGGCCGAGTATATTTCCAGAAAGTATCTCGGTGAGTTTAAGAAACGATTGGGGCTTTAGGAGGGGTGCGGTATGAAAAAGATTCTGAAATATTTATTCCAAGGCGTTCTGTGGGGATGGTCATTCTTCATCGTGATCTGCCTGATTGTCGATCTCTTTGACATTGAGCCAATGCGCGGAATAGTCTTTCGGCATTTTTCAAGAAACGTGCTGGCTTCCACTGTCACCGGCATAGGCTTCGGCACGACCTCCATCGTCTATACCTTCGAGCGGCTGCGTTTTTGGCAGCAGACGACGATCCATTTTTGCGTGGGAATGGGGGTCTACTTCCCTGTGGCGTTCGGCATGGGTTGGATCCCGTCCTTCTCCGCGCCGATCATCATGACAAGCGTCCTGATCGCCATTTTGGTCTTTTTCCTGATTTGGTCGGGGTTTTATCTTTACAGCAGACACGAGGCGAAGGTTATCAACGATAAACTCAAATCGCGGGAAACGAAAAAAAACGTTGACAAATGAACCCGTGTATGGTAACATACAACTATTGGAAGAGACCCCGTCCTTGCGGAAATCTCATCAGAGATTCGGCGTCGCGGCTGAAAGCGCCGATTGAGAGAGTAGTGGCACGGGAAACGCTCTTTTAAAGAAGCTCAACAAAACTCCATGTTCGCCGTAGGCGAACGAGCGAAGCGCTTGCGAGCAGGCGGCTATGCCGCGGTGTCGCAAGCCGGAGCGGGGAATTTTTTGAGTGACACAACTAAATACCTTAAAGTGGGCGCGTTAAGCGTCAATGCAGGGTGGCACCGCGGGAGCCTGAGTTTCCGTCCCTCAAAAACAGTATGTTCAATATTGTTTTTGGGGATTTTATTTTTTACGGAGGGATTACCAGTGAGCAAGTACAGAACGCACAACTGCGGCGAATTGAGAACAACCCATGTCGGCGAAACGGTTAAGCTCGCCGGGTGGGTCGACACCATCCGCGACCACGGCGGCGTCATCTTCCTCGATCTGCGCGACCATTACGGCTTAACGCAGATCGTACTCAACGACGACGCGCCCATGAAGGGTATATTCCGCGAGACGGTTATATCTGTCAGCGGACTTTTACGCGAGCGCGCCGAAGATACGGTCAACCCGAAACTTCTGACCGGCGAGGTGGAACTGAAAGCGGATACCGTAACCGTTTTGGGAACATCCGAGAACCAATTACCCTTCGAGATCGGGGACTCCACGCAGAGCCGCGAAGACCTGCGCCTAAAATACCGCTTCCTAGATCTGCGCAACCCGCTCGTCCACCGGCACATTGTCATGCGTTCTGATATCACGCGTTTCCTGCGCGCAAAGATGGAGGAGCTGGGTTTCATGGAGATTCAAACCCCCATCCTCACCTCCTCGTCCCCCGAAGGGGCGCGTGACTACCTCGTGCCTAGCCGGAAGCATCACGGGATGTTTTACGCCCTACCGCAAGCCCCGCAGCAATTCAAACAGCTCTTGATGGTGTCCGGCTTTGACCGCTACTATCAAATCGCGCCCTGCTTCCGCGACGAGGATTCCCGTGCCGACCGCTCGCCGGGCGAGTTTTACCAGCTCGATTTTGAAATGGCGTTCGCGGAGCAGGAAGACGTGTTCGCGGTCGCCGAAACGGTTTTATACGATACCTTCGCGGCCTTTTCTGATGAAAAAAAGGTCAGTCCCGCGCCGTTTCGGCGCATCCCTTTCTCGGAAAGCATGTTGAAATACGGCACCGACAAACCCGATCTGCGGAACCCGCTCCTGATTGAAGACTTGACGGGTTTCTTCGCGGACGTGGATTTCGCGCCTTTCCGCAACAAGCCGGTACGCGGGATCGTCGCGCCGGGCGCAGCCGCGCAGCCCAAATCGTTTTTTGAAAAGATGCTCGCCTTCGCCACAGACGAAATCGGCATGAAAGGGCTTGGCTATATCTCCGCGCTCACCGGAATGGAGCTGAAAGGTCCCATCGTGAAGTTTTTGTCGGAGGAAAAGCAGCAAGAGCTGATCAAAACCCTCGGCTTGAAGGAAAACGACACCCTGTTTTTCATCTGCGATGTCCCCAAACTGGCGGACAAACTGGCCGGACAGATTCGCACCGAGCTGGGCAGACGCTTGGAGCTGATCCGGGACGATTCGTTTGAGTTCTGCTTTATCACCGACTTCCCGATGTACGGCATCAGCGAGGATACGGGTAAGCCGGAATTCACCCACAACCCCTTCTCTATGCCGCAGGGAGAGATGGACGCGCTGGAAACGCTTAACCCGCTCGACATCAAAGCGTATCAGTACGACATCGTCTGCAACGGCGTGGAGCTTTCCTCCGGCGCCGTGCGGAACCACCGCCCCGACATCATGCTGAAGGCGTTTGAGCTGGCGGGGTACACAAAAGAGGATATCGAAACCAAGTTCTCCGCCCTCTTCAACGCATTTCATTACGGCGCTCCGCCCCACGCGGGCATGGCTCCCGGGCTTGACCGCATCGTCATGCTGCTGACCGGGCAGGACAACATCCGCGAGGTTGTGGCGTTCCCGATGAACGGCAACGCGCAGGATCTGCTGCTCGGCGCGCCGGGTGCGGTCACGGAAGCGCAGCTCCGTGAAGTCCACATAAAGGTTCGGTGATTTTGAATGAACATTCAACCGTATGAAGCGATGGCGAAGCTTGATCTGCCGGAAGACGAACGCCGCGAACTGCATAATCGGGCGGAGGCTCTGCTTAAAACCTTTTCGGCTCTGGAGTCGGTTGACACCGATGACGTAACCCCGCTCACAACGCCTCTAGAGGTCGAAAACGTTCTTCGGGAAGACACAGCCGCGAAGCTTATCACGCGCGAAGCGCTGTTAGCCAACGCGCCGGAGCAGTACGACGGGTATTTTCAAGTACCCAAGACACTGGATTAGGGGGCGCGGTATGTTGTATTTAGACGACAGTATCCTGCAAGCCGGAAAGCCGGCTTCCGCCGGATCAAAAATGCTGGAAAATTTTATCGCGCCTTTTGACGCCGAGGTCGTTTCGCGTCTCGCGGAAAGCGCCGAGCCTGTGAAGCTGGGCGAGTTCGGCTTGGAACCGCCCGGTACGCTGCCGGACGGTACGCTGCTGTGCAACGATGTGTTCGGTCACGTTCGCGTACAGGCCGCGAA
Organism: Clostridiales bacterium UBA929; assembly: GCA_002293625.1. Taxonomy (GTDB): domain Bacteria; phylum Bacillota; class Clostridia; order Oscillospirales; family UBA929; genus UBA929. The sequence continues at coordinate 5,289 of DBDP01000179.1, read as the reverse complement.
GCAAGGGCTTTGCTATATCCGCCCGACCTACAGCACCGTCTCGCGCTACGGTCTGATACCCACCGCCTGCTCGATGGATCAAATCGGCATTGTGTGCAAAACGCCGTCCGAAGGGTTTTCATTACTCGCGAAAATCGCGGGGCATGACGAAAAAGACGGCGCAATGTTCCCCGAAAAGAGTTACTCATACGTAAAACCGGATAAGAAACCCGTATTGAGCGAAGAGGCACCGCCGTATGCCGACCTGTGCGAGCCGGTTCTGCGTATCCTCGCCTATGCCGAGATCAGCGGCAACATCAGCCGTTACGACGGCGTGAAATTCGGATACCGCACAAAAGACTACAAAAACCTTGAAGAACTGTACACCAAAACCCGCACGGAAGCGCTCGGGATTGAAACGAAGCTCGCGGCGGTGATGGGGTGCTTGGTTCTCTCGCAGGATCATTACACCGCACTTTATGAGAAAGCGATGAAGATACGGCGGCTTATTAGAGAGTCGCTCCGTTTTGACCTGTATGACGTGCTGGTTTTGCCGCCGGAGAGTCATCTTCCGGTGCTCGCCGGACTGCCGTCGCTGACGTTTGGAAACGTACAGCTGGCGGCGAACGTGAAAAACGAGGGAATGCTTCTTACTGCATGGGAGGCGATGCAATGAAACGTTACGAAGTTGTGATGGGGCTGGAGGTTCACGTAGAGCTGGCTACGGAGTCCAAGCTGTTTTGCTCCTGTTCGGCAAAGTTCGGCGCGGACGCGAACGAGCATGTCTGCCCCGCCTGCGCGGGGATGCCGGGGATGCCCGCCGTGACGAACAAGCGGGCGGTGGAACTGGGGATTGCCGCCGCGCTCGTAACGAACAGCGAAATTACGCCGGTGATGACGTTTGATAAAAAGAACTATTTCTACCCTGACCTGCCGACCGGCTACCAAATCACGCAGATCAACGCCCCGATCTGCCGCAACGGCTGGATAGAGATTGAAACGGCAGCGGGCACAAAAAAAATCACCCTGAAACAGATTCACATTGAGGAGGACGCCGGGAAGCTGGTGCATGACGCCCGCACCGGCACCACATTGGTGGATTTTAACCGCACCTCGGTGCCGCTGGTGGAGATTGTCAGCAACCCGGATTTCCGCTCGGCGGACGAAGTGGTCGCGTATCTTGAAAAACTCCGCTCCCTTTTGAGCTTTGCCGGAGTGTCCGACTGCAAGATGCAGGAAGGCTCGATGCGGTGCGACGTAAACCTCTCGGTGCGGGAGGCGGGTTCCGGCATTTTGGGAACGCGCACGGAGATTAAAAACATGAACTCCCTCAAAGCCATTGCCGCCGCGATTGCCTATGAGGCGCAGCGGCATATCGACGCGCTGGAGACGGGCTGCGAAACGCTGATTCAGGAAACACGCCGTTGGGACGACGCGGCGGGCGAAACGTTTTCTATGCGCGAAAAAGAAAACGCCACAGACTACCGCTATTTCCCGAACCCCGAACTGATGCCGGTTCGCATTGACGACGCATGGATAGAGCGGGTGCGGAAAAGTCTGCCCGAACCGGCGCGCGATAAATTCCTCCGCATGACGGGCGCTCTCGGCTTGCCGGAAACCGACAGCAAGATCATCACCGGCAGCAAGAACCTCTCCGACATCTTTGACCGAACGCTCGCGCATTTCAACAACCCCAAAGAGGTCGTCAACTGGATCATCGTTGAGCTGCTCGCGATCGCGAAGGGGGACAACAAAGGCGAGGACGATATTTCGATCGACTGCGAAAAATTCGCCGGGCTGATGGAGCTTGTGGACAACAAAACCATCAACCGCAACGTCGGGAAAAAGCTGCTTTTGAAGGTGCTTAACGAAGGGATTGACCCCGCCGCGTATGTGCGGGAGAATGACTTGGGTTTGGTCAGTGACACCTCTTTGATCGACCGCGCCGTGCAAGACGCATTGGCGGAAAACGAACGCTCCGTCACGGAATACAGAAGCGGCAACGAAAAAGCAGCGGGATTTTTGATGGGGCGTGTGATGAAAAACCTCGGAGGCAAAGCCGATCCGAAGGTCGTGAACGAACGCCTGCGGTACTGGCTGACACGGTAGAGACGATCGCCCCCGATCGCCCTGGAACAAATACAATTGAATATTTCTCGTATGGGCGGATGACAATCCGCCCATTTTTTCATGACATTGAGACGCAATAACCTTCATATATACATAATGGTTTAGCTTTTGGTTGGGAATCCACCGTCACTGCGGACGAGTATTAATCCATACCAAAACACAAGGGGGCGTTGCGTTGTGCAAATGGCGAAGCCGTTAAGCTCGCGCTGGAGATCCGTCGGCAACCGAATGAAGCGGTATTGGGTGCTTTACATAATGCTGCTGCTCCCTATGGCGTACCTCGTAGTTTTTAAGTATTTCCCTATGCAGTATCTCGCGATGGGGTTCAAGCAGAACAATATCATCCAGCCGCTTTGGGAAGTGCCGTGGGCTAACAACAACGGGTTCCAGTGGTTTCTTGAGGCGTTCAAGAATCCCGCGTTTTGGAATGCCGTTCGGAATACGCTAATGCTGAACATCCTCGACCTGATTATAGGCTTCCCCGCACCGATCATCCTCGCGATTCTCTTAAACGAGCTGCGCTCCAGAAAATTTAAACGCGTAACCCAAACCATCGCCTACATGCCGCACTTTTTGTCATGGGTCATCATCTACGGGCTTGCGGCTCGGTTGTTCGCGCCGCAGGACGGCTTGATTAACATCCTGATCCGCAATATGGGCGGCGAGGCAATCCCCTTCTTAAACGAAAGCACACACTGGGTGTTTACCTATGTCCTTGTGGGTGTCTGGCAGACCGTGGGTTGGAGTACGATCATCTATCTCGCGGCTATCACGAACATCAACCCGGAACTGTATGAAGCGGCGCGGGTAGACGGCGCGAAGCGCAGACATGAGATATGGCACATCACGCTCCCCTGCCTCAAACCCACCATCGTCGTGCTGTTGATTTTGGCGCTCGGAGGAATGCTCGGCAGCAATTTCGACCGGCCGTATATTTTTGGAAACTACAGTGTCCACAACGTTTCGGAGGTTCTCTCTACTTACGTATACACGCAGGGCATACGCTCGTACCAATACTCCTATACCACGGCGGTAGGGCTGTTCCAATCGGTGGTCAACGTGATATTCTTGGTGGCTGCCAATATCGGCGCGCGCAAAATCGGCGAACGCGGGCTGTGGTAGAGAGGGGGAAAGAAGACTGTGATACGTTCAAGGGGCAGAAAAATCGGCGACGCGGTAATCGTCTTTCTTTGCGTGATACTGATATTGATTTGTATACTCCCGATTATCAACATCGCCGCGCGTTCGGTCTCGAGCGCCGACGCGATCATTAAGAACCAAGTGGGGTTGTGGCCGGTCGGTTTCACCCTCCAACCCTACATAGATGTTTTGTCGCTCAGCAAATACACCTACTCTTTGGCGTATACGGCGATTCTAACCATCATCGGCACGGTTCTGTCGCTGATTATGACGATGCTTCTGGCGTTCCCGCTGACGTATGACAATCTCCCCGGCCGGAAGTTCTTCAACGCTTTGGCACTGATAACGATGTACTTCGGCGCGGGGACGATCCCGAGTTATCTGCTCGTAAAAGACCTCGGGATGCTGAACAAACCGATTGCGCTGATTCTCCCCTACTGCCTCAGTATCTTCAACATGATCTTAATGCGCAGTTTCTTCTACGGGATACCGCTCAGTATGCGCGAGGCTGCGGAAATCGACGGCGCGGGACCTTTGAAGGTGCTGACGCGGGTTTACCTGCCGCTGTCTAAACCGGTGTTCGCGACGTTGGCTCTCTTTTACGCGGTGGGTCGCTGGAACGGTTATACAGATGCGATTCTCTATGTTTCGCAAAACGAGAAGGCTTGGCCGATACAATTGCTGCTCTATAATCTGCTCAACAACCAAGCGAGCTTAGAGATTGGCCAGCAGGAAGGGTTCGTTATGCCCGGCAAAGCCGAATCGGTAAAAGCTGCGACGGTCATGTTCGCTACAATCCCCATTTTAATCATCTACCCTTGGCTCCAACGGTATTTCATCGCCGGCGTCACACTCGGCGCGGTGAAGGAATAAAAGCTAATCATATTGGAGGGAAAAGAATGAAAACACGCAAATTTCTAATCCTCGCGCTGGCGGCGATCCTGCTGCTGGGACTGGCTTCCGGCTGTGCATCCACTTCCGAGTCCCCCGCCGTTACGGAAAACACCCCCGCCTCAGACCCGTCCACAGACGACAGCACCCCCGATAATACTCCCGACAACACCGACCCCAGCGATGACGATACACCGCCGTCACAGGGGATCACCGAAGAGACCTACGCCGAGTATGGCATCGACGAGAATCTGCGTTTCCTCGAAACCCGCAATATCACCGTGGAGATTTTCAACCGTAACCTTGATAACGGAACAGATCCCACAAACAACTACTACACCGACTACATCAAGCAGGGTGTACTCGACAAGCACAACATCGCCGTTGAGTTCGTCTCCGTACCCCGCTGGGGCGAAGACCAAGAAATCCCGAATTTGCTCGCGGCCGGCACGGCACCCGATGTTTGCGTAACCTACAACTTTCCCGCAATTCAAACCTACGGCAACATGGGCGGCGTTATCGACATGTATCCGATGCTGACGAATCTTGCCGATTGGTTCCCGAACATGTACGATCTGCTGGGTACGACGAACCTCTTTTATTACCAAGATCCCAACGACAACCACGTTTGGGCAATCGAGGCGCTCTTAAAAGACAACTGGGCTGTCAACACCTTTATTCGTAAAGACTGGCTGGATACGCTGGGTCTTCCCGAACCCACGACCTTAGAGGAGTTTGAAGCCGCGCTCGTTGCATTCAAGGATAACGCCGCAATACTGCTGCCCGAAACGCCGGATCAAATCATACCCTTCGGCTTCACCCATGACATCCGCTGGCAGGCGCGTCCGCTGCTGGAAAGCTTCCTGCCCGACGATCTGACGGATAAAGAACGCTATGTTACCGACTTTGTGCAGCACTGGTCTACCACAGACGCCATGAAGAAAGCCGTTTTGGTCCTCAATAAATGGTTCAACATGGGCTTGTGCTGGAACGACTTCATGATTTACGACGACGCAACGCTTGGCCAAATTTTTGATAACCTCGCAAGAGCCGGTTATGTCGGCGCGTTCACGGGCAACGTGGACTTCCCCTACCGCAACGGCGACGACTCTTACATGAACCATTTGGCTCGTAACGTCAGCCCCGAAG
>DBDP01000098.1 GCA_002293625.1 Clostridiales bacterium UBA929 | reverse complement strand
GCCGATGTAGGCGGCGGGGCGGTAGCCGTTCAGAATCGCGTAGCCGCACTCGCGGTCGGAGTAGCCGAATACGCGCAGCATGGCGATGGTTTTCGTGTTCCCCCGAATCACCGTCGTGATCGCGATAAACAGGGTGGTGAACGCGAGCGTAAGCCCGATAATCAAAATCATTGCTCCCATCATCTCGCTGGACAGGTCTTTCATCGACATCGACATTTGTGTCATGGCGGAGTGGCAAAAAGCCGCAAAGGCGATGAAGAAGGTCAGGATTTTCCGGCTGCGCACCGTACCGCGGCGAAGCTCCCGTAAAAACGGCAGGTCTTTGCCGTTTTTTTGCGTTTTTACACGCAAATTAGGCTCCGTGCCGCGAATCAGCTCCAGCGCGGGGCGTTTCAGTTTCCGCGACGCGTACAGCACCGAGAGCAGCGAAAATAAGAGCGCCGGCACGAGGATTAACAAAACGAGCAAAATCGGGTTAAACTCCATCGGGATTTCGGGCAGCACGTCCGTGCGGCGCATGTCGGCGTAAAACGCGGGCATGAACGCCCAAGCCCCGGCGAACCCGATCACCGCGCCGGTAAAGATGCTGACACCGAACACCCAAAACTGCAGCGCGAGCTTCCCGTTTGATACCCCCATCGCTTTTAGGATGCCGAGGTCGGCGCGGCGGGTGTCAATGGTATGCTTTATATAGAACACCAGCATCACGACGGTCGTCAGCAGCAGCGCACCGCCCGCGATGGCGGTGGTCATGTTGCCGCTCGTCACGATGGTATCGTAGTAAACCAGCGCCTCCGGGTCGGTGATTTTGTCTTTGATTTTTGCCATGTCCATGTTGGAATTCATGAATAGCGTACTCACAAACACCGCGCAGACAATCATGATGAGGATGCCGAACAGTTTTACCGTATCTCTCGGACGGATTATCATATTATCACCACCCGATCTCACGCGCCGTTTTGGGCGCACTGTTATGGTTCGTCTCGACGATTTTACCGCTGTTCAGCCGGATAACCGTACCCGCCATTTCCGCAATGTTCTGGTTATGCGTCACCATAATCAGAGCGAACCCCAGCGCCTTCTGCGTTGCGCTGATCACCTCTAAAATCTGACGCCCCGTTTCCTCGTCCAACGCGCCGGTGGGTTCGTCTAAAAACAGCGCTTTCGGGTTCTTCGCCAGTGCCCGCGCTATCGACACCCGCTGCTGCTCACCGCCGCTCAACTCCCTTGGGAGCTTCGTCAGCCTGTCGCCCAGCCCGACCGCTTCAATAATCTTGCGGTAGTCGCGATTTCCGGCTAGGTCAGCGCCCATCTTTACGTTTTTATCCACGTTTAGGTTCGGAAGCAGGTAGTATTGCTGAAAGATGAACCCCACGGTCCGCTTGCGGAACGCCGTCAGCTCTTTATCGGGCAGCGCGGTGATCTCCTCGCCGTCGTATTTCACCGAGCCGCCGTCCGGTCGCTCCAAACCCGACGCGATATGCAGCAATGTGGACTTCCCCGAACCGGACGCTCCCAGCAGCACGCAAAAGTCGCCCGCATCGACGGTGAGCGTTACGCCCTTCAAAGCGGCGGTGGCGTTCTCCCCCATGCCGTAGAACTTTTTAACGTTTGTAATCTCAAGCATCTTTCTCTCCCTCTCTTTTCAGCATGATCATCAGCCCGGTAAAGGTTTCGGTCAGCAATCTGTCCGCCTCTTCCTCGCTCAAGCGGCTGACGCCGGTGGCGCACAGGCAGGCGATACCGTGCGTAAAGATCCATAACGACTGATACAGCCTGTAAGACTGTTCCTCCGAAAGCCCGTAACTCTGTCGAATTGCCGCGAGGATGCGGTCGCTGTTCGCGTCGATTGTCGGCAGGACGTCGCTTAAGGCAATGTCGGGTTTTTCGGGCGTCATAAACAGCAGCCCAAACAGGCGCGCCTCTTCCTTCGCGAAGCGGATATACTGCATCCCGACGCCTTTGAACGGGTTCTCCTGCGACAACCCCCGCTCGACATAGGCGTCGTACAGCGACCGCGCGGCTTTGACCGTCTCCCGCTGCACCTCCTCCATGTTGCTAAACGCGGTAAAGACGGGGCGGGAGGAAGTACCCAGTTCAAGCCCCAATCCTCTTGCCGTGATTCCCTCTGCTCCGTCCCGCCGCATTAGGGTCAGGGCGGCGGCGATGATTTCTTCTCTTGTAAATTTCTGTGCCGGCGGCATGATGTGTCACCTCTGTTATATAACGCTTGTTGCATAACGCTAGCTGCAGTATACGGGAAGATTCGGCGGTTGTCAAGGGGGAATAAAAAATTTACCCCTCCAAATGAGGAGGGGTTGTTCTCGGGATGATGAGACATCGTCCACTGCGGGGATTTACCGGCCAAACCATACCCCTCTGACAAACGACATCAGATAGTCAACGATCCACTGCCATGTATTCGGGTACTCTTCCAATATAGCTTTCCGTACGTCATCGGCGGAGAAGATCGAGCGCGCGAAAGTTTTCGCTCCTTCGGCAACCCGCCCCACGGCGATATGCCCGTAAGCGTGGTCGCCG
>DBDP01000134.1 GCA_002293625.1 Clostridiales bacterium UBA929 | reverse complement strand
CCGCGCTGTTGGAAGCGGTCGCGAGCGGCGGCTTTGGCATCCTGTGGGATCTGCACCACAGCGTAAAGGGCGGCGACACGCCCGGCGAAACATGGGAAAAACTCGGAAGCGCGATTAAGCACGTACATATCAAAGACGCGAGAAGCGACCAGTCGCTCTGCCAAATCGGCGAGGGGGTTCTGCCCGTCGCCGAGACGCTGCGCTTGCTGCGGGACAAAGGGTATACGGGCTTCGTCTCGTTTGAGTGGGAGAAAATGTGGCACCCGGAGCTGGACGAGCCTGAAGTCGCGCTGCCGCGCTTTTTGGAGTTTACGCGGTCTATTCTACATCGGTAGGGGCGGTCGTCCCCGACCGCCCGCGGAACCTTATAATGCAACGGCGCGTCGAGGGCGACGCGCCCTACGTTAAGTCATGCCGGGCGAATAAACATCTGCGTCCAATACAGCGTTCCGTTGGAGGCTTTCGCCGCGCCGACGCCGATTTGGCTGACGTTCCCTGCCAGAATGTTGGAGCGATGCCCGGGTGAGTTCATCCAGCTTTTCATCACTTCCGCCGGGGTACGCTGACCGTAGGCGATGTTCTCGGCGGCGGCGGTGAAGCGCAGACCGAACGCTTGGATCATTTGGAACGGGGAGCCGTAGGTCGGGGATTGGTGGCTGAAATACTTCTTGTCCACCATGTCCTGCGACTTATAGCGGGCGATCCGCGACAGTTCCCAGTTGATGGTCAGCGCGGGCAGACCGTTCTTCGCGCGTTCAACATTAACGAGCCGCGCCACTTCCTCCTCAAGGCTTTTAAGCGGCGTCGCGTCGGGGATGTTGATGCGCTGGTTTGGGTAGATGAGGTCAAAGTTTTTGATCTGCGGGTTTGCGGCTTTGATCTCCGACAGCCCGATCTCGTAGCGAACGGCGATCTTCCAAAGCGAGTCGCCGGATTTTACCACATACGTCGTAGGCGCGGCCATTGCGGCGGCGCTTGAAAGTATTGCGAGCGTTAAAATAAAGCAGATAAATTTTTTCATAAAAATTCACTCCCGCCTTATGATTACCTCGCGGGAGGGAAGTTATCACGGGAAAACTTGCCGGAGAAAAGCGCGATCCACCGCTTCAATCATGCGATCCGTCCATTCGTCGAACGCGGGGTCGGGGGTTTGCAGATACGGGTTATCCAAGTGGTAACGCACCGCTTCGCAAACCCCTTCGTCAAACCGGGTGGTTGCCGTGAAGCCGGGGACGAGACGCTTGATTTTACTGTTATCGAAAACAAGGGAATGCGCTTTGTCGCCAAGCAGGGTGCCTGTCAGGCGGGGGTCGGCGGCGGCCAGAAAATCACTGGCAATATGCCGCAGTATCGGCTCCCGGCCGACGCACGCGCCGACACAGCGCAGAACCTGATCCCATGTCAGTACCTCGTCGCTCGTTATGTGGAACGTTTCACCGAGCGCGTGGGGATTTCCCAAAAGACCGCAAAAGCCCTTCGCGAAGTCGCGGCTGTGCGTCAGCGTCCAAAGCGATGTGCCGTCGCCGTGAACGATTACCGGCTTGCCGTCCATGATTCGTTTTACGACCTGCCACGACCCTTTTTCGCCGTGTACGGCAAGCGGAATATAGGTTTTGTCATAGGTGTGGCTCGGACGCACGACGGTGACCGGGAAGTTGTCTTGCCGATGAGCGTTAAATAATAAGTCTTCACATGCGGCTTTATTCCGGGAGTATTCCCAAAACGGATTGTGAAGCGGCGTACTCTCTGTAATAACGCCGCCCGGTTTTTGGTATGCCGATGCGGAGCTGATGAAGATATACTGTCCCGTCCGGCCGGAGAAGAGCGAAATGTCCCGCTCCGCCTGCTCCGGCGTGAAGACAATGAAGTTCGCCACAACGTCATATTCGCGCCCGCGCAGCTTTTCGGCGGCGTCGGTTGACATGTCGGCTTGGATCACCTCAACGCCGTGCAGCCCTTCGGGATACTCGCCGCGCCGGTTCAGTAGGGTCAGTTCCGCGCCGGACGCCGCGGCGAGCTTCGCAGCCTCCGCGCTGATGATGCCCGTGCCGCCGATGAATAAGATTTTCATAGTATGTCCTCCGAAAAATGATAAACAAGCCCCCAACGGCATATACATTAAAGGCGCCCCCAACGGGGCGCCGTATCTGTCAGTGCAGAATCCCTTGCGGACTTATGGAGGCGTTTTCCACGCTGTAGGTAAAGTCGAGCATTCGCTCCAAAAACGCCGCGCCCTCCGCCGGGTCGTAGGCGCAAACGGCGTCAAGACAGCGTGCAAAGAGAGATATATGCGGTTCCGGGCAACAGATGACCTCCCGCGTGACGCGGGAAAAGAAGTCAAATACAGCGCGACCGCCCGACGTCGCCAAGGGTTCCAATGCTTCCGCGTAGGGGAGGAGCGCCGCGAGATCCCGTTGCTCAAGAGCGTGTTCCGCCTGCCGCAGCAGGCTGTCTGTTTGCGTCACTGCCATTCTCCTTAGTACGAAGTGTTGAAAATTGCATGTTCGCCCGCAAGGCGAACGAGCGAAGCGCCTGAGAGCAGTATACCACAGCGCAGACCATATATCAAGTGTTTTTTTTGCGTCAAGACACTAAATATTGTGAACAATGGTACGGCTCAAATTCAGGAGAAAGTATCCGCAAAAGGGGGAGACGGATTGATCAGGCGTCTGTTGTTAGTTTTGCTGGGGTTCGCAGCGTTATGCGCCGCGTGCGGTTTTCTGATGGAGCGTCCCGAAACGGTGATTCCGACGCAGGGGGAGATGTGGGAACGCTATCCCTATGTCCCTATCATTGACGCGGGTCACGGGGGGGAGGACGGCGGCACATCGTCACTTTCGGGGGAGTGGGAGAGCCAGGTGAATCTCGGGATTGCGAAAAAGACCGATCTGCTGCTGCGTTTTTTGGGGTTGAAGACGGCGATGACGCGCGACAGAGATATTTCCCTCCATGACCCCGAAATGACGACCATCCGGCAAAAAAAAACCTCCGACCTTAAAAACCGTGTAAAAATAATCAACGGCGTGGAAAACGGCGCGCTTCTGAGCATCCACCAAAACTTTTTTATTCAGTCGCGGTATTATGGCGCGCAGACGTTTTATCACGGTTCCGAGAACAGAGCGTTCGCCAAGACAATGCAGGACGCCTTACGGCGTTTGTTGGATCCGGCTAACAGACGTGAATGCAAACCCACGGATATGGTTTATATCCTCAATGAAATTCAAAAACCGGCCATTTTGGTGGAATGCGGTTTTCTTTCCAATCCGACGGAAGAAGCACTGCTGCTCACGGAGGGGTATCAGAGAAAGGTCGCGATGGCAGTGTGTCTGGGGTTTATGGACTGGAGCGGACCGGCTTCGTCCGGGTTATAAAAACCTATGTGTGAATGTGACCCTTATCTGTGTTTAGGCATATACTGCGGATAAGGAGTTGATTTTATGCGTTGTCGAGAAAAACCTGTCGATATTCAGATGAAAATCACCCAAGGTTGCTCAAATTCCTGCGAAAAATGCGCTGACCCGAATTGCGGCTGTTGCGGTGTAACGGGTATTATATGTCTTAAAGGAGATACGGGCTGCGCAGGCGCAAGAGGATTAAGGGGTATACAAGGAATACAAGGAATACAAGGTATTCAGGGTATCCAAGGCTTGAAAGGTGATCAAGGGCTTCAAGGTGTTGCGGGCGCCGGGCAGCGGGGTCTGCCGGGTCCCCAAGGAGCTACCGGTCCGCAGGGCATTCAGGGGCTTCAAGGGATCCAAGGTATACAGGGTCCAACAGGGACACAAGGAATCCAAGGGTTACAAGGCTCAATCGGGCTGCAAGGCGTCCAAGGGATTCAAGGTTACCCCGGCGCAACAGGTCCGCAGGGAATCCCCGGTCCGCAGGGAATCCCCGGCGCGCAGGGGCCGGCAGGACCGGTGGGTCCGCAAGGCGTAACGGGGCCGCAAGGCGTTCCGGGTACACAAGGTCCGGTGGGTCCGGCGGGTGACCGGGGCGAGGTTGGTCCGCAGGGTGTTCCCGGCATACAGGGAGCTATTGGTCCCAGGGGACCGCAGGGTGTTACGGGACCGCAAGGCGTTCAAGGTGATCAAGGGCGAGTGGGTCCAACAGGAGCTATGGGAGCGCAGGGTGTTGCCGGAGCGGTAGGAGCAAGGGGCGCAACGGGTCCGCAGGGACCGCAAGGTCCGCAGGGCGCTCAAGGTCCCCAGGAAGCGGAAATATATGCACAACCTCGCAAAAGCGCATAAATCTTATGATTTATTAAAAAATGCAAATAACGATCCTCTAGTTCTTTATAAAATTAACGTACCTGTCTTTCTCTCTCGCATACTATAGAATAGACGCTTTTACCATGTCTAACCGTATGAAGGGATAAAGAGGAATATGGACGGCTTCAAGGGCAAAACACTATTGATTACCGGCGGGACAGGGAGCTTCGGCAATGCCGTTTTGAATCGTTTTCTAAATTCCGAGCTTGGGGAACTCCGCATTTTTTCCCGCGATGAAAAAAAACAGGACGATATGCGCAAAACCTACCGCAACGAAAAAATCAAGTTTTATATCGGCGATGTCCGCGACCCGGCAAGCATTGAAAACGCGATGCACGGGGTGGACTATATTTTTCATGCCGCGGCGCTAAAACAGGTTCCTTCCTGCGAGTTCTTTCCGTTTGAAGCGGTCAAGACCAATATATTGGGAACGAACAACGTCTTGGTTGCAGCGATCCGCGAAGGTGTAAAAAAGGTTATATGCCTCTCCACCGACAAAGCGGCGTACCCGATTAACGCGATGGGTACGTCAAAGGCAATGATGGAAAAGATTGTGTTTGCCAATGCCCGAACAACGGACAAAACACTGATTGCCTGTACGCGCTATGGTAACGTCATGTGTTCGCGGGGTTCCGTGATTCCGCTGTTTATCGGGCAGATTAAGAACGGCCAGCCGCTGATGATTACGAACCCGAATATGACCCGGTTTTTGATGAGTCTTGAGGAAGCGGTGGAGCTTGTTTTGTTCGCGTTTCGCGAAGCGAAGCCGGGTGACTTGTTGATTCAGAAGTCTCCCGCCTGCACCATCGGGGATTTGGCGCAGGCGGTACGTGAATTGTTCGATCCGGATGCCGAACTGCGCCGTATTGGTGTGCGCCACGGTGAAAAACTCTCTGAAACGCTCGCCACCTCGGAAGAAAAGGCCAAGGCGGAGGATTTGGGCAACTATTGGCGCATCCCTCTGGACGGACGCGATCTCAATTATGGAAAGTATTTTGAGAACGGCGAGGGGCTGCGCGATAACGCCGAGCCGTATACGTCCCATAATACAGAACAGCTGAATGTGGAGCAGATTAAAGAAAAGCTGCAGGAACTGGAGTATGTCAGGAACGAGCTGAAAGATTGGAGACGCTGAATGAACATTCTTGTCACCGGGTCGGGCGGCTTTATCGGCCGGAATCTGATTGAGTACCTGAAACAGCGCGGGTTTAAGACCATTATGAAATACGACATCGACACAGAGACGGAACTGCTTGACGCTTACGCGTCGCTCTGCGATTTTGTGCTTCACCTCGCGGGTGTAAACCGCCCGAAGGATAACGCGGAGTTTATGCGTGGCAACGCGGATTTTACCCAAACCCTGCTCGAAAAATTGCAACACTACAAGAATCGCGCGCCCGTTTTGGCGGCGTCGTCTGTTCAGGCGGCGCTGGATAACCCCTACGGGCAAAGTAAGAAAGCGATGGAGTCGCTCCTATTTTCGCATACCCGCGAAACGGGAGCGCCTGTTTTTGTATACCGTTTGCCCAATGTATTCGGAAAATGGTGCAAGCCGGGCTATAACAGCGCGATTGCGACGTTCTGTTATAACAGCGCGCGAGGACTTCCCGTCACCGTTCATGACCGGCAGATTGTGATGAATCTCGTGCATATCGGCGATGTTGTGGAGGAATTTATCAATGCGCTCCGGGGAAACGCGCGGCATGACGGTGAGTTCTGCACCGTTGAACCCGTATATACGGCAACACTGGGGCGGATTGTTGACCTAATCCAAAGTTTCCGTGCCGGACGCGGCAGCTTGCGCCTTCCGAACCTTTCCGACGGGTTTGTGAAAAAACTCTACAGCACCTATATAAGCTACCTGCCCGAAGACGGATTCGATTATCCGCTTAAGACAAACGCGGACAGCCGCGGTTCGTTTACGGAGTTTTTGCGTACGGACAGCGGGCAGGTGTCGGTGAACGTTTCAACACCGGGCAGCGTAAAAGGAAACCACTGGCACCACACGAAGCACGAAAAGTTTTTGGTGGTGAGCGGGGAAGGCGTCGTTCGGCTGCGGGCGCCGGAAAGCGAACGGGTTAAAGAGGTTTTTGTTAACGGAAGCAATCCGCGCGTGGTTGATATTCCTCCGGGGTATACGCACAACCTTGAGAACACGGGAATCGAGAACATGGTGACGCTGATATGGGCTAACGAATGCTATGACCCGGAGAATCCCGATACATACACGATGGAGGTCTGATATGCGGAAATTGAAGCTGATGACCATCGTCGGTACGCGCCCGGAAATCATCAGACTATCGGAAGTGATTAAAAAGTGTGACCGTTATTTTGAACACCTTTTGGCACACACGGGACAAAACTACGATTACACGCTGAACCAAATATTTTTCGAGGAACTGCACTTGCGCGAGCCGGATTATTATCTCGGTGCCGTCGGCGCGGATCTGGGCGGAACGATCGGAAACATCATCGCGAAAAGCTATGCTCTGCTGCGCGAAACGATGCCCGACGCGTTGCTGATTCTGGGGGACACGAATTCGGCGCTGTCAGCCATTTGCGCGAAGCGCCTTAAAATCCCGATTTTTCATATGGAGGCGGGAAACCGCTGTTTCGACGAAAATCTGCCCGAAGAGATGAACCGCCGGATTGTGGATCATATAGCCGATGTGAATCTCTGTTACAGCGAACACGCGCGGCGATATCTGAACCGGGAAGGCCGTCCCGCCGAGCGCACCTATGTAACGGGTTCACCGATGGCGGAAGTGCTTTACGCGAATCGGGAGGGTATACAAGCAAGCGATGTTTTGAGCCGTTTGGAGCTTCGCGAACGGGAGTATATTTTGCTGTCTGCTCACCGGGAGGAGAATATAGACATAGAAGACAACTTTTTTTCTCTGATGAACAGCGTAAACGCTCTGGCGGAGGAATACGGGAAGCCCGTTGTTTATTCGACACATCCGCGGAGCGGGAAAGCCATCCGGGCAAAAGGGTTTCGGTTTCACCAGAATGTCAGAAGTTTGGAGCCGTTTGGTTTTTTGGATTACAATAAACTGCAAAACAACGCGCTCTGCGTTGTGTCCGACAGCGGTACGCTTCCTGAGGAAGCGAGTTTTTTTGGCTTCCCCGGCGTGAGCATACGCACGAGTACCGAACGCCCCGAAGCCGTGGATAAAGGCAACTTTATCATCGGCGGGATCACAGAGCGCGAGGTTTTGCAGGCTGTGGAACTGGCCGTTGCGATGTTCGCGGACGGCGAGAGGGGCAGCCCCGTTCCCGATTACACGGAAAAAAACGTTTCCGCAAAGGTCGTTAAGATTATACAGGGATATACCAATATCATAAACGATGAGGTTTTCGGGAAATGAAAGTGTTGATTTACGGCAACTATCTGTTCTCTTATGAAATGCAGTGGGGATTTCAAAAGACCGACTGGGAGGTAAGCGTGATTGCGCCGCAGGAAGCCGAGCATATAAAGCTGATACTTGAACACTCCGAGGCCGACTTGCTGATTACACTCGGAGCGCCGCTGGAACTGAATCTTGATGTGATGAAGTTTATGCGCGACAGCCGCCCCTCCGGCATGAAACATGTTCATTGGGACACGGACGGTATTTCCAGCACGTATTACCCTTCCAATTCCGGAGACGGGATTGAAATGGACGTAATTTACGCTTCCAAGCCGGATTTGGTTTTAACGATGTGTCCGGAGATGCAAAAAGTCATCCTTCAGCGGGGATACGACTGCGAAATCATGCACTATGCCTTCTGCCCGTTTACCCACCACCCCATGCCGGAGTATTATAACGAGGAGCATAAATTTATCAATTTGATCGGCAACGCCTATGTCTATTCGTATAATCAAAATCCCGACCACTATCGTTATCATTCCATGAGGATACTGCTCAAACCCCTGCTTGAAGAGGGCTTTGACGTGCATGTCTACGGGGATTATGACTATGTGACGCTCGTCAAGGAGCTGCTGGGGATCGCTATTCCGCCGGAAAGGTTTCACGGACGGCTTCCTTATGAGAATACCTGCGCGGCATATAACGACAGTTTTATGAATATCGTGACGCAGAATCATGACCGGACAATCACCAAGAGAACCTTTGAAATCCTCGGCAGCGGGGGCTTTGTGCTTTCGGCTGACAATACAGAGATTCGGAAGCTGTTTGTGCCCGGCTGCGATCTCGAGGTTTCAGCTTCGCCGAAGCAAACCGTTGAAGTGGTTCGGTATTATCTGGATAACACAGAGGAGTGGAGGAGAATACGGAAAAACGCCGCCCTCAGCGTCCAAAATCATACCTATAAGCAGCGCGCCGAGTTTATTATTGAGAAGCTCTACAAAACCCCAAGTTCGCCGTAGCCGAACGAGCGACGTAGGGCGCACCACCCTCGGTGCGCCGTTAAATCGCATATATGAAAAGGGGCTGTTTTAATGGATTACAATGAATTCAGGCAAAAAGAATTCGCGCGCAGAGACGAACGTCTTCGAAACGGCAGACCGATGAGACTGAAAAGAACCGGGAAGCTCAAAGATCAATTGCGCATCGTGTATGTTATGACATGGTTTGGCATATGCGGCGGCAGCAAAATCATATTTGAGCATTGCAACCGATTGGTGCAAAGAGGACACCAAGTGAGCATCGTGTGCCACTTCCCCAAGCCGGATTGGTTCCCCCTTGACGACCGTATCAACTTCGTTCAGCCTCCTTATGAGGAGGCTTTATATGTCCCGCCGTGCGACGTCATTGTGGTTACATACTGGAAGGAAATCTATGAATGCATGGAGCAGAATGTCGCGCCCGTGGTGTATTTTGAGCAGGGGGATACGCACCTGTTTGATCCCGGCGCGCTGGACGCTTACACAATGTCGCATATACAGAAGCAGATTCAACTCGCGCCGTTTCTGTACACCGTGTCGGGCTACGCGGCGGAAAAACTCTCCGAACAGTTCGGCGTGAAAGCGGACGTAATACCAAACGCAATCAACAAGGCTGTTTTTTACCCCGGCTCCGGCGA
>DBDP01000089.1 GCA_002293625.1 Clostridiales bacterium UBA929 | reverse complement strand
GTTCAATCGAGGTGCCGCGGAGCGGGCGCGGGAGTCGGGCGACACCGAGCGCGCCGCCGCGTTGTATGAACGCGTTTTGACGCGCTCACCGAGAGATGTAGAACTGCGGCTTTTGGTTTCCGAGCTTTACGAAGAAGCCGGGAATTATTCCCGCGCCGAATTTATTGTCTGGACAGGGCTGCAAGGCTCCGTGCCCAGCGCGGAACTGTACGGACGCCTTTCCGGTTTATACGTGGCGCAGGACAAACTGACCGATGCGGTGGCGCTGCTCGGCGGTATTGTAGACACCGCGCTGAGGGAGGAAGTAGCCGCTCGGCGGCCGCCGCCGCCGTCTTTTTCGGTGCCGGGCGGTACATATGAAGAACGGATCGAGGTATCCCTCATCGCCGAGGGAACGGTGTACGCCTCATGGACGGGCGGAACGCCGTCGGTTGTGGACGGCTTGTTTACCGAAGCCGTAGCGCCGGAACCGGGGCTGACGTCCGTACGGGCGCTCGCGGTCAGCGAGGACGGCTTTGTTTCGGACTGGGCGGAATGCTCGTATGAGCTTATCAACATCATCGACCCGATCGTATTTGAAGACCCGTCCGTCGAGCGCCTGATCCGCGCCGCGCTGAACAAGCCGAACGGGCTGCTGTACAGCGACGACTTGTGGGAAATCGAAACACTGCGTTCCGAAGAGGCGGCGGAGTACCGCACCTTAAATGACCTCGCACCCTGCCGGAATCTAAGAACGCTTGACTTGACCGGGACGGGAAGCCGCTGTGACATCTCCGCGCTGCCGAAAAACTTGACCGAGCTTCGGCTGGCATCGTTCGGCGCGGACTCGGCGGATCTGGAATACATCGCGCAGCTGCCGCAGCTCACCAAGCTGTCGCTTCCGGGCAACACCGTCGGTTCGGCGGCACCGCTAGCGCAGCTGACATTGCTGACCGAGCTGGACTTATCGGGCAACTACCTCCTCGACGTCACCCCGCTGGGGCAGTTAAACGCTTTGCAAATCCTGAACCTGTCACGCAACGCGGTGCAGGGCATTGCGGGGCTTGCCCCGCTTTCCGGCTTGCTGGAGCTTTCAATGGCTGAAAACCCGCTCGTGTCCCTGTCGGGCGCGGACGGGCTGGCGTCGCTGCAAAAACTGGACGTTTCGTATTGCCCCGGCTTGCAATCGCTTGACGAGATCGCGCAGCTTACCGCCTTGGAACGCCTCACCGCCGGTCACTGCGGTCTGCTGCGGCTTCCCGACTTGTCGGGCTGCACGGCTCTCTCGCAGCTCGACGTCTCCTCCAACATGCTGGGAACACTGGCAGACCCGAACGCGCC
The DNA here is from genome assembly GCA_002293625.1 of Clostridiales bacterium UBA929. GTDB lineage: Bacteria > Bacillota > Clostridia > Oscillospirales > UBA929 > UBA929. Next base: position 14,688 of record DBDP01000089.1, on the reverse strand, counting down.
GGAGGACGCTTACCTGATGCTTGGGGGACTGGAAGGGCTGGAAGGGCTGACGTCCCTAAAGTTCATGTCCTGCGCCGGCAATATGATTTCGTCTTTGGCACCGCTCTCGGGCTGCACGTCGCTCCAATGGCTCGACGCTTCGAGGAACGGAATCGCCTCCGTGGAGGCGCTGCACGGGCATCCGTCCCTGACGACGCTGCGGATAGAGAACAACCTTCTCACCACCATCCAAGCGCTTAAAAACTGCCCGTCGCTGAACGAGATATATGCCTTCGGCAACGCCATCACCGACCCGATTGATTCGTTTGTCGGCACAGGGATTGATGTGTCGGGACTTACATAAAAGCGCTCGAAAAACGTATTGTTCGCCAAAGGCGAACGAGCGGAGTGCTTGCGAACAGGTGCCTCTGGCACGGCATCACAAGCCGGAGCGGACGTTTTTCGAGGTGACATAAAAAAGTGAGGTGTCCGTATGGATTTAACCGAGCGTAAAATCTCCGGGGAAACCGTTTTTGAAGGCAGAGTCTTCTCGGTGGAGCGCGACATCATCGAGCAGGACGGACGGCGCGCCGTGCGTGAGGTGGTGCGGCATCCGGGCGGTGTCGCCGCACTGGCAATAGACGCGGACAATAACGTCGTGATGGTGCGGCAGTACCGTTACGCGGCGGGGCGTGTGCTTTTGGAACTGCCCGCGGGGCGTCTCGAACCTCATGAGGATTTTCTTGCCGCCGGGGCGAGGGAACTCTCGGAGGAGACGGGATACCACGCCGAGCGGGTCACCCCGTTCGGGCAAATGATCCCCACCGGCGGATATGACAGCGAGGTAATTTATCTCTGCCTCGCGGAGGGTTTGACAAAAGGCGAGACGCACCCCGACGACGGAGAGGTGGTCTGTACCGAACTGGTGCCGCTGGAGCGCGCGGTGGAGATGGCGCTGAACGGGGAGATCGAGGACGGAAAAACGATTGTCGGACTATTGAAATACGCGCTGCTGAGGGGGCGGACGAATGGCTAAAACGGTACTGGTCGTTGAGGATGAGAAACCGATTGTCGATATACTTACGTTTCATTTGAAGCGTGCGGGTTACGAACCGCTTACGGCGAGTGACGGTGAAAGCGGTCTTGCGCTGGCGCTCAGCGGCAATCCCGACTTAATTCTGCTGGACGTGATGCTGCCCAAAATGGACGGTTTTACCATCTGTAAAGCGGTGCGCCGCGAAAACGCCGCTGTTCCCATCATTATGCTGACGGCGCGGGAGGACGAGAGCGACAAGGTGATGGGGCTTGATTTGGGTGCCGACGACTACATCACAAAACCTTTCTCCATCAAAGAGCTGCTGGCGCGGGTGGGAGCGAACATCCGCCGCACATCGGTTACGCGGGAGGAGAGCGCGCCCGCCGACGTGCTGGAGTCGGGACGTCTGCGGGTACATACGGGGCGGATGGAGGTTTCGGTCGACGGGACGCCGGTCGACTTAAGCCAGCGCGAATACGATCTGCTGCTGTTCCTGATGAACCACGCGGGCGCGGTCGCCTCTCGCGAGGAACTGATGCACAAGGTTTGGAATTTTGATTATGTTGGCGATTTGCGGGTGGTGGATGTTGCCGTGCGCCGCCTGCGCGAGAAAATTGAGCCCGTCCCCGCCGATCCGGTTTACATCCTCACCAAGCGGGGGGTAGGGTATCTCTTTTCGGGTGAGGTTCATGCTTAAAAGCCTGTACATGAAGCTGGTGCTGATTCTGCTGCTGCTGATCGTTTCGCTGATGGCGGTGACGGGAGCGGTGCTGAACGGCGCCGTCGCCGGATTCTTCATCAACGAATTCAACCGGCAGATGGAAGAGGCCTTCTCGAATACAGACTTTACCCAAACGCTGCGCGAAGCGGCGGTCGGATCCGGCGCGGCGCGTCAGATATACTCCCGCCTGCAACCGTACAACGATATACTGGGCATCGGCGGTAACCGCAAAGCCTATGTGCTGGACGGAAAGACGGGCGAACTGCTGGCACCGGAACAATCGGAAGCCGTGATCGACCACACGCCGAACATCATCACGGCACTCGGCGGGAACCCCGGGTCGGTGCAGCGGCTGGGACATACCTATTTTGACTGGGCGGTGCCGGTCACGACCGATGCGGACAATACGTTTGAATACATCGTCTATGTGCGCGACAGCAAGCAGGGGCTGGTCGCGCAGAGCCGCGACCTATTCTTCGTAATTTTGCAGGCGGTTCTGATCGGGCTGACGATTTCGCTGCTGCTCTCGCTGCTGCTCTCCCGTACAATCACATCCCCGATTAAAGACCTGACCCAAGGGGCGGCACAGCTTGCGGCAGGGGATTTTACACGCAAACTGGAGATTCATTCCCGCGATGAAATCGGTATTTTAACCGGCGCGTTCAACCATATGGCCGACGTGCTGCGGGAGTCTACCCAAGCTACCGAGGGGGAACGGGACAAGTTAAGCGCCCTCTTTCTGCACATGACCGACGGCGTGGCGGCGTTTTCGCATGAGGGAGATTTGCAGAGGGTCAACCTCGCCGCCCTGCGTCTGCTCGGAATGCGGGAAAATGACCTGCTGACTTACGACCGCTTTGCCGGAACCGTTCCGTTCGGGGAAGCGTCCGCCTTAAAGCCGCCCAACTATTTGGTGCGCGACATGCGCGCCGGAACGCGGGACCTAAAACTCTACTTCGTTCCGTACGGCACGCACGCGGAGGGCGGCCTGATGGTGGTTATCCACGACTTCACCGAGCAAAACCGGCTGGAGGAGCTTCGGCGGGAGTTTGTCTCTAACGTTTCGCATGAGCTGCGTACGCCGCTGACCGGCATCAAGAGCTACGCCGAAACGCTGATGGAGCCGGAGGAGCTTACACAGGAGGAGATCAAACGTTTTTCCTCGGTGATTGTGGATGAGGCCGACCGCATGACGCGCCTTGTACACGACCTGCTGACGCTCTCCCGTTTCGATTACGGGAAAGCCGACCGGCGTGTTGCCGACTTTGATATTTCGGAGCTGCTGCGCCGCATCTACGATCTGCTGAGGGTCGAGGCCAAAACGCGGCAGCACAAGCTCTCGCTCTCGGTCGAGAACCTCCCCGAAACCCTCTATGGCGACCGTGACCAGATAGAGCAGGTGCTGATCAACATCGTTACCAACGCGATCCGCTATACGCCGGACGGCGGGCGGATTGACATCGAAGCCGCAGGGGAACCCGACTGGGTGCGGATTTCGGTGCGCGACAACGGGATCGGGATTCCTGAGGAAGACCTGCCGTTTATCTTCGAGCGGTTTTACCGGGTGGACAAAGCCCGCTCCCGCTCGATGGGCGGCACGGGGCTTGGGCTTGCGATCGCCCGCGAGATCGTGGAGACGCATGAGGGACGGCTGAACGTGGAGAGCAGCATTGGCAAAGGTACGGTGGTGTCTCTGTTCCTTCCGGCAGGGAGGGGAGCCAAATGACAGAGCGCGTAAAATCGGCTCTGATCTTCCTGCTGGGCTTGTCGGCGCTCTTTCTGCTCAGCCGCACATGGGTATATGACATGGAGCCGGAAGCCGCCGAAGGACCCGCTCTCTTGGCTCCGGCGAGGCAGGATCACAGCCAAACCGCCGTGGTTCCCGGTCGCTGCGCCGTCACGGCCGGAGGGGTTCGGACAGGGTCGCAGTACAGCGAAGCGTCGCGGGAGGTTTACAGAGCGTTTATCCCCTTCTTGGCGGAGACGCTGAATTCGGCGGGAGAAGCTCGGTCACTGGAGGTGACCGAATGGCGGGAGCTTTTGGAAAGAGACGGTGTGTACTTTGAATACACGGGCAGCTACCCCCTGACCCTGATTTCGGCATGGCTTTCGGTCAAAAACGTCCCCGCCGGAGGGGACGTTACGGCGATTGGGTTTTGCTTTTTCGAGGAGGAAACGGAGCTGTTTTGGCGGCAAACGGACGGCTCGGTGTGGAGCGCCGCCGCCGGACGGGAAATTGCGTCGTGGCCGGATTTGCCGGAATTGCAACCGTGCCGTTTTGCGTTTGAAACCGGGAATCCCACATGGCTTCTGCTGATAGACGACAACGCGCTTTATGAGAATATCCGCGTGGACGCGCCGCCCGGCATCGAAGAGGATTTGGACGCGTATACGCCGTTCATGGAAGCGCTGCATATGCCGCCGCTCAGCACAAACTACTTTCTGCGCGGCGACGGGCGGGTATATGTGGACGTTGAAGGCGACAGAAGCTGCGAAATCAGGTCGGACGGAACCGTTTTTTACACCGCTTCGGCTGCCGTTGAAAGCGCCGTAACGCGAGGGTATGCCGACATGCCGGGAGCGATTTACCGCGCGTGGGAACTCGTTTCCGCGCTCACGCCCGCAATGGGCGGCGCGACGTTTGAGCTGCAAAAAGCGGAGCAAGCCGGCAGCACCGTCACGGCGACGTTTATGACGATGTACGGCGGTATTCCCCTCTTGCGGGAACCGGCGGTTGTGGTGTTGGAGAACGGCGAGGTGCGCGGTGTGACATTGAGGTTATGCCGGGTTTCATCGGATTCGGAGTCCTCACGCCCCCTCTCGCTGGAGCATACAGCACTTCTGCACGGCGGCGGCGACCGCTTTGGGCTGTGTTACCAAGATGGCGGCGACGGAACCGCCTCGGCGGAATGGGCGGTGGCGGAGTGAACTGGAAAACGGCCAAAACGGTACTGCTGCTGCTGTTGCTCTCGGTCAATCTGATTTTAGGCGGGTTGTGGCTTTATCGGGAAATGCAGACGAGGGCGGGCGAATCGCAGGCGGGCAAAGAGCTTTGCGCCCTGCTGGGGCAAAACGGGCTGTTCGCTAAACAGGAGCAGCTCGGCGGCGCGGTTTCCCTGACCTATGACGCGGAGCAGCTTCAAAGCGGCGAGACGAAGCGGGAACTGAACGGGCTGCCTGTATGGGGGCAAAGCACCTCTGAAAACGGGCGGCTTACGATTACGGAAACCGAACTCCGCTGGGGAGCGGAACTGCCGGTGGACGGAAGGGTTTCCTACTCCGCGGGGTATTGTCTTTTGAAGATGACCGAAGAATGGGGTGAGAGCGGAAAGACGCTTGAAACCTGCGAGCTGGGATACGCCGCGGAAGCGTTGGCCGCCGAAGCCGTCAGGTTAAAACCATGCTGGCGGTTTGTCATTTCGGGCGAGGAATACTATTATTCGGCGGTGTGAATACTTTATCTTTGAGGTGACCAAATGCTGATTGATTTTCACGCGCATGTGTTTCCCGATGAACTCGCGCCGAGGGCGATGGCTTCCCTGCTCTCCTCTGTCGAGGGGCTGTACACGCCCGTACACGACGGCACGGCGGCGGGGCTTCTCCGCAATATGGACGCCTGGGGGATTGACGCTTCCGTTGTACAGCCGGTGGTCACGAAAGCCTCGCAGGTTCGGAAGACAAATGAGTGGGTAAAAAGTGTCTGCTCGGACAGGATTATCGGCTTCGGCGGCATATACCCGCACACGGACGATTGGAAGCGCGATATTGACTTCGTCGCGGAACTTGGCTTGAGAGGGCTAAAATTCCATGCCGAGTATCAGGATTTCATCCTAGACGATCCAAAAATGCTTGAAATATACGATTACGCGCTTGGGAAGGGCTTGATACTGCTCCACCACGCGGGGTACGATCCCGCGTTCCCCCCGCCGTTCAAAAGCACGCCGCGAAAGTTCAAACGCGTCGCGGACGCGATGCGCGGAGGCGTGATCGTCGCGGCGCATCTCGGCGGTCATGACCAGTGGGACGAGGTGGAAGACGTTCTCGCCGGAACGGATATATACTTAGATACGTCTATGGGCTTTGATTTTTACCCGCAGGAGCAGTTTTTACGCATCGTGACAAAGCACGGTGCGGACAAGATCCTGTTCGCCTCGGACTCCCCGTGGAGCGACGCGCGCTCGGACGCGGAACGGTTGAAAGCCCTCCCCCTGCCGGAAAAAGACATCGACGCTATCTTGGGAGGAAACGCGAAGAAACTGCTGGGGTTGTAACCGATTTGTGTTTGCACTGTAACCGGCTTGTCCTTGACAAGAATAACAGATTAAGGTATTCTATTTTTATCTCGCTTAAATACTCCCTGCACCGTCAAATACAGTTTCGTAAAGTCACTTATTATTGGTTGGGAGGCATGTTTTATGGCGTTGAAAAAGTATTTTGCCGAACTGGCAGGAACGGCGGCGCTTGTCTTTCTCGGATGCGGAAGCGCGGTGCTGCTTGACCCCGAAAGCGGCCACCTCGCGGTGGCGCTGGCTTTCGGGCTGGCCGTCGTCGCGATGGCATACGTTATCGGCGGCATCTCCGGCTGCCACATCAATCCCGCCGTCTCGCTGGCTGTGTTTCTCACCAAGAAGATAAGCGCGCGTGACCTTGCCTGTTACGTTCTCGCGCAGATCGCCGGAGCCGTGTTGGGTGCCGCGCTGCTAAAGTACGTCGCCGGAGCGGTTGGGTTTGATTATACGGACGGTCTCGGCGCGAACGGGTATGGGGAAATCGGCGTCATATGCGCTCTTGTCGTGGAAATTATACTAACCTTTATCTTCGTGTTCGCCGTGCTGGGCGTTACGTCCGATGACAGCAAAAAGAGCGTCTCGGGGATCGTGATCGGGCTTACGCTGACGCTCGTTCACATCGTTGGTATCCCGCTTACGGGAACGTCGGTCAACCCGGCGCGAAGCATCGGTCCGGCCATCTTTGCCGGAACCGACGCACTCTCGCAGTTATGGGTGTTCATCGTCGGTCCGCTGGCCGGCGCGGCGCTTGCCTTCTGCGTATTCACCCTGCTTAATAACCAAAAGAACGTTATAAAAACACGTAGATAAAGGGAGGGTATTTGGTTGGTCTTCTCCTCTCTGCCCTTCCTGTATGTTTTTCTGCCCGTCTGCGTCCTGCTGTACGCGCTGGCGCGGTCAATCGGGCAAAAAAACGCGGTTCTGACAGGTCTCTCCCTCCTGTTTTACGCATGGGGCGAGCCTGTTTGGGTTGTTTTACTGCTGTTCTCGGCTACGCTTGATTTTTTCTGCGGTCAGGCAATCGGGCGGGCGCGGAAAAACGGTTCGCACCGCGCGGCGAAAGCCGCCCTCATCGTTTCCTTAACGGCGAACCTCTCCCTGCTGGCAGTGTTCAAGTACCTCGACTTCTTCCTGGAAAACGCGGGGCTACTCTTTCGCTTTGTGCCGTCACTGCCCGGCATCGCGCTGCCGATCGGCATCAGTTTCTACACCTTCCAAACCATGTCATACACAATCGACGTTTACAAAGGTCAGGTCGGCGTGCAGAGGTCGTACCCCGATTTCCTGCTGTTCGTTTCTCTGTTCCCGCAATTGATCGCGGGACCGATCCTGCGTTATTCCGAACTGGAGCATCAGCTGCGCAACCGCGCCTTTACATGGGAGAACTGCGCCGCGGGGGTCACGCGCTTCGCCTGCGGGTTGGGGAAGAAGGTTTTGCTGGCGAACACCGCGGGCGAGATCGCGAAAACGTTGCTAAGCGACAGTCCGTTGGACATCCTGCCCGCCGCAGACGCGTGGTTTGGCATTCTGATGTACACGGCACAAATCTATTTTGACTTCTCCGGCTACTCCGATATGGCGATCGGGCTGGGGCGCGTCTTCGGCTTCAAATACGGCGAAAACTTCCGCTACCCCTATTTCGCCGCCTCGGTTACCGATTTTTGGCGGCGCTGGCATATATCGCTCGGTTCCTTCTTCCGGGATTATGTCTATATCCCGCTGGGCGGCAACCGCAAGCGCGTGTTTTTGAGCCTGTTTATGACGTGGTTCCTCACCGGCATGTGGCACGGCGCGTCTTGGAACTTTATCCTTTGGGGGCTGTATTACTTCGTTTGGCTCGCGATTGAGCGGTTTGTGCTGAAACGTTTCCTGCCCGGCGCGGGACGCGTTGCCTCGGCTGTGTATACCTTCCCCGCCGTCGTGATCGGCTGGGTGCTGTTCTACTTCACCGACATAAACCGGATGGCGTCCTTCTTCGGGTGTCTCTTTGGGCAGAACGGCGCTGTCGGCGCACAGACCGCCTCGCTTTGGATCGGGCGGCTGCCGCTGCTGCTGCTGTGCATCGTAGCCGCATGCCCGCTGCCAAAAGCCTTCGCCGAATGGGTACGGAAAACCGCCCTGCCGAAAGCGCAGCCCGTTCTTGCGCTGTGCTACAACTCCGCCGTGTTGTTACTCTGCACCGTCTCGCTCGCCGCACAGAGCTATAACCCGTTTTTGTATTTTAGGTTTTAATGGGATGAAAGAGCTGACCGCGAGAAAGAACATGAGGCTTTCGGGGTGTGATTATTCGCAAAACGGCGCGTATTTCCTTACCATATGTGTTAAAGATAAACATGAGATGCTGGGAAGGATTGGTGTAGGGAGCGACGACCTCGGCGCTCCACACGCTATATTATCTGAATACGGAACGATCGTTGAGAAGTATATATTGCAAATTGAAGATCATTACAATGTCGCTTTAGAAAAATATGTTATTATGCCAAACCATATTCACATGATAATTCGGGTAAAAGACGGCGTGCCGAGGTCGTCACGCCCTACGATGCTAATCCCAACCATAATCGCCGCATTAAAGAAAATGATCAATAAGAGCATCGGCTTTTCCATGTGGCAGCGTTCGTACCACGACCACATCATTCGTAATGAAGCCGATTATCAACGTATCTGGGCATATATAGACGAAAACCCCGCTAGGTTGACGGAGGATTGTTATTATACCCCTTAGGTTTACATGAATTCGGTAAATCGGCTCAAAAAATAGGCAGTAACACAGGAGGCACGATATGTCCAAACGCTGGTCGGTCATCATAACCCTCTGCTTCTTCCTGCCGCTTGCGGGATTGGGGATATATTCCGCATGGGACAAGGACGCCGCGAAATCGGAGGAAGAAAACCGCACGCTTACGCAGCAGCCCCCGTTTTCTTTGGGCGCTCTCTTTCAAGGCGACTGGACGGCGGACTTCACCGAATACTACACCGACCAGTTTCCGGGGCGGGAAGCGCTGATCGCCGCCGGGCGCATAGTGGACAGCTTCCTCTATATCCCGCTGCCCGAAAAAGACAACATCCTCTTTATCGGCGGCGACTTCAATTTGGGCGACGGCGACGGGTTGGATTTTAACGACCCTTCCCCGCCGGAAATATCGGTTTCTCCTTCGCCGGGGATTTCCACCCCGCCGGAAGTTTCCCCCTCCCGCGAACCCAGCCCGACGGCTGAAACCCCGGCTCCGTCAGACGAGCCGGAACCGTCTCCGACACCGGAACCGTCTCCCACGCCGGAGCCGAATGTTGACGCGGAAACCGGCGGTTACCTGATCGTCGGCGACCGCATTTTGCATATGTCTTACGCCAGCGAGGCAAACAGCCAGCTCTACTCCGATATGCTGGGGCGGCTCCAAGACGCGCTGCCCGAGATAAACGTCATTTCGATGGTGGTACCTAACAGTTACCCCTTCTACGCGCCGTCTGACTACACAACCGGCGCGCGTGACCAAGGACGGATGATCAAGACACTGTACAGAATGCTGGACAGCCGGATTACGGCCGTCGACGCGTTCACCCCGATTTCGGAACACAAAGACGAGTATCTCTTTTTCCGTTCCGACCACCACTGGACGGCGCGCGGCGCGTATTGGGCGTATACCGGCTTCTGCGAAGCGATGGGCTACGAGCCGTCCGACATCTCCGGGTGGGAAACGGGGCAGTATGAAAACTTCCTCGGCTCCTTTTACGCGCAGGTCAAAAACCAGCCCGCTGCTGCCGCGGTCAGTGAAAACCCCGATATTTGCGAATACTTTTTACCGCCTACAGAGACCGTCGGGACACGCTACGCCGACGGCACGATGCAGGACGGGCAGCCCATCCCGGTCGTCAACACGAAGTTAGTCGGCGGCAATAAGTATGAGTGCTTTATCGGCGGCGACCAGCCGATTATCCACTACAAAACCGATGTCGCCAACGGCAAGTCAATCGCCGTTATTAAGGAGTCATACGGCAACGCGCTTATCCCCTTCCTGCTGGCGCATTACGAGGACGTGTACGTGGTAGACTACCGTAAGTTCAACTATAAACCGGAGCTTCCGAAGCTAAAAATCGCGGATTTTCTTACCGAGCAAGAAATCGACGACGTGATGCTTGTCAATTACCCCTACGTGCCGAACGAGAGCATAACGCTCAAGCGTCTGCTGCTGATGTTCCCGTAACGCAAAAGCGCCCCGCCGAACGGCGGGGGCTCTTGTATAGGAGGGGAAAAAGATAAAAACGCTACTGCCTGCTTGCAGTATTAGAATACCACCCATCTGTTACAAAACAACGCTCGGGATATTAACATATTATTAAATAGTATTAATAATCCGTAATACAAACCTTTACACGGACTTTACAAAGGAGAAATGTTATGAATATCAGCGTTTTAGGAAGCGGACGCTGGGCATCGTTCCTTGCGTGGTACGCCGATAAAACCGGTCACGCGGTGACGCTTTGGGGTCGTCCCGGTTCGCGGTCTTTGGAAGACCTGCGAAAAACGCGCCGCAACGCGTATGTCGAACTGCCGGAAAGCGTCACGCTGACCGACGACATCCGTAAGGCGCTGACGTTCGGAGACGCGATTCTCGTTGCCGTCGGCGCGCAGCAACTTCGGACTCTGCTGACCTCCCTGCCGGAGTGTCCGTCCGTCCCGCTGGTGCTGTGCATGAAAGGGCTGGAGGAGAGTACCGGTCTGCGCCTGAGCCAAGTAACGGAGCAATGTCTCGGAAATGTGCCGGTCGCCGTTTGGGTGGGTCCCGGACACCCGCAGGATTTTGTAGGCGGCATTCCAAACTGTATGGTCATCGATTCAAAGGACGCCGCCCTCACGCGAATGCTGGCGGACGGGCTGAACAGCAGCCTGATTCGGTTTTATTACGGCGAAGACCTGATCGGCACCGAAACGGGCGCGGCCGCGAAAAACGTGGTGGGACTTGCCGCCGGAATGCTGGACGGGCTTTCCGCTTCTTGCCTGAAAGGCGTTTTAATGGCGCGGGGCGCACGGGAGATATCGCGTCTTGCCGCCAAAATGGGCGGGCGCGAGCTGACGATCTACGGCATCTGTCACCTTGGGGATTATCAAGCGACCCTCTTCTCCCCCTATTCCCACAACCGCCGCTGCGGCGAATGCGTCATCACGGGGGAGGCGTTCCATGAGCTTGCCGAGGGTGTGGCGACCGCGCGCTCCCTAATGCGCCTGTCGGAGACATACGGCGTCGATCTGCCCATCTGCGCCGCCGTGAACGATGTTTTCGAGCATGGGCGCGAACCGAAAGACGCGCTGTCGGGTTTGTTCCTGCGAAGCACAAAGTCGGAGTTTTACTTGTAGTGAGCAGAAGGAAAGGCAGAGCGAAAATCCGTGAGGACTTTTGTAAACTTGACATCCGGTTATCAAATCCCTTGTGATATACTGTTTGAACAAATCTATGCTCGCACGGAAAACGCTTTAGAAAGAGGGAATCCCATGAAAAAACATAAAACAGTATTACTGCGTGTTTCAATCGTCCTTGCAACGCTGGCCGTTGGTATCGTCCTCGGTCTTTGGCAGGTCAAACCGCCAAGCGCGGACGAGGATTCGCCCGCGTATCAGCGTATGATGGGCAATATACAAAGGTTGGCGGCGGAGCCGCATCCGAACGGTTCCGCTGAGATAGAGCGCGTCCGGGCAGAGATACTGGCGGAAATTGAGGGAATGGGTTTATTCCCCGCGGTGGAAGCGGAAGAGGTGACGATGCGGGACGCAATAGACAACTTTCTTCGAATGGAAGACGGTGTTACGCTGGACGAATGGTGGGCGCAAAACAAGGACATGTATGCGGAGAATGGGATTTATACCCCGGAAGAAATCTTTTCGTTCCCTTTGCTCGAGGAAACGGAGAACGTATATGTACATAACATCCTTGTCAAACTAGACGCCCCGGATTCTGAGCGGAGCGCGATGTTCGTCTCCCATTACGACAGTACCTCCGACGGTCCCGGCGCGGCGGATGATATGGTCGCGGTATGTGCTATGCTGGAAACGTTACGGGAACAATCGCAAAACGGTGCGTTGCAAAACGATTTATATTTCCTGTTCACCGACGGTGAGGAGGAAGGGCTTTGGGGCGCTTGGGAGTTCGTTAAGTCACACCCCGATTGGAAAGAGACAATCGACATGGTAATCAATCTGGAGGCACGGGGTAATCGGGGGGCTCTGCTCCTGTTTGAAACTTCGCCCAAAGCATATAACTTAGTAGAGGCCGCTGTTAAATCGGGCGCGAAGCCGATTGGTACGTCATGGGCGGCATCGATTTACGCCATGATGCCGAATTATACCGACCTTACGGCATTCCTTAACGCCGGATACGAAGGAATCAATTTTGCGGCGGTGGAGGGCGTGGAAACCTACCATATGCCAACCGATTCCTATGAAAACTTGTGCCGGGATACCGCGTGGCAGTATCTGCAAACCACCCTTTCGCTTGCGGACTATGCGGCTAATAACCCGTTAGAAATGTTGCACGATGCGCCTCAAGAGGGCGTATACTTCCCGATCCTGCCGGGTGTGCTGGTGTCGATCAGCGGTTTTTGGTCGTATATACTAGGTGCGCTCTGCTGTAGTCTTGCTCTGGCATACGGCGTTATTGAGTTTAGAGGCAAACGGTTAAAGCTATCGTTTCTTCACATAATGATGGGGTTACTGACACTGCTTTCGATCGCGAGCATGGTATTTTTCCAGTCGGGAAGCTATCTCTTTTACCTCCCGCTGTTGATCATGGCGTTAACGGCGTTCCTCAGACGGTGGAAGATCGCGCATATCGCCGTAAGTGCGACCGGCGGTGTGATTGTCTTGATGCTGTGGGTGCCGGTAGTGTTTCTGTTGTGGGTAACGATGATACAGCCGATGCTGCTGTGATTCTTAAACTCCACCCCCTCCCCCTTGCCCATCTGTTCGCCGTATGCTATACTGCTCCCAAACCGAAGACATTGTCGTGCAGCCATGCACCGTTTTGCCCAGCAAGTTCGAAAACTTGACAAATCGCTTCGCTCGGAGCAAAACGGCTTTGTCTGCAACCTATATGTTCCTGCATTACGTTTTTGGGAGGTGTGCGAACACGTAAATTGAGCTTGCGATTCAAATGATCGGACCGGTCGTACTGATTGTAAACATTGCCTCCCTGTTCCTCTGCTTCCGACCGAAGTACGGGCTTTTGCTTACACTGGCGGTGTTTGCAGCCTACGGTACAGCCGTACACTTTCTGTTCAACCCTCTCGTCATGCACACGGCTTTTGCCCCATACGGCGGCGTTATTATCTTGCCGCTGACGAGTAGAACCGGTCACGGCATCGGCGTGCGCTCCATCACTGCATTCGCGCGCGAGAACGGTTCCATGCTGGATTTTAGCTGTGGTGCCGGAGTGTTCACATTGCGACTCTTGATGGGTACCCCTGTATAACCATTGACAAACCCCGCGCGCCATGTTGGACGCGCGGTTTTTTTTTGCGCTATTTTCAACGCTTCGCTGTTATATCCCGGCAGCCGCCATTTGTGTTTGAAGCCTATTACGTCCGATGGCGTACTGATGGCGTATTGGCGAAAAATGCACCTTGAAAACCAAAAGCAAAAACGCCCGAACCCTTTCGGATTCAAGCGTTTTCCATGGAGCCGAAGGTCGGACTCAAACCGACGACCTGATGATTACAAATCAACTGCTCTATCAACTGAGCTACTCCGGCAAAAAATGAAGTGTTGAAAATTGCGTGTTCGCCCGCGAGGCGAACGAGCGGAGTGCTTGCGAGCAGGCGCCTCTGGCGCGGTGTCGCAAGCCGGAGCGGGCAATTATCAACATGCCCCGACAGTCAGTATACCACAACGCGCTGGGGTTTTCAAGCCTAATTTCCTTGGGTTCCCCCAAAAAGGCTAGGCAGGGTTCACAACAACTCAACCTCGTTTTTATGAACCCGAATCAAGCCGTCGTTCCGCATTTTAGAGAGTTCGTTCGACATAGCGCTGCGGTCAACGCAGAGATACTGCGCCATGTCCTCGCGGTTGAAGGGAACGGTGAACGCTTTCGCCGCGCCGCGCTGCGCATCAAAAAAACACAACAGCTTTTCCCGCGTTGTCCGCTTGGAGAGAATCTCGATTTTCTGATGAAGCATTAGGTTCTTCTTCGCAACCAAACCAAGCATATTCTCTATTAACTTGGTGTGAAACGGGCAGGAAGAAGAGCAGGCCGTAATGATTTTTTTGTAATCAATCAGCAATACCTCCGTGTCGCTTGCGGCTTCAACGGTAACAGGACTGTGCGATACGCCGGCGCAGGCAAAGACTTCGCAAAACGTGTCCGATACGGACAGTTCGGTCACGATGCTGACCCGCCCGTCTCTGTCTTCTTTCATGATTTTTACGCCGCCCGACAAGACAAGCCCGACGAACGTCACAGCGTCACCCGAAAGCAGGATTATACCGCCTTTTTTATACGTCGCCGCCCGCGCGGACAGGCAGGGAAACATCCTCTCAAAGTCGCTGAAGGCAATCCCGTTGAACAGGGGATTGTCTTTGACAGCGTTAAAAACCTTTTTCAAAAAATCTCCCTTTCGTTGTAAATACAACATACGTGTTGCAATTATTATACTATAAGGCACCTCTATAAACAAGC
>DBDP01000084.1:2275-2866 GCA_002293625.1 Clostridiales bacterium UBA929 | reverse complement strand
GGGATCATCCCGGAAGGACGTTATACCATCCGCGAAACCAAAGCGGCGGCGGGGTATTACTTAGACGATGAACCCAAGACGGTGGAGTTCACTTCCGGCAGAGTTACCGAGATTCGCTGGGAGAATACCCCGCAGATGGGGCAGATTCAGATCATGAAAAAGAGCGGCGACGATAACGAAGTCAACGGTCTGCCCGCGGGTACGCCGCTGGCGGGCGCGGTCTTTGAAGCATATGACCACAGAACCGGCAACCTTATCGACCGCTTCATATCCGGCAGCGACGGACGCGCCGTATCGAAGCCGCTGCCTCTTGGGCGCTATGTCGTGAAGGAAGTTCAGGCGCCGCAGTGGTATAAGGTTTCAGACCGCCAGCTTGATATTGAGCTGGAATTCGCGACGCAAATCATCAAGCTGGAGTATCTCAACTACAGCGCGAACACTGGGGTTTACATTAAGAAAACCGGCAACGCCGAAGCCATGTCCGGCGACGTAATCCCTTACACGATCAAAGCCGTACAGAACACCGGCTCTGTGCCGCTGACCGATTTCTATTGGCGCGACATGCTGCCGGCCAATGCCGCGCGTCTTACC
>DBDP01000084.1:0-2239 GCA_002293625.1 Clostridiales bacterium UBA929 | reverse complement strand
TTATCATCGCGGACAATCTCAGCACGACGAAGAATCATGCGATTGATTGTTCCAATGTTTCGCTGGGGCTTCGCAATGATGAGTACGTTACCGCCGTAACCTTCGTGTTCGGAACGGTGAAGGCGGGATTTTCGCAAGTGGTATGCCCGCAGCTCTATATGAAGGTACTTCCGAATCTACCGAACGGTTTTCAGTTCGCGAATAAGTGCGATGTCGGCGGGAAATACGGGAGTGAGTGGGTGGTATCCAACAGTACCTGCGTTACCGCCATATATGCGGTTCCCGGCAAGCTGCCGAGGACGGGGTACTAGAAGCGCTGTAAAACCCTATGTTCGCCGGAGCGGGGAATTTTCAGTGCGACACAGCAGTATATTTTGGGGGCGGGAAACCGCCCCCACGGTTTCAAAATGAAGAGGATTCGGGTTGACTACAGTGTTATTTGGTATTATAGTAGCAATAGGTTTCTCCTCTAATTAATAGCAAAGGAAGGTTTTTGATGATGAAACATACGGGAACCGTACCGCTTGAAACGGAGCGGCTTATCCTACGCCGGTTCAGAGCGGAAGATGATGCGGCTGTATATACAAATTGGGCGAGTGACTCGGATGTCACGAAATATCTCATGTGGAAAACGCATGAATCGGTTGAGGAAACGCGAGGTGTTATATCGGATATTTGGCTTTCGCATTATGAGGAACCCGATTTTTATCAGTGGGCGATTGAGCTGAAAGAAATAGGTCAGCCTATCGGCAGCATCGGGGTTGTTAATCAGAAAGAACAAACAAAGATGGTACATATCGGGTACTGCATCGGCAAAGCTTGGTGGCGGAAGGGGTACACCTCGGAAGCGCTAATCCAGCTCGTGCGTTTTTTCTTTGATGATGTCGGTGTAAATCGCATTGAATCCCGACACGACCCTCGAAACCCAAACAGCGGAAAAGTGATGCAAAAAGCCGGATTTCGTTATGAAGGAACACTGTTTGAATCCGATTGGAGCAATCAAGGCATTTGCGATTCAGCGTATTACGCGATATTGGCAAGAGATTATTTTCACACCCCTCAGCCGCCAGTCTAAGAGGATACTTTTCCTCCCGCTTGTCAATGATTGACTATCGCTCGTATTCGCGTTCCATACGATAAACTCATCCCCTGTTTAATAATACCGCACAGCGGTTACAAGGCTCCAAAATGCGCTTCGTAGTAGTTGTCTATTGAGTCGTTATGAAGAGCAATAACATTTCTAACTTCACCCAAGCTTCCGTGTAAAGCGCCGGTGCCGAGTCCATGCGTCGCATATGGAATCGCACCGAAACATTTAGCGGCACCTCCTACTCCCGCGACCCGCGCCTCCCATGTATCACCTTTACCATGTCCTCCTGTTAAATCTACATTGTACTGAAAGACAAAACCTAAATACCCAATAGGTTGTAACGTATCGCGCAGATAGGGTATAATAGCGCCCCAACCCATACCGGCGGTATCACCGACCGCGTTTCTTTTGTCTAAATCAAGTCCTGCCTTTATGATAGCTTTTAGATCGCGAAAGGCTGATGCCCAAAGACCGTCTACTGCATTGAAAACGACAGTCGATTCACTCCGATGCTCAAAGTCATGCAGAACTTTATATTCATTCGGAACGTCTTTTTTTTCCATCCAAGGCGTCCCCCCCAATACATCTTCTCTTGCGGCAATAAGC
Source organism: Clostridiales bacterium UBA929 (assembly GCA_002293625.1). Lineage (GTDB taxonomy): Bacteria > Bacillota > Clostridia > Oscillospirales > UBA929 > UBA929. Next base: position 543 of record DBDP01000084.1, on the reverse strand, counting down.
GCAACTATGGCAGCGTTGTTTTGAAACGGATGTACTCCGTGAACAATGTCTTTTTCCGCAAGTATCCTATTCCATCGTACCGCGTTTTGGGTGTAGACCCGATCATTTACTCCATAAACATTCAATACCCGTTGAACAACGCTTATGGGGGTAACGGTTGATAGTTCGCGTTCCGGCGCGATCTCCGGGGATTGCAGAAACGCGGGTTTCTCTGTGTTATAATGCGTAAAAGGTGCATTGAGGTTATTTGAATTTACAACATGATTTTTGGGCGCGCTTGAAGGTTTCGGCGCGTCTGTTTTTATGATTAGTTTTTCAAAGGACACCATATACAACCATCCTATCTATTACGGCTCACAAATCCCGCAGGGCTTATACCCTTCGCCGACCGCGTCTTCCCGGAAATCAAACGTTATACGGTTCTTCTCCGCGGGAAGGCCGGAGCAGCTTGGGCGGTGAAATACTCGCGAATTGACGTTGCCGATGTAGTGCGTTTCCGCAGCCGATGACTGCGTAGGATTGGTGTTTTGGTTCGCGTTCCGC
>DBDP01000088.1 GCA_002293625.1 Clostridiales bacterium UBA929 | reverse complement strand
GTTTAGGTTTTCGAGCATCTTCTTGAGCGAGAGACCCATCGTGTCGGATTCGGAAAGCAGCTTGATTTCCGGCGTTAAGTCGCCGTTCGCGATGGCACCCAAGATATCGGATATATTGGTAACGTGAGAGATAAACGTTGCGGTGTTGCCGATGGTCTCTCCCGTTTCGTCCTTAAGTTTGCCATACTTCCCGATAACGTCCATATCAGCCTGTGTGAGGACGATATCCCCGGATGTTCCGGCTTTCTTCATGAAGGAGGAGAGGATAACCAGCGGCTTGCTGATTAAGCGGGAGATGTAGAGCGCGAGGGCAATGGATACCACCGCGGCGATGAAAGCGATGACGATCATCAGAATCACCGCGAGACTTAAGGCGCTCTCGGAGTTTGCTACGTATTCGGCGCTTGTGGTATCGCTCGTCTCAAACATTTGGTCGGCGTTCTCTCTAATTTGCCTTGTTATATCGGAGGCGGCCGTCATGAACACAAATGTCTCATCATCATTTTGTGTCCGCATCGCGGCTTGTATCGGATCAAGCAATACCGTGCGGTATTGACCCACCAAATCTCGAATCGTGTTCACTTTTCCAACACGGGGGGCTTTGTCCTCCTCCTTCATTTTAGGGTTGGACGTTATGGCGGCTTCCGCCTTATCAAGGGCTGCCATCGCGATATCATACGAGGCGACGCCGGATGCGTACTGCGCTTCAGCCTGTTCCGGGTTTCTCTCCGTATAAATCACAACGGCTTCCATCGCAATGCGGACCTCCCGGAAATACACTTGGAACTCCCGGATGCTCTCCTTGACGGTCAGCGGGTTATTGATCGCGGTGGTGAAGTTGCTCTCGATGGAGTACATTTGCGTAACCGCAAACACCGCCAAGATAACCATCAGCACGATGACCAGCATGAAGCCGATAACTAGTTTCATGGACACTTTCAGGTTCTTCATTCAGATGCCTCCTAATTTACTGGAGTTGTATGTTCGCAAACGCTTCCTCGTTCGCCTCCGGCGAACACGAAAATTTTATAGAGCTTCTGATTAACAATATCACGAAAGAGGCATAATGTCAATATAAACACATGTAGAACTATGCAATATTAACGCGAATCTGAATACGACATCGCGCATTCAGATATAATGCGTAATTCTTAATTATAAATTATTTGATTTCTGTTTACAATCAATCATATTAAAAAACTGGGGTGTTTAGAATGAAGAAGATCCATCTCGGAAGCCTGCTGGCCGGAATAATTGCGGCGGCGCTATTCTTCTCGCTGGTGAATCCCGCCGGAGCGGAGCAGACGCCCGTTACGTTCAACGGAATCAATCTCCGCGTGAATGACCGGGATATTGCGAAGGAAGGAGAATCGTTAACTCTCGGCAACGGCGCTTCGGTTCCCTACAGCATCGGCTACAACGGCACCAATTACGTCCCGATCGGGAAACTGGCGGATCTGTTCGGCATCGGTGTCTCGTGGGACGGTGCGAAGCGCGTCGTCACGCTGGACGACAACCCGGACGGATGGGGTTCGCCCGTATGCTCCGTCGGCGAATGGAGCGTTTACCACAACACCTCGTATACCGTATTTAACATGGTCCACTTCAAAAACGGCAAGGCGGACGCGGTGTACACCATGCCGGGTTCCCGCCCGGCTGCGATGCCCGTACACTTCGTCACAGCGACAGAATATAAAGACGCGAACGACGGCGGCAGGGTTTACGCGGTGCTGTTTGCCGCGCCCGGCGTGCGGGTATCGTTCCCGTTTAGCGAACGTTTGATATACGAGCTGACAAACGCGTTCCGCGGTCTGCACGGCACGGAACCTCTGAAATGGAACGACACCTTAGCGGGCGCGGCGCGCTCGCACAGCCAGGATATGCACGACAACACCTATGTCGCACACACCAACAAGCGCGGCGAAGAGGCGGCTGACCGCGCAGCCGCCGCCGGATACCAATACCGCGCTCTGGGAGAAAACATCACCGCCGGATACGGCGACGCCGTCGGCGTCCTCCACGCTTTGATTGAGTCGCCAGACCACAGGAAGAACATCATCAGCGACGGATTTACCGAAATGGGCGTCGGGAACGTCTCCGGCAGCGGCGGCTACCGCTACTACTCCACCCAACTTTACGCCGCGCCGTCTTAGGACGGGATTGTTCGGTTTATGCCTATCGCGACCAATTCCCCGTTTTGGATCGCGAGTTCTCCCGTCACGATGTGCCGCTGCTCCGCGGGGAGTTCCACACTTCGCAGACGCTCCGAATACCGGGTCTGCGTCACCAAAAGCCGCCCGTTTTCAAGGGAAAGCGTGTAATCGTAATACCCGCGATCGTTCAGGAAATACCCCGTATCATTGGCAATATCATACACAATCACGCGGTCGTCGACCATTCCCGAACCGAAGCTGACCGTGGCGCAGATTTCGGGCAGCGCGTCCCCGTTTAAGTCCGCGAAATAGACGTTCCAGACGGGCATCCCCATAAAGAGTTCTCTTTCTTTGCCGCCGGCGATCGCGCTTACACTGCTCGGCGTCCACCGAAAGGTGACGCCGGGGAACTCGGGCAGTGTGATCTCTACACCGCCGTCCCACGGCATTTGCTCATCGTAATAGTAATCAACCCACACATTTGGCTCATACGCCGCCGGAGCGAGTGTGACATACCGCGCGCCTTCGTCCGCAAACAGCAGAACGGAAGATTCATTGAACACAATCGTGTTCTCGTCGACAACCGTAAATCGCGCGATTACGTCGTCCCGCTCGTCGCGGATGAGCAACTGATTGCCTTCAAACGTGTAGCGGCATCCAGACAGCGGCATGGCGCTGCCGACCGGCGGTGTCGGAAGGCGTGCCGTGCCGTCGGCATACAGCGAAACGGAAAGCAGACGTGTTGCCCGTTGAATTTCCGTCGCGTTCTCCAAAACATATTGCTTTATGGGTTCCTCCGGCGGATATACGCTCATCACGCGCCATACGTCCTCGCTCTCCACCGCGAGCAGATACTCGTCGCGGCTGTACCCTTCGATCTCAAAAATGCGCCATTCGCTTGCCGTGTCGCGCGCGTACCCGATCTCCCTGCCGCGCTGCGGATCAGGCATCGACACTACATGATACACCCTCTCGCCCCAATTTAGCTTCATCTCGGTAAACCAAAACGCCGGATTCTCTTCGTCGGTGATTGTCATTTCGATCAGAGGTTCGCGGTCGCGAACCGCACGATTCACAGCGAACCCCAGACTCAGCGCCGCCGCGAGCGCAACGGCCAATATGACGATGATTCGTGAGTGTTTCTTGAATTTCAACACGTTTTTCACCCGTTCCTTAATACCCCCCTCGCCGAAGGCCAGCGGGCTTCCTGCGATACTCCGCCGCTCCGTCGCGAGCGACAGCAGCGAGCGCGAATAATCCGCCTTTCCTCCCGCCTCTTTCAGCACGCGCTCGTCGCAGGACATCTCCATATCCGCGCCCATCAGTAAAAACGCGAGCCACGCAAGCGGGTTGAACCAATGCATACACAGCACAAAATAGGCTGCGAGCTTGACGATATGATCCCGCCGCCGGATGTGCGTCCGCTCATGCAGGAGAACATACTCCCGCTCCGATAAATCGGCGGGCAGGTAAATCTTCGGCTTAAAAAATCCCAGCACAAACGGCGACTTGATGTTTTCCGTTTCGTATACGTTTGCTTCTACGCAGACGGCGCTTTTCATCCTGCGTTTCAGAACGATAAAAGATGCCGCGCCGTAGAGCAGCATCACGGCGGCTCCGGCGAGCCATACAATCGCGCCTACGGTCGTCCAGATTTGCAGCGGGTTCGCGTTTGCTCCCGGCGCGGCGGCGGGAAGGATCCGGCTGACGGTGCTGTTCAAAGCCGGTATGCCGCTGTTGATGCGCGGGACGGTTTGTGTCGCGATATCGGCCGGGATTGTACGCGCGTTAAACGGAATGAGGCTGAGTACGCTTTCGATGGAAAACGGGAATACAAGCCGGAAGCCCGCCACCGCCCACAGGCAATACGAGATAATTTTCGGGGCTTTCTTAAGCGGCAGACGCGCAAGGCATATCGCCGCGATGACGAACGCCCCGGTCAGGCTCATGTTCAGAATGGTAATAAAAACTTTATCCAAGACCGCCGCCCCCTTCATGTTCTTCTATCAATTGTCTTAGCTCGTCCGCCTGCTCCGGCGTCAGCTTTTTGCCGCCGAAAAAAGACGTGATAAACCGTGGCAGCGAACCGCCGAACGTATCCTCCACAAACCGACGGCTCTGCCGGGCAGCCAGTTCCTCGCGGGTCAGCGTAACGGTTACGACGGCGTTGTCGTTTTGAAAGACGCCCTTGTCGCAGAGCTTCTTCAGCACCGTGTATGTAGTGGACTTCTTCCACCCCAGCTCCGTATCCGCCAGCGCGACCAGCTCCGGCGAGGTCAGCGGCGCGGCGCGCCACAAAATCCCCGCGAGCTTTTCCTCCGCCGCGGTCAACACAACATTCTTAACCATAGCAATCCCTCCAGACTAAAATGCTTAGACTAACCCCAGTCTAACACAGTTAGACTGGGGTGTCAATAGGAATTTTTGGGGTTATTTCATCAAAGAGAGAGAACGGCGGTATGTCGGGTCGGCATACCCTACGACATCACATCGTAGCCCCCTTCCGCCGGAAGGG
>DBDP01000020.1 GCA_002293625.1 Clostridiales bacterium UBA929 | reverse complement strand
CTCGGCGATATGCGCGGGCGTCGTGCCGCAGCAACCGCCGATAATCCGCGCTCCCGCCCGGACAAAACCCTCGGCGTATTCGGCAAAGACGCTCGGCGTGACATCGTAAAACGCGGTACCGTCCGGCGCGAGACGCGGCATTCCGGCGTTCGCTTGAACGATTACCGGCAGGTCGGTAGCTTGAATAAACTCCGGCAGCAACGGTTTGAGCTGCGCCGGTCCCAGCGAGCAATTTACGCCAAGCGCGGCGACGCCCATGCTTTTCAGCGCGGCGGCGGCTGTCGCAAGGGATGCCCCGGTGAGCGTGCGTCCGTTTTCCTGCACGGTGACGGTGCAGAAGACGGGCAGCTTCGTGTTCTCTCTCGCCGCGAGAATCGCGGCTTTGCATTCATAGAGATCTGACATTGTCTCGATGATGACCAAGTCCGCGCCGCTCTGTTCGGCGGCGGCCATCAGCGGGGCGTAATGGGCATAGGCTTCCTCAAAGGTCATTTCGCCCATCGGTTCCAGCAGTTTGCCGGTCGGGCCGGTCGAAAAAGCCGTAAGTTTCGCGCCCGCCCGCTTCACGAGACGCACCCCGGCGGCGACGTCGGCAGGGTCGGACGCCGTAAAGGTGTTTGACGAGACGACATCCGCGCCCGCTGCGACGTATTCCCGATGCGCGCCCAGCACGATGTCCGGCGCTTCGGTGTTTAGCGTATACGGCGGAGCGCCCGGTTTCAGGCCGCGCTCGGCCAACAGCATTCCCATCCCGCCGTCAAAGAGCAGGACGGGTGTGTTCAACAGTGAGAAAAAATCCATTGCGCGACCTCCGGGTTGTTCATGGTGTAGATATGCACGCCGTCCGCGCCCGTTTCGCAAAGTTCCCGCGCCTGTTCGGCGGCCAGTTCAATGCCGGCTTTGCGCAGGTCTTCGGCGCTGTTTTGGAAACGGTAGAGCAAACGCACCACCCGCGCGGGCAGCGAAGCGCCGCAAAGGAAAATCATCTTTTCAATCTGTTTGCGCGACAGCACCGGCATCACGCCCGCCGAGATGGGGATATGGATTCCGCGCGCCTTCGCCCGTTCGGTGAAACGCAGAAAGACGGCGTTATCAAAGAAAAGCTGCGATATGAAAAACGACGCTCCGGCGTCCTGCTTGCGTTTTAGGAAGTCGATGTCGCTTTCCGGGTCGGAGCTTTCTATGTGACCCTCCGGGTAACACGCGGCGCCGACGCAAAAGTTTTTCGGAATATCGCGGATCAGTTCCTCGGCGTAGCGGTAACCGGACACCGCGCCCTCCACAGGGTCGCCTCGCAGCGCCAAGATGTTCTCGATGCCGCGTTCCCTCACCAGCGCAAGCGATTGCCGTACGGAGGCGCGCGTGGAGTTGACGCAAGTCATATGCGCCATCGAGGGGACGCCGTGGCGGTTCTGAATCTCAGCCGCGATCGCCGAAGTCCCGTCTACGTCGCCGCTCGCGTGGACGGTGACGCTGATGAACGCGGGGCGCAGAGCCGCCAGTTCCGGCAACGGTAAAGCGCCGTCCTTCGGCGGGAACACCTCCAAGGACAGCACCGTTTTTCCCGGCGTATATAAGTCGCGAATGCGCATAAAAACCTCCGTATTTTTACTTAATCCCAAATAATACGGCGCGCCGAGGTCGTCGCGCCCTACGGTTCATCCTCGTTTACTGTTACAATACACTCAAGAGCTTTACGCTGACCGATGGAAGTCACGGAAACGTGCAGGTTTTCATAATCGAATGCGTCCCCTTTTTCGGGGATCTTTCCCAGCATATCCATAATCCAGCCGCTGACGGTGGAAGAATCGATCTCGGGGGAGAGATGCAAATGGAAAAACTCGAACATTTTATCAATATTGGCGGAGCAAACGACTTTATATGTATCGTCGCCGAGCGCGACAAACTCCTCCACGATCTCGTCGCTCTCGTCCCAGATTTCCCCCACAAGCTCTTCCAAAATGTCTTCCATCGTAACGATGCCTTCGGTGCCGCCGTATTCGTCGGTCACGACGGCCATGTGGATCTTTTTCTTTTGGAGCAGCTTGAACAGGTCTTTGATCTTGATTGAGGGCGCGACAAAGAGGGCAGGGGAGATGATGCTGTCCAGCGGGTCATGTTTCTGCACCATACGGTCAAAAAAGTCGCGCAGATGCAAAACGCCGACGATATTGTCCACCGATTCGTCATATACGGGGAGCCTTGAGTAGCCGGATTCGAGGAACAGGGCGGCAATGTCGTCCGGCTGCGTGTCTTTTGGGATGGCGACGATGTTCACCCTCGGTGTCAGGATGTCAAACGCTTCACGGTCGTTGTATTCGATTGCGCTGTGAATCAGCTGCTTATCCTCCTCGTCGATCGCCCCGTCCTGTTCGGCTTCCTCCACGATGCTCAGAAGCTCCTGCTCGGTGATGCGGTCGTCGGAAGACGATTTGAAGATGACGCCGAGCAGTTTCTGCCACTGGATGAAGATAAAATTCAACGGCGTCAAGATGATGATGAAAACATACAGAATCGGCGCGGAGAACAGCGCGAACTTTTCCGGCGACTCTTTCGCGAGGCTTTTTGGGGTGATCTCACCTAAAAACAGCACCACCAATGTGACCACGATCGTGGACAGGGTGGCGCCTACATCTCCGTAATGCTTGATAAACAAGACTGCGGCGAGTGAAGCGGCGGTCAGATTGACGATATTGTTGCCGACGAGTATGGTAGAGAGCAGTTTGTCATAACCGTCGTAAAGTTTCAGCACTAGCGACGCCCGTTTTGATCCGTTTTCCATCATGTTCTTTACACGGATGCGGTTCATCGATAAAAACGCCGTTTCTGATGCGGAAAAGTAAGCGGACAGTAAAACCAAACAAAAAAGAATCAGTATGCCCGCTATACTGTGAGAGTCCATTCCTCCCGATCGCCTCCTCGTGGATACAGTATAGCATATTTATATTGCCGCCGCAACAGGATTTTTCATTATCAGCTTTTCTATTGACATCCTGTCAACGCTGTAGTACGCTAGACGCAGGAAATGTCAGAAAGGGTGAGCTTCAATGGAGAATAACTACGAGGTCATACAGATGGACGCAAACAGCTGGCGGATTGAGGAAAACGGCGTGCGCTGCTTCCTCTTCGCCGGGCGCGACAAAGCCCTGCTGGTAGACAGCGGATACGGTACGGGCGATTTAAGAGCCTTGGTTGCGGAGTTGACCGATTTACCGGTCATTTTGGTGAACACCCACGCGGACGGTGACCATATCCGTGCGAATGCGCAATTTGACCGCGCCTATATACACCCTGACGATATAGCGCGTTTCCGGGAAGAGAATCAGAACAGCGAAGTCGAGCCGCTCGGTGACTCGATCGACATCGGCGGACGCCGCTTTGAGGTGATCCATATCCCCGGGCATACGCCGGGTAGCGTCGCGCTGCTGGACGCGGAAAACAGGCTCCTGATCTCCGGAGACAGCATACAGGCCGGCATGATATACATGTTCGATGAAGGCCGGGAAATGGATCGGTACATAAAAAGCCTTGAGGCTCTGCACGCTATGTCCGGGCGTTTTGACACGATCTACCCCTCCCACGGCCCGTTTCCCGTGTATCCCGACATCCTCCCGCCCCTGATCCACGGCGCGAAGCAGCTCCTCGCCGGAGAACTGCCGCCGTTGCCCGCCCCTTATGACGTTCCGGCGAAGCTGTACGACGTCACTGTGGCAAAAATATTGTATTAAGGCTTATTGATTTTTATTTCCCCTTCTGCTATACTGCAAATATACGGTAGCCTCGAAAAACTCCCGCTCCGCTCGTTCGCCTTCGGCGAACAAAGAGTTTTTACGAGCGCCCATTTCAAAGCGAGGTGTCAGGATGATTCGTTAGTCCGATTTGCCGACAACATTACAGCCCGCCGGGCTTTGGTTGTGTTGGGATTGGATTGACGCCGTCATCAGACAGGTAACGCAGGTTATATCTGCGCTGTTGCGCTGTTTTATACGGTCCTTTCCCATGCTGCGCCGTCC
>DBDP01000070.1:2354-2527 GCA_002293625.1 Clostridiales bacterium UBA929 | reverse complement strand
TTCGTATCCTATTCCCCTTGTGTGACGATGGCAGGCGGCGTGCCGGTGCCGGTGCCCACCGACGCGCGCAACGGCTTTCGCGTGGCCGCCGGCGACATTAAGGAGCGTATAACGGATAAAACGAAGGCGATTCTGCTCAGTTATCCGAACAATCCCACGGGCGCGATTCTCGA
>DBDP01000070.1:2006-2148 GCA_002293625.1 Clostridiales bacterium UBA929 | reverse complement strand
GATCATGTGCGCGCCGACGACGGCTCAGTACGGCGGGCTTGAGGCGCTGCGGAACGCCGGGCAAAGCGTTTTGGATATGCGCGGCGAGTACGATATGCGCCGCCGCTACATGCTTCATGAGTTTCGGAAGATGGGTATAGAA
>DBDP01000070.1:1726-1867 GCA_002293625.1 Clostridiales bacterium UBA929 | reverse complement strand
CAAGGAAGCGATGTCCCGGCTGCGTTTATTTGTTAATTCTTTGTAGGAGGCGAACAGTTTGTGCGGTATCATCGGTTACATCGGAGACGAGGACGCCGTTCCCATTATTGTGGAAGGCTTAAAAAAACTGGAGTACCGGGG
>DBDP01000070.1:0-1636 GCA_002293625.1 Clostridiales bacterium UBA929 | reverse complement strand
ACCCGCTGGGCGACGCACGGGGAGCCTTCCGACATAAACTCCCATCCCCATGTCGGGAGCAAGAGCAAAATCGCCGTCGTCCACAACGGCATCATAGAAAACTATACGCGCCTGAAAGAACGTCTGAAGCGCAAAGGCGTGACCTTTACATCGCAGACGGACAGCGAGGTTATCGCGCAGCTCTGCGAATACTATTACACGGGAAATATTATCGAGACGGTCATCAAGGTGACAAACCGGCTGGAAGGCTCCTACGCGCTCGGCATCATGTGCCTCGACGAGCCGGACACGCTGATCGCGGTCAAAAAGGATAATCCCTTGATTATCGGCGTTTCGGAACGCGGCAACTTCATCGCGTCCGACGTACCCGCTGTACTGAAATATACAAACAGCGTTTACTATCTGGAAGACAAAGAAATTGCCGTGCTGAAGCAAGACGGCGTGAAATTTTTCAACTTCGACAGGGAGGTTGTTGAGAAGCCGCTGGAAACCGTGGCGTGGAGTTCCGGCAGCGCGGAAAAGGGCGGCTATCCGCACTTTATGCAAAAAGAGATCATGGAGCAGCCGAAGGTTCTCCGCGATACGGTAAAATCCGCGGTGTCAGGTGATAATAAGAACGTGATCGACGCACTGGACATCCGGCGTATTGATAAAATCGTCATCACGGCGTGCGGCTCCGCCTACAACGCGGGCGTCGTGGGGCGGTACGTATTCGAGCGGCTGTGCGGCATTCCCGCCGAAACGGAGCTTGCCAGTGAGTTCCGGTATAAAGACGCCATCATCGGAGAACGCACGCTGGTGATCCTGATAAGCCAGTCGGGCGAAACCGCCGACACCATCGCGGCGATGCGCGAGGCGAAGTCAAAAAGGGCGGTTACCCTCGCCATCGTAAACGTGGTTGGCAGCACGATCGCGAAGGAATCGGATTTCTGCCTGTTCACGGCGGCAGGGCCGGAAATCGCGGTGGCAACCACCAAGGCATTTTCCGCGCAGCTCTTGCTGCTATATGTTTTGGCGGTCAAGTTTTCCTCGGTATTACCGGGCGCGGAGCGCGCCTTGCTTTCGGAGATCGAAGCGCTTTCCGGCAAGACGGGGGAAGTCCTCGCGCAAACCGCCGCCATTCAAAAGTACGCCGCGTCCTGTGTGGGGTATAAGAGCATCTTCTTCATCGGGCGGAACGTCGATTACGCTATCGCGCTGGAGGGTTCCCTAAAGCTGAAGGAAATCTCCTACATCCACTCCGAGGCATACGCGGGCGGGGAATTGAAACACGGTACTATCTCGCTTGTTGAGGAAGACACGCTGGTGGTCGCGCTTTCAAACTGCGAGCGTCTTTACGGCAAAATCATGAGCAACATAGAGCAGGTTATCAGCAGGGGCGCGAAGGTTTTGCTGATCGGGAGCAATCCGGCGGCTCCCACCGAAAAAATGGCGCGTATTGTGCTGCCGGAGTGCAACGAGCTGTTTTCCCCGTCGCTGTCCGTTGTCGCGCTGCAATTGTTCGCTTACTATGTGGCCGCCAACAAAGGCCTGGATATCGATAAACCACGGAATTTGGCAAAAAGCGTTACCGTCGAGTAGGGGCGACCGTCCTCGGTCGCCCGTTCCCGGACGTAGCCCCCTTCCGCCGGAAGGG
>DBDP01000030.1 GCA_002293625.1 Clostridiales bacterium UBA929 | reverse complement strand
GCCACCGCCTTCGGCGGATACGGAGGCTTCCCCGCCGCTTCCGCCGTCTGAGACGGCAGTGCCGCCGGCGGAAGCGGATTCCCCGACTGCGACAGGAACCCCAACAGCGGCGGGGCTGTAGATTTGCGCCATAGACTGCGCCAGCGCCATGACCTTGGCTTCCAGCTCGGCGCGGGACATCGGTTCAATGCCGGTCTGCGCGTAGTCCTCTTCCTGCAAAGGACGCGCGTCGCGCAGATAGGTTTTTTCCCGCTGCTTGCGCTCCCGTATGTGCCGCTCCAGCTCTTCGCGAATTTGCTTCGCGAGGAATTCCTGCTCCCGCTTCTCGGCGCGCTGCTTTTTTTGCAACAGCATCGCCTCTTTGCCCAAATCCTTCATTTTGCGCTGGGCGCGCGAGATCAGCTTGTTCAGGCGTTTGATGATGGCGTATGCTTTCTTCGCTTCCTCACCCTCGCCAGATGCGGCGGCCATCCGCACCGCGCTTAGGTTTTTATAGGCGTCGGAGATGACCGAGAGCACCTCTTCCGCCGAGATAGCGGACACCAAACGCCGCGTCAGCGTGCCGGAATTGTCCTCAAGAGGGTCTTTGCCCGACTGTAACGCCTCGGGCTTTTTGGCATCCTCTAAGAGTTTTTTCAGACCATATGGGTCTTTTTCTTCTTTGTCGGTTAGTTTTTTTATGAAGTCTTCTTCCCCGCCGGACAGCTCCAAAACAGCCGCTAAATCGTCAAACGGATCCACCTCGTCTACCAGTGCAGGTACGACAGAGGTATATACCGCCGCAACCGGCCGCTCATAAGCATTTATTTTCACACCGCTCGCATCCTTTCGATGTCTCTCCCCATCCTTGGGCAGAGTCTCCCTAAGGGAATTATCGAAAAGACGGCGGTATTTCTTAAGCGCGGAGGTAAGATTTTACTGTGCCGCGAGCGCATAGATTTTACATTCGTCGATTATCGGCTCTGTGTCTGTATGCGCGTCCTACTCCCGCACTTGCCCTTCGCCCTCAATGACAAACTTCGTGGTTGTGAGGGCGTCCAGCCCCATAGGACCTCGGACATGCAGCTTTTGGGTTGATATACCGATTTCCGCGCCAAGGCCGAACTCCTCGCCGTCGGTGAAGCGGGTGGAGGCGTTGATGTAGACGGCGGCGGAATCCACGCGCTCGGTAAAGGTACGCGCGGTAAAATAGTTTTTTGTGACGATAGCGTCGGAGTGTCCCGAACCGTAACGGTTGATATGCTCTGTCGCCTCTTCCAAACCGCCGACGACACGGACGGCGAGATCGTAGTCGTCGTATTCCGTTTCCCAGTCGCTTTCTTCGGCGGGGATGAGAAGACTTATATCTGTGTTACGGAGAATCTCCAAAGATTCGGGGCAGCAGTGGAGGCGCACGTTTTGCTCCGCGAGAGCGGCGGCGGCTTTAGGCAGAAACTCCGCCGCAACCGAACGCGCGACAAGAAGCGTTTCGGCGGCGTTGCAGACAGAAGGACGGGAGCATTTGGCGTTGACGATGATCGATGCCGCCATCGTGAGGTCGGCTTCGTCGTCCACATAAACATGGCAGTTGCCCCAGCCCGTTTCGATGACCGGCACATCCGCGTTTGCGGCGACTGTCTTAATCAAATCCTTGCCGCCTCGGGGGATCAGCGCGTCAAGCAGCCCGGACAGCTTCATCATCTCCACCGCCGAAGAACGGTCATGTTCGGTAATCAGACTGATGCAGTCGGCGGGCAGTCCGGCGCTTCGCAGCGCCTTGTGCGCGAGTTCCGTTAGGATAACATTTGAGAAGTGTGCCGCGCGCCCGCCGCGCAGCAAAGCGGCGTTGCCGCTCTTGACACACAGCGAAACGACGTCGACGGTTACGTTGGGGCGGGACTCATAGATTATGCCGACGACGCCGAGCGGGACGCGCCGCTTTGAAATCAGCATTCCGTTCGGGTGGCGCACCGCGCCGTCCGCGCCGCCAGCCGGATCGGCGTAGGACAGAACCTTCCGAACCGAGCCGATCATACCGCCGATCCGTTTTTCGGTAAGCGCGAGGCGGTCGAGAAGGGCTTCGCTCATGCCGTCCGCGCGGGCGGCGGTGATGTCTTTTTGGTTTTCTTCCAATATGCGCCCTGTGTTTTGTTCCAGCAGCAGCGCAAACCGCTCCAGCGCGTCGTTCTTCCGCGCGGTTGAGGCTAGGCGCAGCTGCGCCGACGCCTCCTGGCAGCGCTCCGCAAGTTCTCGTACCATATTCTGTGACCTCCTGCTTTGTTTTTTACAACGAAAATCTTTCTTTTATCATTCCGGCAACAACATCTGGCGCCAGACTTGAGTTATCAATCTTTATGTAATTTTTAAAAGGGATCTCTCCGTCGTTGCTCACAAGGCGAAACATTGAGTCCTCGTATTTCACCCTCGCGTTTGAAACCTCAATATCCCTTTTTGATGCTTTGTGCTGAAGCCTATTTTCAGTCACATTCCGCTGTAACCTGACTTCCTGCAGCGCGAACAGCTCTACATAGTATATTTCCGCGCCGCCACGCCGGAAAATGTCCACGAGGTTATCTAAATACTCCCAATCGGACGGAAAGTCCAGCGCCCACATGAAGGTAAAGATCAAGCCGTATAAATCGGTTTTTACGAACTCATCAAAGATAACCTCACGTATGCGATTCACGGCGGAACTCACGCGGCTTCCGAATATTTCGATCACCGGCTCAATGTCCATGTGGTTATGGTAGAGCCGCAAATCCGTTATCTTCATCAGTTCCTGCCCGACCGTCATCTTGCCCACGGCGCCGGCTCCGAAGATGATTACCAATTTCAACTTGCGCACCTCCCGCACAATCCGTAAACGCTCTTTGTATATCTGAAAGTGTTACCGCGCGAACACTGTTCCCACGTTTTCCCCGCGTAAAATCCCGTACAGTACGGCGGGGTCGCTGCCGCCCGCGATAACCATCGGGAAGCCGCGTTCAAGCGCGATGTCGGCGGCGGCGAGTTTGGTAATCGCGCCGCCGGTGCCGC
>DBDP01000164.1 GCA_002293625.1 Clostridiales bacterium UBA929 | reverse complement strand
GGAAGAACTGATTGCGCAGTTCAAACTCCGCGACTACGGAAACGCGCGCCTTTCCTCCGGCGGCAACGGAGCAAAGAAACAGATTGCCATGCCGGAAAAGACCGCGTATGCTCCGAACGGAGACTTTGGGAAGTATTAATTAACGCCCTGTAGGGCGTGCCGCCCCGGCACGCCGCGTATCCGTTAAACAAAAACCCGTTAATAGTAACCGCCTGTGACCGTAATGGTCGCAGGCGGTTAGACGCATATGGATTAGTGGGTCGATTACCATCGACCCCTACGAAATTATGGTTCCCATTTTGCGCAAACAGACGCGATTTGGTCAGCAAGTTTGCCGAGATCGCGGTTTGTCCAGCCGCCCGCGCCATCGATCAGCGCGGTGAGACGCTGCTGCATGGCAAGGAGTTTCCCGTAAGCCGGGGTTCTGCCCTTTTTGCGCGGAGCGGGGCGGGGGATACCGGCGGTCAGTTCGCACCCCGCCGTGAGATCCCATGAGGCACCGTAATTCGGAACTGTTGCGGCTGTGCCGAGCGTGGATTCCAAAAGAGCGGCGTAAGTATCGCAGACGAAGGAATCTCCGTGTACCACGAAAAAGCGTTTGGGAGCGGGGCGGAATCCGCCCGCCCAAGTTAGCAATTGTTCTCTGTCGGCGTGTCCGCTTACGCCGTTCAGCATGACGATTTCCGCCCTCACGTCAACGGTCTCGCCGAACAGTTTAAGCGTTGGCGCGCCGTTGAGCAGCGCGCGCCCTAACGTGCCTTCTGCTTGGAAGCCGGTGAACACAACCGTACACTCTTTACGCCAAAGATTATGCTTCAGATGATGCCTGACGCGACCTGCGTCGCACATTCCCGACGCGGAGAGGATTACGACAGGTTCTTTTTCAAAGTTAATCGCCTTAGACTCTTCGGCGGTTTGGGAGAGTTTAAGACCCTCGAAGCCGATTGGGTTGATGCCGGAACGCAGCAGTTTTTGCGCTTCCTCGTCATAACAGTCGTCTTGGTGGCGCATGAACACAGTGGTGGCTTCGTTTGCCAGCGGGCTGTCCACATACACCGAGAAATCACGGCGCACCAAACCCCGTTCTTTAATATGCCGGAATATGTAAAGAAGCTCCTGCGTCCGACCAACCGCGAACGCGGGAACGATCACGTTACCGCCGCGGTCAAGGGTTCGTTGAACAACGGCGGCCAGTTCGGCGGCGTAATCCGGTTGAGGTGCGTGAAAACGGTCGCCGTAGGTCGCTTCGGTGACAACATAATCGGCTTCGCCGATCATGACGGGATCCCGCAGAAGCGGTTGGCGAATATTGCCTATATCGCCGGAAAATACGATCTTCCGCGTGGCGCCGTTTTCGGCAGCCCAAAGTTCGATGCATGCCGAGCCGAGCAAATGCCCGATATCACGCCAGCAAGCGGTCAGTCCGGGAGCGAGCGTGACAATTTGCCCATATTCGCAGGGAATAAAGTCGTCTATCACAGCCAGCGCGTCGGCAAGGGTGTAGAGAGGCTCGACTTCCGGGCGTCCCGAACGTTTTGCCTTGCGGTTTTGCCATTCGGCATCGGACTCTTGGATATGCGCCGAATCCCTTAGCATGATGGACGCGAGGTCACAGGTGGCGGCGGTGGCGTAAATTTTACCGCGAAACCCTAGTTTTTTTAGAAGCGGTAAACGTCCTGCGTGGTCGATATGCGCGTGGGTCAGCAACACGAAATCTACATCTGCGGCAGAAATCGGGAAGACGGGAGGTACTTCCGTACCGTTTCCCTGCGGCAGCCCGCAATCGATAAAAATTTTGCGTTCGCAGACTTCCAAGCAGTGACAGCTCCCGGTTACTTCCCGCGCCGCGCCGAAAAAGGATAGCTTCATTTAATTATCCTCCGCGTATTTATAGAGGCGGATGGCAATCCGCCTGTAGTTCCGACATCTTATGCGGTGTATTGCAGGTCGATTGCGGATTAATTCCTGCAAATTCTCATTTGATTCTTGAGATCATCAATTCGGGATGCTCCGTTAAATCGAGGATGGTGCCGTCTTCGGTTTTTACCATAGGTCGGGACGGTTTCTTCTCGGAGATGAAAATCACCTCCGCCTCAAGCCCGTCGGAAAGAATAACCGTGCTGTTCAAGTATACAAAGGCGATGTTGTTTAAGAACTTGAATAGCAGCTCCGTATCCATCTCGCCATACAACCCTGTTTCAAAGGTGGCGATGACATCAAAGGGGCATCTCTTCTTGTGATAGCTGCGGGCGGATGTCATGGCGTCGTAAATATCGCAAATCGACACGATCTTTGCATATGTACTGATCTCGGAACCTTTTAGCCCGAACGGATAACCGGAGCCGTCCATCTTTTCGTGGTGTAGCAGAACGGCTTGCTTAATTGAATCGGGAATTGGCTGGTGCTTAATCAAATTATATCCTATCACGGAATGATTTTGTACAAGATTGAACTCTTTCGGTGTCAGTTTGCCGGACTTGTTCAGCACTTCAAGGGGAATTCCCATTTTACCAACATCGTGCAGAAGTCCTGTTATTGTGATTTCTGTGATCTGTTTATCGCTGAACCCCATCCAGCTCCCGAACACGTTGCACAGAAGGGCGACGTTGCTGCAATGGCTGAACGTATGGTTATCGAAATCCTTGATAAAGTGCAGATACAGAAAAACATCGTTCTTGTTTTTCAGGCGGGAAATAACGTTGTCGGTTAGCTCAAAAGTTTTCTTTACGTCTATTTCCTCGCCGTTGCCAATCTGCTGAAGGTACTTGCTTACTTCCCGCTCGCGTATCTCGTAGGATTGCAAAAAAGTGTTAAACTCCGCTTGCTTTTTCGATGGAATGCTCCCTATGGCATTGTCGGAAAGTTTCCCATAATCGAGGACATGAATGCCGATACGCAGCAGGGTTTTATATTTTTCCTCCGTAAGAAGCGTACCTGCGGGAGCTAAAAGCGCGCCCTGACTGCTATACAGATCCCTTTCCAAAACAATTCCGGGCTGTATGTCATCAATGCTGATTCTTACGAACATATTCGCGTTTGGAATGCCCATGCCGAACTCATCCCTCATCCAATAATCGCCGGTGATTTGACCGAACCCCCCATTATTGTACCATTGTTTTATGAAAAACGCAAGGCAACCCAAGTTTTTTAAGCGCGCCGCCAAAAAACTCTTGACAAGGGTTTGTGGGGCGTGTATAATGCATAGTAATCCCATATGTATTGTACCAACAAGGAGGAGTCTTTATGCCGCGTATTGCAAGCAGCGTCACCGATCTGATCGGGAAAACCCCGATGCTATCCCTTGACCGTTATG
Source organism: Clostridiales bacterium UBA929 (assembly GCA_002293625.1). Taxonomy (GTDB): domain Bacteria; phylum Bacillota; class Clostridia; order Oscillospirales; family UBA929; genus UBA929. The sequence continues at coordinate 1,546 of DBDP01000164.1, read as the reverse complement.
CCGAAGCGCAGAAGCTCGGCGCGAGACTGATTGCCAAGCTCGAATACTTCAACCCCGCCGGAAGCGTGAAAGATCGTATCGCTCTCGCCATGATCGAAGACGCCGAACGAAGCGGTAAGCTGAAGCCGGGTGCGGTAATTGTTGAACCGACCAGCGGCAACACCGGTATCGGGCTTGCGGTCATTGCCGCCGCGAGAGGGTACCGCATCATTTTAACCATGCCGGAGACGATGAGCGCCGAACGCCGCAAACTGCTGTCCGCATACGGTGCGGAACTGGTGCTGACCGAAGGCGCGAAAGGGATGAAAGGCGCGATCGCGAAAGCGGAAGAATTGCTCGCAGAAACACCCGGCGCGTTTATGCCGGCGCAGTTCGACAACCCCGCGAACCCCAAAACGCACAAAGAAACCACCGGTCCTGAAATCTGGGAAGACACCGGCGGACAGGTTGACATATTCGTGGCGGGCGTCGGCACGGGCGGAACGCTGACCGGTGCCGGAGGGTACTTAAAAGAGAAAAACCCGACCCTAAAGATTATCGCCGCGGAACCCGCCGCCTCGCCTGTTTTGAGCGGCGGTAAGTCGGGACCTCACGGGATTCAAGGAATCGGGGCTGGGTTTGTACCAAACAATCTCGATGTTTCGCTGATTGACGAAATCACCACGGTGGAGGTTGAAAGCGCCTACCAAACCCTGCGCGACTTAGCGCGAACCGAGGGGATTCTTACCGGGATATCCTCCGGCGCGGCGCTGTGGGCGGCGGCACAGGCGGCGGCGCTCCCGGAAAACGCGGGGAAGCAAATCGTTGTGATACTGCCGGATACGGGGGAACGGTATCTGTCACTCTTTACTTAATTTCCCCGTCAAGGATGGATTGCAGCGTAATATTGTCAAGATAATCGCCGATCACCTTTTTCAATCCCATCCACACCGGCAGCGTCTGGCAGCGGGAGCTACGCCCGCATTGATTCGGATCGTTCTCCAAACAGGCAACGGGACACAAGCCGCCTTCGGTCAGGCGCAGAATCTGCCCCACGGTAATTTGGCTCGGTTCCTTCGCCAGCATATACCCGCCCTGATACCCGCGATTCGCGCGTAGGATGCCGGAATGGCTAAGCAGTGTCACCAGCTGCTCCAAATACTTTTTGGAAATCTCCTGACGTTCCGCAACATCTTTAAGCGGAACAAAGCCCTTTTGTTCGGCTAAGTCCAGCAGCATTCGCAGCGAATAACGCCCTTTGGTTGAAATTTTCATTGTAAGCACCTTTACCGGAAGCGCCTCAAAAATTCCCGCATAAATTTCTTCGAGCGCCCTTTGTTATAACCTAAGTATACCATAGGAATACTATTATTACAAGAGGAGATATGAACATGAAATTCGAAACACTGCAAGTCCACGCGGGGCAGGAGACCCCCGATCCCGCCACCGGCGCGCGCGCCGTCCCCATCTACCAAACCGCTTCCTATGTCTTTGACAGCTCCGCGCAGGCGGAAGGGCGCTTCGCTCTCAGCGAAGGCGGCAATATTTATACCCGCCTGATGAACCC
>DBDP01000110.1 GCA_002293625.1 Clostridiales bacterium UBA929 | reverse complement strand
TTGTTGGCTGGATTAACTTGTAGGCCCGAATTGAGTTCGCCCACGATATGAACGGAGGGTTGTGCAAATGCGGTACTTTCCAAAAATCACAGGTGAACGTCTCTATCTGTCACCGATGAATACAGACGACGCGGAGATCTACACAAAGTGGCTGAACGACCCCGCTGTCGCGGTCAACCTCGGGCAATATTCAAACCCTATCACGCTTCACAATGAAAAACAACATCTTGAGCGGATGGTATCAGAAGGGCAAAACTTCGCCATTGTTCTGAAGGACGGCGATGAATTGCTTGGAAACATCAGTTTAATGGAAATCAATCAAGTCCACCGCCGAGCAACGCTCGGATTATTCATAGGAGAGGCGGAGCGGCGCGGTAAAGGCTACGGAACCGAAGCGATACGGTTGATTCTGGGATATGGGTTTCTCACGCTCAACTTGCACAACATCATGCTGACATGTAATTCAGGAAACCTGCAAGGTATCGCCTGCTACAAAAAAGCCGGTTTCCATGAGTTTGGGAGACGGCACGAAGCGAATTTTCATGACGGTGAAGTTTGCGATATGGTGTATATGGAGATTTTGAGTTCAGAATTTGGAGGTTAGCATGGAAACACGGATTTTAATCGCCGGGTTCGGCGGACAGGGCATTTTATTTATGGGGAAATACCTCGCGTATATCGGCATGGCGCAGGAGCGGCAGGTATCTTGGCTGCCGTCTTACGGTCCCGAGATGCGCGGCGGCACGGCGCAGTGCGGCGTCATTCTCTCCGACACCGCCATCGGGAGTCCGCTGGTGGAGGAGCCGGATATCCTCGCGGCGATGAATCTGCCTTCCTTCCTCGCTTTTGAAAAATCCGTCAAACCGGGCGGAACGCTGTATTACGATTCCGCATTTATCACCGAGGATTTTTCACGGAGCGACATACAATACGCCGCCGTTCCGGCGACGCAAACAGCCGAGGACAACGGCTTGAAAGGGCTTGCCAATATGGTGATGGCGGGCGCGCTGCTTAAATCGCTGCCGGATGCCGGGGACGGCGTCATTGAAACGGCGATGAAAAAGACGGTTCCCGAGCGCAAGCGCGAGATGTTCGACGCGAACATGCGCGCCGTTAAACTGGGACAGTCGCTCTGACTTAACGTCGTAAAAAACCGCTCCACGCAAAAATATTCGTAAAATTCACTTTTCCCCTTGTGAAAAGTGAATTTTTGGTGTATAATACGAAATATAGAGATAGTGGGATTGGGTAATTAAGGAGGAGCGGCATATGTATGAGGTCGGCGATAAGATTGTTCACCCGATGCACGGCGCGGGTGTAATCGAAAACATTGTCAGCCAAAAAGCCGGCAGTGCGCTTCTGCAATACTACGTTATGAAGATGCCCGTCGTCGGGATGCTGGTGATGATCCCGGTTCACAGTGCCGACGGCATCGGCGTTCGCGCCGTGGTTGACAGCACCACCGCCGAAGACCTGATTCATTCCCTTTCGGGACTGGAGATAGAGAGCAACCCCAATTGGAACCGCCGCTACCGCGACAACATGCTGCGTATCAAGAGCGGCGACCTCTCGGAGGTCGCGCGCGTTGTTAAGGGTTTAACCGCGCGGGACAAGCAGCGGGGGCTTTCCACGGGAGAACGTAAGATGCTGCATTCGGCAAAGCAGATTTTGATATCCGAAATCGTACTCGCCCAGAGCGCGGAATATGCCGACGTCGAGCGGCGTATCAATAAGGAGCTGGCGTGAAAAAGCGTCCGACTGTCGCCGCCGTCGTTCCCGCGGCGGGTTCCGCCGACCGCATGAAGGGGATCGGGAAAATATTAACGCCAATCAACGGGCTTCCGTTGATTGGCTATTCATTGCGCGCGCTTGAGGCATGTATGTGGGTAGATGAGATTGTCGTTGCTGCGCGGGACGGCGACATTCTGCCGATTGCCTCTTTATGCCGCGATTTGGGGCTGAAGAAAGTTTCGCGCGTACTGCGCGGCGGAGCGACGCGCGCGCTCACGGTGCTGAAAGCCGTGATTGAGACGCAAGCCGACATTATCGCGATCCACGACGGAGCGCGCCCCTGCCTTTCAACGAAACTGTGCGAAGCCGTTATACGGGCGGCAATCGAACACGGCGCGGCGGTTCCGGGTCTTACGCTGACCGATACCGTCAAAGTGTCCGGCAACGGCATCGTCACCGGTAGCGCCGACCGCTCCGCATTGGTCGCCGTGCAGACGCCTCAGTGCTTTGAATCGGCATTGATCAAAGGAGCGCTGGCAAAAGCGCTGCGGGACGGCTTGGCGGTCACCGACGACAGTGCCGCCGTGGAAGCGCTCCCCTACCCCGTACATATCGTTCCCGGCGAAGTGCGGAACATTAAAGTCACGACCCCCGACGATCTGATTGTCGCGGAGGCGTTTCTGAGGGACGCCATATGAGGATCGGACAGGGGTACGATGCTCACCGGCTGGTTCCCGGACGGCGTCTGGTGCTGGGCGGCGTGACCGTGCCGTTCGAAAAAGGTCTGCTTGGTCATTCCGACGCGGACGTGCTGACCCACGCCGTGATCGACGCGCTTCTCGGTGCCGCAGGTCTCTCCGACATCGGCGCGCTCTTCCCTGACAGCGACCCCGCGTATAAAAATATTGACAGCTTGTCTCTGTTGGAGATCGTTGTTTCCCGCGTCAAGCAAAAAAGCTTTTCGGTAATCAATGTTGACGCAACGGTAATCGCGCAAAAACCCGCGCTCTCCCCCTTTCGCGAGGAAATTCGCAGGAACTTGGCGCGCTGTCTCGGCACGGACGCCTTAAATATAAAATTCACCACCGAGGAGGGGATGGGCTTTACCGGCTCCGGCGAGGGAATCGCCGCGCTGGCCGTTTGTTTGCTAATATAGGGATGATCGCCCCCGACAATATACCGAGCCAATAAATTATCACGCCTCCTGTCCCGCTCATACAATGGTGTTATGGGCGGGTTTTTCATGCGCGCCGTAAACCAAAGGAGTTGAACCGTCATATGGCAAACGCTTTGATCGCGTGCCGCTCGATCACTTACGCGCAGAGGGCGATGCGTGTACTAAACAGCGCAGGCTTGCGGGCTTCCATCCGAAGACTCCCGGCCAATTTAACCGATTCGGGCTGCGGCCACGCCGTTCGCGTGGAACAGAGGTTTTTAGAACGTGCCGTTGCGATAATGAAAAACGCAGGATTTGCCGCGCGATACACCTTCTGCGAGAGGGAGAACGGAGATGTGATTCCATGCCCTTGATATATTTAGACAACGCCGCGACGACGCTGCACAAACCGCCCGAAGTCTGGGCGGCAATGCAGAAAGCCCTTGCGACATGCGGCGGAGCGGGTCGCGGCGGTCATGAGCCCGCGCAAAAAGCGGCCGACGCTCTGTTCAGCTGCCGCGAGGAGGCGGCAAACCTCTTCCATATGAGCGGCTCGGAACGCGTTGTCCTCACGCACAACGCCACCCATGCGCTGAATATGGCAATCAAAGGACTGACAAGGCGCGGCATGACCGTTCTCATCTCCGGCTACGAACACAACGCCGTTGTGCGTCCGCTTAAATCTCTTGAATATAAAGGCGTTCGTACGGTTACGCTTGCGACGCCGCTGTTTGATACGGAAGCGGTGGTGCAAAAATTCGCCGAAGCGTTGAAGGGTGACGTGGGTTTATGCGTCTGCACGCATATGTCCAACGTGTTCGGGTTTGTCCTGCCGGTGGAGCGGATTGCCGCGCTCTGCAAGCAAAAAGGCATCCCGATGATCGTGGATGCCTCACAGTCGGCAGGATTGGTACCGATTGACGGGGATCTGTATCCCTATTGGTGTATGCCGGGGCATAAGAGCTTATACGGCCCGCAGGGAACGGGTCTGCTTTTGGTACCTCCCGGAGGAATGCTGCCGCCGTTGACAGAAGGCGGCACCGGCGGGGATTCCCGCAGCCACATCATGCCCGATTATCTGCCCGACCGTTTGGAAGCGGGGACGCATAACGCGCCGGGCGCGGCGGGTCTCGCGGCGGGGATTCGATTTGTAAGAAGAAACGGATATGACTACGCCGATCCGCTGCTGAAAAAGGCGGTGGAAAAAGTGTCCGAAATTAAAGGTGTGCGTGTTTACTCTCATCCGGTCTGCCAAAAAGCGCTGTTCTCCTTCACGGTGGAAGGTAAAGACTCGGAGACAGTCGCGACCGCCTTGTCCGACCGCGGTATCGCCGTTCGCGGCGGGCTGCACTGCTCGCCGCTGGCACACACCACCGCCGGTACTGCGGCGTTGGGGACGGTGCGAGCCGCGTTTTCCTACAAAAACAGGGAACGGGATATCGACGCTCTTACGCGCGCCCTTCAGGGGATCGTGTCACTCTAAAAAACTCCCCGCTCCGGCTCGCGATACCGCGCCAAAGGCACCTGTTCGCGAGCGCTGCGCTCGTTCGCCTTCGGCGAACACGGACTTTTTAGAGCTTCTGTGCTTGAGCCTGCGCTTTCACACACAGCTCCGCGGCCTTAAAAGCGTGTTCCTGCGTCATGGCGTTTTCAGTGCGGTTGAGGCAATCCAGAATCAGTTCCCCGAAGAACGGATAGCCGACCTTGCCATGCACGTTGTAGTGCGTCTCTTCCCGACCGTTCGCCAAAAAGAGGTGTCCCGGTCCGTCATTTGTTCCCAAATTCATATATTTACGCTGCTCAATAAACCCCTCCGTACCCAAGATGACGCTGCGCCCGTCACCCCACATCTGCAAGCCGTCCGGCGTAAACCAGTCTACGCGGAAATACCCCGCCGCGCCGTTATCGGTCACGAGCGACGCATCGCCGAAATCGTCCAGTTCCGGGTATTCGGGATGGTTGTAGTTCGCAATCCGGCTGTACGAAATATCGGCGTCCTTCGCGCCGGTGTAATAGAGTATCTGCTCGATCTGGTGGCTCCCGATATCGCATAAAATACCGCCGTATTTCTCCTTCAAAAAGAACCAATCCGGGCGGATTGACGGACTGAGACGGTGCGGTCCCAGCCCTAGCACCTGTATCACGCGCCCAATCGCGCCCTGCTCTATCAATTGTCCGGCAAAGACGGCAGTTTCCACATGGAGGCGTTCGCTGTAGTACACGGCGTACTTCCGCCCCGTGGCGGCGGCTGTTTTCTTCGCGGCGTCCAACTGCGTGAGCGTTGTAAGCGGCGCTTTATCGGTAAAGTAGTCTTTCCCCGCTTCCATGACGCGCAGTCCGAGCGCACAGCGTTCGCTTGTGACGGCGGCTCCGGCGACGAACCTCACCTCCGGGTCGGAGATAGCTTCTTCCTCGCTCCGCGCCTCCTTTGCTTCAGGGAAGCTCTTGAGGAAGCGCTCGCGCTTTTTCGGGTCGGGATCCCAAACCCATTTCACGTTCGCGCCCGCGCCGCACAACCCCTCGCACATCCCATAGATATGCCCGTGGTCGAGCGCAACGGCTGCAATCGGGAATTCACCCTTCTCCACAACGGGTCTCGTACTGACCGGCTCTGGGCTGTAATACATGCCGTCTTTCAACATCATCACCTCAATACAACGGGACGATGTAAGTATCGTCCTATTCTGGTATTTACTTCATATGTAGTTCAGGACGACCCAGAATCGTCCCCTACGGAAAAGGGGGATGGTCTGCACCATCCCCCTTTATTTATACTTATGCTTTCTTGTTTAGTTTGTCCGTTGCTTTTCTGTCGGCGTTGCTGATGCGATGCCACATCGAGCCTGAGAGGCAGATGGAGGAGTACATGCCGGCCAGCAGACCGATTGTGAGCGGTATTGCAAAGTTGCGTACCGACGGCACACCGATAACGATGATACAAATAACCGGCAGCAGCGTCGTCAGGGTGGTGTTGATGTTACGCCCCATCGTCTGTTTGATGCCGCGATCCACAACGTCGGCGAAGCTGGATTTCTGCATCAGCCGCTTGTTTTCACGAATGCGGTCGAAGACGATGATGGTGGAGTTGATGGAGTATCCCAATATCGTCAGCATGACGGCGATAAAGTTCATGTTGATGGGAATCTGGAAGATTACATACCCCGCCAAGATAATCAGCAGGTCGTGAATCAGCGCGACCACCGCCGCGAGACCCGAGGAGAATTGGAAGCGGATGGTGATATACAGCAGAATCAGCGCCGAGGCAACAATGACAGAGAGTATGGCGGCGCGGCGCAGGTCACTGCCCACCGACGGGCTGACGCTGTCCGACATGGAGTTATCGTTGTTGATCGCGGGGTACTCCTCTTTTACGCGGTTTAGCACAGCCGCTTCGGTGTCGGCGTCCAGCGCGGCGGTCTTGACGATCACCTGTGTCTCGCCCACCCTCTGCGGTGCCGAGGGCGCTTCGCCAGTCACTTCCTGCACGAGGGACGCGATTTTATCGAGGTCTTCATTGGTAAGATTCTGCCCCGTTTCCAGCTGGAAGGAGGTGCCGCCGACGAAGTCGATGTCAAAGTTAAAAAGCGTTGTTCCGAGCGGAATCAGCACCAAGCAGACGGCGGCGAACAGGCAGATAATCGCCGACGGCAGACCGAACCATTTGAAATTTTTGGTGAAGTTAAGTTGAAGCTTGTGGAAACGCGGCTCGGAGCGGTCGGCTTTCACACCGTAGAACGGCAGCGCCGTAACGCCGAGGCTGACCATTTGTTTCAGCAGCAAACGGGATACGACCAGCACGGTAAGCATCGAGAGTACGACGCCGACCAATAGGGTAATCGCGAAGCCTTTAATCGCGCCGGTACCGAACGCCAGCAGCACCGCGCCGGCGATAATCGTTGTGATGTTCGAGTCGATGATGGCGGTCAGGGCGCGCTTGAAGCCGGAATCGACCGAACCTTTCACCGTCTTGCCGGAGCGCAGTTCCTCTTTGATACGCTCAAAGATAACGACGTTCGCGTCTACCGCCATACCGATAGACAGTATGATGCCGGCGATACCCGGCAGCGAGAGGTTGACGCGTAAAGTTGCCAGCACAATCGCGACCAGCGCCGTATAGAACGCGAGCGAGATAGAAGCCATCAGACCGGGCAGACGGTAGTAAACAAGCATGAACAGGATCACGAGCGCCAAGCCGATCGCGCCGGCCGTCAGGCTTGTGCGGAGGGAGTCCGCGCCGAGGGTCGCGCCGACGGTGGTGTTCTGCGCCCGAATAAGAGCGAAGGGCAGCTTTCCGGCGTTGACGATGCTCGAAAAGTATTTCACCGATTCGGACGCCGAGGCGGTGGAACCAAAGGTTACGATGCTGCTGTCGCTGTCGATCCGCTCTTCCACCGTGGGCTGTATCGGGTTGCCGCCCTCATCCTGCACCGGCTCGCCGTCCATGTACAGAGCGATGTAATTATCGCCCGCTTCCTGTTTCGCGGCGTACTCGGTGGCGTCCGCCCATATGGAGCGGCTTTCTTCGTTAAAGGTCAAAACCACATGATGGCGGCTCATGCCGGAGCTGTCGGTGGGACCGTAAGCCGGTTCCGCCGTTTCGACGGCATCGCCGGTCAGCCATACCTTCCCCGTATGGTCGCGGAACTCCAGCTGCGCGGTGGAACCAATCTTCTTCTCTGCTTCCAGCGGATCCTCCAAATCGGGGATCTCCACACGGATCCGGGTGTCGCTGAACTGGTAAACCTGCGCCTCGGTGTAGCCGAGGACGTCAAGGCGCTGGCGCAGCATTGCGATTGCCGCGATTATGTCTTCATCAAGGGTATTTTGGTTGATTTGGCTGGGATCCGCCTCATACGTGATGATCGAACCGCCCTGCAAATCAAGACCCAGTACGATACCGTCCTGAACGCTCGGGATCTCGAAGATCACCAAGTCAAGGCCGGTAAAGGCCACCGCTGTCAGTGCCGCGATCACCGCAAGCATGACAATAAAAATGAGAACTTTTTTGAACATTTAGTTGCTGCCTCCTGCCACGGGCAAACAACACGCCCGCTTTGTGTAGTATTAACGCACTGGGATATTATAACCGCCTCGTGATAAAATGTCAAACATTATCTTAAAGCGTCCAAAACACGCTCCGTCATCTCTTTCGTTCCGATGGCGGTCTCCCCCGCCTCCGCAATGTCGGCTGTACGCGCGCCGTTATTCAGCGCGACGCCGACTGCACGCTCTATAGCGTCGGCGGCTTTCGGTTCGTTGAGACTGTACCGCAGCAGCATGGCGGCGGAAAGGATCGACGCGAGCGGGTTCGCTTTATCCTTACCCGCGATGTCCGGCGCGCTGCCGTGGATCGGCTCAAAGACGCCGGGTTGCCCCTTCTCGCCGAGGCTCGCCGATGGCATTAAGCCGATGGAACCGGCGGCGGCCCCCGCTTCGTCGGACAAAATATCGCCAAACGTGTTCTCGGTGACGATGACGTCAAACTGCCCCGGATTCAGAATCAGCTGCATTGCGGCGTTGTCCACCAGCATATTCTCCAGCGTCACTTCGGGGAATTCCGCCTTCATCAGCTCGGCGCGTTCCCGCCACAGGCGGGAAGTCTCCAGCACGTTAGCTTTATCCACGCTCGTCACCTTCTTGCGCCGCGTCATCGCCGCCTCAAACGCGAAGCGCAGAATGCGGTCTATCTCAAGAGCGGTGTATACGCAGGTATCGTAAGCCTCCGACCCTTCCGACTTCCGCCCCTTCGCGCCGAAGTACAGACCGCCGGTCAGCTCGCGGATGATGAGATACTCTTCCCAATCGCCCGCCGTAATCCGTCTGCGGCGGGACAGTTTCCCCCACAGTTTCACAGGGCGGATATTGTTGTACAGCCGAAGTCCTTCACGCAGTTCCAACAGCCCCTTTTCGGGACGCACCGGCGCATTATCCCACTTCGGTCCGCCGACAGCGCCCAAGAATACGGCACGGGAACGTCTGCATGCATCCAGTGTCGCGTGGGGCAGCGGCATTCCGCAGGCGTCAAGCGCGCAGCCGCCGATCAGTTGCTCGGTGAAGCGCAGCCCGAACCCGTACAGGCTCGCGGCGCGTTCCATCACCGCCTTCGCGGCGCTCGTGATTTCGGGACCGATACCGTCGCCGGGAAGAAGCACAATGTCATACGGCTGG
>DBDP01000161.1 GCA_002293625.1 Clostridiales bacterium UBA929 | reverse complement strand
GGGGCCGCTGACGCCCACGTTGATGACGAGGTCGCGCTCCCCCGCGCCGTGGAACGCGCCCGCCATAAAGGGGTTATCCTCCACCGCGTTGCAAAACACCACAAACTTCGCGCACGCAAGCGCGTCCCTCTCCCGCGTCAGTTCCGCCATTTCAAGGATGATCTGCCCCATCCGGCGCACGGCGTTCATATTGATGCCGTTGCGCGTAGAGCCGACGTTCACGCTGGAACAGACGCGCTCCGTTTCCGCGAGCACGCGGGGGATAGCGCGCACCAACGAGCGGTCGGCAAAGGTGCTGCCTTTCTGCAAAAGAGCGGAAAAACCGCCGACGAAATTCACGCCGACCGCCTTCGCCGCGCGGTCGAGGGTACTCGCGATTTCGATACACAGGTCGGCGGCGCGTTCTTTGTCTTCGCCCGTGCCGGAGAGCAGACCGGCGGCGGCAAGCGCGACGGGCGTCACGGCGATGCGCTTATTGACGATGGGCAGCCCGAACTGGCGCCCGATCTCGTCTCCGGTGCGGACAAGATTCGCGGCGGCAACCGTGATTTTATCGTAGACCTTTTGGTTGAAGTGCGCGGCGTCTGAATCCGCGCAGTCAAGCAGACCGATGCCCATCGTGATGGTTCGCACGTCCAGTCTGGCTTCCTCAATCATGCGGTTCGTTTCGGCAATCTCAAAACGTGTAATCATAGCACACCTCTCATATGCGGTGCATGGAATTAAAAATGTCCTCGTGCTGCAGCTTAATCAGCACGCCGATTGAGTTGCCCAGTCCCTCAAGGTCGTTCGCGGTGCCCTCAAAAGATTGCCCCGACATATCCACAATCATCAGCATACTGAAATAGTCCTGCACGATGGTTTGCGATATATCTAAAATATTGACGCCCTTTTCGGCAAGGTAGGCGCAAACCTTCGCGATAATGCCCACCCGATCCGCGCCGAGCACGGTGATGATTCCCTTCATGAACAGTCCTCCCCTATAATGTCCCGACAAACAATCCCGCCCGCGTTGCGGCGACGGCACCGTCGGCAGCGGCCGTGACGATCTGATACAGCCCCTTGCGCCGCAAATCTCCGGCGGCGTATACGCCCGGAATGCCGGTTTCGGTGTCTTCCCCGGCTTCGACGCGCCCTTCTTTGTCCAGCGGAAGAATCCCCTTGAGCAGTTCGGTGTTGGCAAGCGTTCCGACACACTCAAAAACGGCTGCGGTTTCCAGCGTGAGCGCGGCGTCCGTTTCCGTGTGCCGCGCGTGCAGGGCGGTCACGCGCGTCTCCCCTTCTACCGAGACCGGGGTATACGGCGTCATGAGTTTGATGCGCGGTTGGCTTTTCACGCGCTCTAAGAGAAGCGGGGAGCCGCGGAACTCCGCGCGGCGGTGAAGCAGCGTCACTTCGCAGCCGAGCGACGCCAAATGCAGCGCGTCCTCCAGCGCGGTGTTGCCGCCGCCGACCACCGTGACGGGCTTTTTACGGAAAAAGTGACCGTCACAGACGGCGCACCATGAAATACCCCGCCCGATCAGTTTCTCCTCACCCGGGATTTCGAGACGCCGACGCCGCGCGCCCATCGCGAGGATGAGCGCTTTGGGGTTGTACGTCTTCGCCCCCGCCTCAACGCGAAGGGCGTTCGGCTCCAAACGCAGAGACGTTACGGCGGCGGTGACGATCTCCGCGCCGAGACGCTTTGCCTGCTCGGTCATCTGAGCGCCGAGCGAAAACCCGTCGATGGACAGGATACCCGGCACGTTTTCGATCTCCGGCGTCATCGCCATCTGTCCGCCCTGCTCCTTAACCAAAAGCGTGACGGATAATCCCGCGCGGCGCGCGTACACCGCCGCCGTTAAACCGGCCGGTCCCCCGCCGATTACAAGTACGTCCAAAACTTCCGACAATTCGACAAAACCTCCTATTTACAAGGGCTTGGCGGACATGTTATGCTGTATCCAGCGATTCACAATCCCATGACCCACTTCACTCGCCGCCCCTTTTGGGGCGGCACCTTTTTTATACCTTTATCAATTTCCATTTTCCCCGGTTCAGCCGGAGCAGCGTCAGACCGCTGCGTAAAAGCTGATCGATCAATACCGAGATCCACGCGCCTATCAGCTCTAAATTAAAGCCGAACACCAGAACGACGGCTGATAACGGACGGACAATCAAAACCGTCGCGAGCATGATCGCCGTCGTCGCCCGCGTATCACCAGCGCCGCGCAGAGCGCCGGATACGATGATTGACGAGCCTTGGAACGGCATAATCAGCGCCATGATGCGGAATATCTCGCTACCCATCCGTATGATGTCCGCTTCGTCGTTATACAGCCATATGATATACCGCCCGCAGAAGAAAAACACAACGCCGATGAGGATTGACCCCGCCATCCCCATTCGCCGCGCGCTTTTCGCGTAAGCAATCGCGTGGTCGGGACGGTTCGCGCCGAGGCTCTGCCCCATCAAAGACGCCGCCGCGATACCGAACGCCTCTCCGTTGACAAACGAAAGCGCCAAAACGCTGATGCAAATCTGATGCGTCGCCAGCGCGTCGGTACCGAGGGATGCAACCACCTTAGCGTACGCGATAAACCCGGCGCGTACCACAAACTGCTCCAGCATGGATGGAAGCCCGACGCGCGCCATACGCGCGATGATCTCGCGATCCGGCTTCCAGGAGTCCGCGCGCCGGATGAACACATAGTTTTTCCCGCGCAGCAGGACGAGTATCGCCATGATCATCGCGACGCTCTGCCCGATGACGGTGGCGAGCGAAGCGCCCGCGACCTCCAACCTCGGAAATCCCCAACGTCCTTCAATCAGCAGGAAGTTTCCGGCGAGGTTGACGGCGTTAGCGAGCAGGTTATACATCATTGCGGCGCGCGTATTTCCCGCGCCGCGCAGGGCGGCGGTCGCGGCACTGGTGACGGCAATCGTCGGCAACCCCAGCATCTGGATTTGCAGGTACGAAACCCCGGCCTGTCTCGCGAAAGAATCTTCCGGTCCCATGAAGTCAATAAGCCACGGGGAGGCGAAGTATCCCGCGACGGCGCAGAAGACACCCACAGCGAGGTTCAGCATCAGCGCCTGCCGGGCAGCCCGCCGCGCCGTGTCTTGATCGCCCGCGCCTCGAAAGCGGCTGACAAGCGCGGTGGTGCCGGTGTTGAGCGCGATGATGACCGCCATCATCAGGAATTTCGGCTGCGTGGAAAGCCCTACTCCGGCAATCGCCCACGCGCCCAAATTGCCCACCATCATCAAATCGGCCATTGAGGTAAGCTGCCCCAGTATCAGTTCCGCCAAGCTCGGCGCGGCGAGCTTTAGGACAGTTTTGTTGACCCTTTCGGGAACGCTTGGCGCGCTGTCCAGTTTTCCCACTTCCTTAGTATCTTATCTAAGGATAGTATAGACCTTTTTTGGAAAAACCGCAAGACAGACTTATAGGGCGGGTCAATTCGCAATCCGCCCATCGTTACCCCGGACGATCGGGATAATATACGGACGCGCAATGCGCGCCCCTACCGTAGGGTGCGCCGATCCGGCGCACCGCCGTATCACTTTCCCGCCTCTATTACAATTGACAGCGAGGAGCAAATGGTGTAAGATAGGGGCGTTGGTAAAGAAAGGAGGGCGTTTCCATGATCGGATTTCCGGGATTAGGGATAGAATTCACGAAAAACCCCGCCATTTGGCGTTTTAGCGACAATTTCGCCCTTGCGTGGTACGGCTTGATTATCGCGGTCGGGTTCATGCTCGCGGTGACGTATTGCATGAGGCAGACGAAGCACTTTGGCGTAAAGCCAGACGACTTGCTGGACTTGCTGTTTTTCGCGACGCCGGCAGGGATTATCGGCGCGCGGCTCTATTATGTCGCGCTGGAGTGGGAGCAGTTTTCCGGCGACCCGCTCCGCATTTTGCGCGTTTGGGAAGGCGGGCTGGCGATACACGGAGCCGTGATCGCGGCCGCGGTTACCGCCGTGATTTTCTGCCGTGTCCGGCGAATCAGCGTGGGCGCGATGCTGGATGTCGGCGCGATCGGGCTGCTGATCGGGCAGGCGGTCGGGCGCTGGGGCAACTTCGTGAACGGCGAGGTGTACGGAAGGGAGACGGATCTGCCGTGGCGTATGCTGGTGGACGGAAAGGAAGTCCACCCGCTCTTTCTGTATGAATCGCTTTGGAACATCGCGGGGTTAGTTTTACTGCGGCTACTGATGAAGAAGCGCAAATACAACGGGCAGCTCTTCACCCTTTACATCGCTTGGTACGGGCTGGGGAGAGGTTTGCTGGAGGGGATGCGAAGCGCGGAGTACAACCTGATGCTGGGCGACATCCTGTTTTCGCAGCTGGTTGCGCTGGCGTCGTGCGTGGTCGCGCTGCTGCTGCTGTTCTATATGACGCTGTTCCGCAAACATGCGGGTTTACTGGACTGGACGGCGGAACGGGAAGCATACGCAGAACGTAAGAACGTGAATAAAGAGAGTTTTTCTGAACCGGAAGAGCCGAACACAGAAACGGTCGATGAAACGGAAGAAATAGAGGGGGACGACGAAGATGGCGGAGATCCTCAATGGGATTACAACTTCAAAGGCGATCAAGAATGAGGTGTTATCCCGCGCGGGAAGACTAAGAGAACGGGGAATCGAGCCTAAGCTGGAGGTAATCCTGGTCGGCGGCGACCCTGCCTCGGCAATTTATGTGCGGCACAAGCAAAAAGACTGCGAGGAGTGCGGCATCACAGGCATTACGCGCCGCCTCCCGGAGGAAACAGGGCAAGACGAGCTTATTGCGCTGATCAAAACGCTGAACGCCGACCCCGGCGTACACGGCATTTTGATTCAGCAGCCGTTCCCGAAGGGGATCGACACCTTTGCCGTCACCGGCGCGGTCGACCCGAAAAAAGACGTGGACGCACTGCACCCGGAGAATGTCGGGCTGATCGCGCTTGACCGCCCCCGTTTTCTGCCGTGTACGCCGGCGGGCGTCTTGGCGCTGCTTGATACCTACGGCATCGACCCGAAGGGGAAGCATTGCGTCGTCGTCGGGCGTTCCCATATCGTAGGCAAGCCGATGGCGCAGCTTCTGCTGGCACGGCACGCCACCGTTTCTGTCTGCCACAGCCGCACGCCAGATTTGGGCGCGGTAACACGACAAGCGGATATCTTGGTATCCGCTGTGGGGAAACTGGGGCTGATTAACGGCGAAATGATTAAGACGGGCGCGGTTGTCGTGGACGTGGCAATGAACAAGAAGCCGGACGGCAAGCTGGCGGGGGACGTCGTATTCAACGAAGCGGAGCCGATTGCTTCCTACATCACGCCCGTGCCGGGCGGCGTCGGGCCGATGACGCGCGCGGTGCTGATGCAGAATACGATACTTGCCGCCGAAGGTTTACGTTTGTAGACCGATTCCGGTTCTTAATGGGGTGAAAATATGACAGATATAGAAATCGCGCAAAGCGCGAAACTGCGCCCGATTGCGGAGATCGCGGGCGAGCTGGGGCTGACTGACGAGCAATGGGAGCCGTATGGGAGGTATAAGGCGAAGATAGCGAGCCTCCCAACAGGGCGGCAAGGACGCCTCGTGCTGGTGACGGCGGTGACGCCCACCCCGGCGGGGGAGGGTAAGACGACCGTCAGCGTCGGGCTGGCTGACGGGCTGCGAAGGCTTGGCAGGAAGGCGGTGCTGTGCCTGCGGGAGCCGTCGCTCGGTCCGGTGTTTGGCATGAAGGGCGGCGCGGCCGGAGGAGGGTACGCGCAGGTGGTGCCGATGGAGGACATTAACCTCCATTTCAATGGCGACCTGCACGCCGTTACGGCGGCGAATAATCTGCTCTCGGCGGCAATCGACAACCACCTATTCCAAGGCAACGCGCTGGGGCTGGAGACAGTCATATGGAAGCGCTGCATGGACATGAACGACCGCGCGCTGCGCAAGATTCAAGTGGGAAGCAAAAAGCGCGGTACACTGAGAGAAGACGGGTTCAACATCACGGCGGCAAGTGAGGTCATGGCGATTCTTTGCCTCGCGGCCGACCCCGCCGACTGCAAACGGCGGCTCGGGGAGATTGTGGTAGGTTTCAGCCGCGACGGCGGCGCGGTTACATGTGCCGACTTGAACGTACACGGCGCAATGGCGGCGCTGCTGCGGGACGCGCTGAAACCAAACCTTGCGCAGACGCTGGAAGGGACACCGACGTTGATCCACGGCGGCCCGTTCGCGAATATCGCGCACGGCTGCAATACGCTGATCGCGACGCGAGCCGCGCTTGCGCTGGGTGATGTGGCGGTGACAGAAGCCGGGTTTGGAGCGGACTTGGGTGCGGAGAAGTTTATCGACATCAAGTGCCGAACGGGCGGACTGAAACCCTCCGTCTGTGTCATCGTCGCGACGGTGCGGGCGGCGCGGCGCGACGGGGGCATGGACAACCTGCTGGCACACATCGAAAACGTGAAGGAGCGGTTTGGACTGCCCGCCGTCGTAGCAATCAACCGCTTTGGTGATGACACGAACGAAGATTTGGCGGAAATCGCGGAGGTTTGCCGCGCCGCCGGAGCGGACAGCGCCGTTTATGAAGGACACGCGCGGGGCGGAGCGGGCGCGGAGGCGTTGGCGGGAGCAGTAATCCCGTTTTTGGAAGCAGAACCGTATGAGCCCAAGACGGTTTACCCGCTTGACATAACACTTATGGAGAAGATAGAGTTAGTCGCGAAAAATGTGTACGGCGCGGACGGCGCGGACTTCGACGAACCGGCGCGCGCGTTCGCCGAAAAGCTGGAGAAGCTCGGTTACGGCGGACTGCCGGTCTGCATCGCGAAAACGCAATACTCGCTGTCTGACGATAAGGACATGGCGGGACGTCCCAAAGGGTTCCGCATTCGGATCGGGGAGATGCGCCTCAGCGCGGGCGCGGGATTCGCCGTCGCCATAGCGGGCGGGATTATGACAATGCCGGGTCTTCCGAAAGTCCCCGCGTACGAGAAGATTGACATAACACCGGACGGAAAAATTACCGGTTTGTTTTAAGCAGATTCCGGGAATTCCGAATTTTAACCGCGGAAAAAACGGATATTCTTTCCGAGAGAAAGAATATCCGTGTATTTTTGGAAAAATAGTGTTTCACGTGAAACAATTTATGTCCGGGGGTATGCCGTAGGGGCGATTCGCAATCGCCCGTATATCCGTAGGGGCGGATGGCAATCCTCCCGCAAGAGGCACAAACGGGGGATAGACACGACTGTCCGCAAGGGGCATGAAAAGACGATAGACACGACGGACGCGAGGGCGGTCGTCCCTACGGGGGGACGGGGGAACCGGCGGGACGGAGTATCTTACGTCCGGCTGTGGTTGATTACACGCGCGATGGAACTGTTCGGGATAATCAGCAAATCACCGTTTTCGGCGCGGATTTTGGTGCTGCGAAGCCCCAGCCCTTCCACGGTGCCGGGGAAGGCGTCGATCGTGACTTTCTCGCCGACCGAGAATTGGTTCTCAAAGAGGATGAAGAAGCCGGTGATTACGTCCTTGACCAGCGTTTGCGCGCCGAAGCCGACGGCGACGCCCAAAACACCGGCGGCGGCGATAAGGGAAAGAACGTCCAGCCCCAGTCCAACCGTGAGAAGCTGGATGACCGCCAAAAACCAGACGATGTAACTGACGACGCTGAGCAGCAGCTTGGTGATCGTGTCGGCGCGGAGGTTGCGACCGCCGCGCTTGCCCATGTAACGGCGGATGACAAAGCGAACGACGGCGGTGGCGATAATCGCGACCAGCACAACGGCGACGCAGTAGAGCAAGCGTTTAAGCCATTCGTGCTTGGTAAACTGTTCCCGCAGGAACGTAAAGAGGTTAAACGCTTCCTCCGGCGTTTGCGTCAGCAGAGTCATACACCGTATCTCCCGAAGCCGTAGGGGAAGATCTCCTTGAGAACGAAAACCTTGATGTTGTCGGGTGAACCGGTGATGATTCGCAGATCGGTGTTGAATTCATAGAGCGCTTGACGGCACATGCCGCAGGGCATACAGGGTTTTCCCTCCTCGTCGCGTTTCCAGCCGGTCACGGCAAGCGTTACGAAATTGCGCGCGCCCGCCGCGACAGCCGTGTAGAGCGCGACGCGCTCCGCGCAGCATCCGGAGGGGTAACTTGCGCACTCCACGTTGCTTCCCGTAAATACTTTGCCATCGGCGGTGAGGAGCGCTGCGCCCACGGCGAAATCGGAATAGGGGGCGTAGGCGTTTTGCCGCGCTTTCATCGCGGCTTCGATCAATTGACGGTCGGTCATGATGATCATCCTTTCTGAGACAGTATATTGTTAGGGGTTTATACGTAAACTAAAATAGGACGCTCGAAAAACTTATTGTTTGCCGAAGGCGAACGAGCGGAGCGCTTGC
This sequence comes from Clostridiales bacterium UBA929, assembly GCA_002293625.1. Classification (GTDB taxonomy): domain Bacteria; phylum Bacillota; class Clostridia; order Oscillospirales; family UBA929; genus UBA929. The sequence continues at coordinate 1,699 of DBDP01000161.1, read as the reverse complement.
GAGCAGGCGCCTCTGGCGCGGTATCGCGGACCGGAGCGGGAGTTTTTCGAGGTTACCTAAAAGAGAAAGTAAGGGGGCTACCATATGTCCGCGAAGAAACCCGGCGGAAAAAAAGACCCGTTCAGTCTGCCGAAAAACTACAATATCTCGCGCACACCCGCCGCTTACCCGGTGATGCCGGTAGAGGTGTATTATAACAAGCTCACGCAAGAAGACGAGGAGCCGAAGAAACCATAACAATATCAAGGTGGTATACAAATGAGTATACCACTCTTTTTTGCGATACGCAAGAGAACGGCGCGGTTTTACAAAAAAGTCCCCATTGCCACAGCGGGAAAAATGTGTTAAAATACGTTTATATACATTGGGGGGTCACAATGGGGAAGATTATCGCCATCGTTAACCAAAAAGGCGGCGTGGGAAAGACGACGACCTGCGTCAACACAGCCTACGCACTCTATGAGGCGGGGCAGCGCGTCTTGCTCTGCGACTTCGACCCGCAGGGGAACGCGACGTCGGGTACGGGGCTTTCCAAGAGTGTCGCGCCGGGTTCCTATGACGCGGTCATACGGCTGGCCGACCCCCATTCCGCGGTACACAGGACGCCCTACTGCGACATCATGCCCGCCGGGAAAGCGTTGTCGGGCGCGGAGATTGAGCTGATGGGTCTGCCGCAGCGCGAACACCGCCTGCGCACCGTTCTGCGTACTCTGGGGGAGCAGTACGACTACACCTTGATCGATTGCCCGCCGTCTTTGGGATTGCTGACACTCAACGGTCTGTGCGCGGCCGATACGTTTTTGGTTCCCGTGCAGTGTGAATACTACGCACTGGAGGGCTTGAGCGACCTTTTATACAGCGTCCGCGCCATCCGGCAGGGCGGGCTGAACGCGAACTTAGATATTGAGGGCGTCTTGCTGACGATGTTTGACGCGCGCACCAATTTATCGCTTCAGGTAGCCGAGGAAGTGAAGCGTCACTTCCCCGGGAAGGTATACAAAACGGTTATACCGCGCAACGTGCGGCTCTCGGAGGCGCCCAGCCACGGAATGCCGGTGCAGAAATACGATCCGGCGTCCCGCGGCGCCGACTGTTACGACGCGCTGGCGCGGGAGATTATGGAGAGGAATGCGTGATATGAAGAATACGGGTCTTGGGCGCGGCTTGGGCGCGCTTTTGGGCGACGCGGCGGTACGCTCCCCCGAAAACGGAACGGTGGAACTGCGTGTAAGCGAAGTGGAACCCAACTCCGCCCAGCCGCGTAGAGCGTTTGACGAAACGGCGCTTGCGGAACTGGCCGAGAATATCGCGCAGAACGGTGTCCTGTCGCCGCTTTGGGTGCGGCGTCAGCCGTCGGGTACGTATCAGATCATCGCGGGGGAACGCCGCTGGCGAGCCTCCCGTATGGCGGGGCTGACTTCGGTGCCGGTGCGTATCTTCGACGCCGACGACCGCCGCGCAACCGAGCTGTCGTTGATTGAGAACCTGCAGCGGGAAGACCTGAACGCGGTGGAAATCGCCGAAGGGTATAAAGCCCTGATAGACAATTTTGACCTGACGCAGGAGGAGATATCCAAGGAGGTGGGGCGCAGCCGCCCTGCCATCGCCAATGCCCTGCGCCTGCTGACGCTGCCCACGCCGGTGCTGGATATGGTGCGGGGAGGGAGGCTCTCCGAAGGACACGCCCGCGCCTTGCTGC
>DBDP01000064.1 GCA_002293625.1 Clostridiales bacterium UBA929 | reverse complement strand
CGGAGCTGCTTCACGCCGCCCGCCGCTTCCGGCCTCACGTCGTCCCGCACGCAGAAAATCCCCAACAGCCGCCGCCCTTCCGCGACGGCGATCAAGCGACCGCCCTCCTCCTGCCAGCGGCGTGACGCTTCCTCCAGCGCGTGACCGTCATATCCCGAACAACGCGCCAGTACCACCTCCGGCGCACCCTTTAACAGGGTGCCGTTCCATTCGCCGCTCACCTCTGTGGACATGTATTTTCGCTCTGAATGAAAGGGAGTCACCGATCCCTTTTTAACAAAATGCTTCAAAGGGCGCGCCGCGGCAAACGCCAGCAGTACGCGGTCTGTTGCGTTGCCGCCCACCGGCTTCCCCTTCGACATCGCAGCCGCGTTGTTAAAGACAATCGCGCGGTGCAAATCACACCAAAGTGATGTATTGTAAAGCTCTTTAGCCGGGGAGTAAATGTTACCCTGCGCGTCGGTGAACCCCGTTACTTGCAGCTTTCCTTTTGTGAGGGTTCCTGTTTTGTCGGTAAACAGGATGTTCAAACTGCCCGCCGTTTCTATCCCAACCGGCTTACGCACCAACACGTTGTCGCGCAGCATTCGCCTCATATTCGAGGATAACACGACCGTAATCATCATCGGAAGCCCTTCCGGTACGGCGACTACAATGACGGTGACGGCTAAAGTGGCGGCGTGCAGCAGCTTTTCCGCGATATACGCGGGATCGGTTACGGCGGCGACGATACGGGAGAAATCAAAGCCGTTTCCGATCACCAAAACATGAAAGAGGTAGGCGAAAGCGGCTAAGACAGCACCGACGTACCCAAAGCGGCTGATTGTCTTTGCCAAGCCCCCGAGACGCGTCTTTAACGGGGACACGTTTTTTTCTTCCTGCACCTCACCCGCGAGCTGCCCGTATACGGATTTGTCTCCCACCTCTGAAACCCGCGCCGTTCCCTCTCCGCCGCAGACGACGGTTCCGCCAAATACGCGGCAGGGATCGGAGAGGTCGTCGCCCGCCGCTTGAATCCCGCCGCCCGGTGCCTTGTGCGCTTCCTTTGTCTCGCCGTTCAGCGAGGACTGGTCGACATCCACTTCCCCTTCCAGCATAACGGCATCCGCCGGAACGCGGTCGCCCGCTTGCAGACGCAGAAGGTCGCCGACCACAACCTCCTCGGCGGGGAGTTCAACAAGCCCCTCTTTTCGCAGTACCCGGCAACGCAGACGCGAAGCCTCCTCCTGCAATTTGCGAAACGCCGCCTCGCTTCCCGTTTCGGAGGCTGTGGAGATTCCGACCGCGAGCAGCACGGCGACCGCGATGCCCGCCGTCTCGATCCAATCGGACGTACCGAACAGAAAGATAATATTAATCGCCATCGCGATCAAGAGGATCTTGATCATCGGATCCCCGAAATTCTCCATTAAGCGCGAGAAAAAGCCGCGCCGTTTCCGCGCGGTTATGCGGTTTTCGCCGTGCCGTTTACGAGCCTCGGCAACCTCCGCTTTCGTCAATCCCTCCAACGCCGAATCACCTCGCCCCATTTGTGGTACAACCATTGTATGTGGACAAGGGGGAAAATAGGACAAGAGCGGGATTACCCCGCCCCTGCAACTTGACTTTATGGCGGATTTGAATAAATCGCTTGACAGAATTGTTGGCGGCATGGTACACTATATACAATATGTAGGTTTCCGCGAAGGATAACCTTTTCCCTTTGTTCGCGGAAGCAAGAACAAGGAGGAACAGCTATGAAAAAACGCAAGATCCTGCTTACCCTCATGGTAACGGCGCTTCTCATCGCCTCTCTCGCCTTCCCCGCCTTCGCCGCCACCGTAGACCTTCCCATTACGCCTGTCTTCTTTCCCGAACCCGCCGTAGGGATTTGGACTGCCGGCACCGACGAAGCGAACTTTGAAGACGAAGGCTTATCCAACTGTGTATCTTACGATGACCTGCGAAACGCCACGCAGCTGGTGCTGGAGGTTCCCCAAGCGCCGCAAGGCCGCCTAGAGTTCATCCTTCAAACACCCGCCAACTGGTGGCAGCAGTTCGCGTACACGATGGATGAGGTTTGGCAGGACGGCAAAATCGTACTCGACTTCACCATTTTGCCTCCCATGGAGTTTATGGATGAAGACCCCAAGGCAAAGTTCGGCGTCGCTTACTTCGGCTTTGACTTTGCCGATCTCGGCGTGACCAAAGCGTACCTCGTCACCGGCGGCGATTCCGGCTCTGGCAGCGGCAACGCCAAAACCGGCGACAGCACCTTTGTCTTCCTCGCAATTGGCGCGTTGGTTCTCGCGGGCGGCGCGGCGGCGCTCATTGCGCGTAAAGTCAAAGCGTGACATAGCGTTTTTTTAGCATCCGAAGGGTTACATAATAAAATTTATCTTTTTTGTTAAAATCCACTTGCATTATTTTTATCCCTGTGATATTATACAGGAAATCATCCTTAATAAATGGAGGAATTGTCATGAAAACACGCAAGACCCTGCTTACCCTCATGATGGCGGCTCTTTTGATCGCCATGCTCGCAGTCCCCGCCTTTGCCGCCACCATAGACCTTCCGCTGGATCCCCCGTTTGTCAACAGCGATGCCCAAAAGGGCTGGGGTGTCAACGGCACCGACATGAACGGCACAGCTATTGAGACAGACCTCACCCTTGAGCAGCTCCAAGCGGCCAAATACCTTGTCCTCGAAGTTTCCGCCGAACCCGCCGCCGGACTCCAGTTCGTTCTCCAGAACGACAACGGTTGGGGCTGGAATCAAACAGATTTAACTGCCGCTGACGTTTATCAAGACGGCAAACTCGTGTTTGAGCTCGCCAACATGACCGGTTGGGACACACTGGCCGGTGCCACGGCGCAAGCGAAATTCTTTGTTTGCTACTATGATCCCGACTATTCGGGTCTCGGCGTTACCAAAGCGTACTTAACCGATTCTCTCGGCGGCGATGCTCCCGCCGGCGACCCCGGCACCGGTAATGCCAAAACCGGCGACAGCACCGTTATCTTCCTCGCGATCGGCGGATTGGTTCTTGCAGCCGGCGCGACCGTCCTTGTTGCCCGCAAAGTAAAAGCGTAACAACAAGAGAAGCTCTGCAAAACTCCGTATGAATATAAACCCCTACGTTTCGGCGTGGGGGTTTTATTTGTGTTCTCAACGGTGCGCCGGGTCGGCGCACCCTACATGGGAGCTGCCGTAAGTGCGCGCAATACGCGTCCGCCGGGGGATGTCCAAGGGCGGATTGCCGTTCCCCTACAAGATATTGTAATTTTCGACGAATAACAGCAAGATTATCCCGATATTTTTGGGAATATTGCTTGCTTTTTTTTTGGCGGTATGGTATCATACAAGCAGAATCTGATTTACGGAGGAAATGATATGAAAACTCGCAAAATCCTGCTTACCCTCATGATGGCAGCCCTTCTCACCGCCGCGTTCACGCTTCCGGCTTTTGCCGCTACTGTGGATCTCCCCACAGAACCGCATTCGCTCCTCAGTGACAACCAAGTGCTTTGGGTTACCGACGGCGTTGACGGTATTGCCACCGACCTCACAATCGATCAGGTAAAAGCGGCAAATTTCCTTGTGCTTGAGATCACCGAAGTGCCCGAAGGCACCATCCAGTTTGTTTCCCAGCACGACGGCGACGGTTGGGCGTGGAACCAAAACGACCTGATGCCGGAAGATGTTTATCAAGATGGCAAACTGATATTTGATTTCTCCAAACTGACAATGGGTCCGATCGCCGACGCCACAATGGCGAAGTTATGCGTTGCCTACTATACGGATGACGTTGTGAATTTAGGCATAACCAGAGTATACCTTACCGACAGCCTTGGCAGCGACAGCGGTAACGGCGGTGATACCACCTCTGACAACGCTAAGACCGGCGACAGCACCGTTATCTTCTTCGCCATCGGCGGACTTCTCCTTGCTGCCGGCGCAACCGTCCTTATTGCCCGCAAAGTAAAAGCGTAACAACAAAAGAAGCTCTGCAAAACTCCATACATATAACCCCTACGTTTCGGCGTGGGGGTTTATTTATCTTTCAGCGGCGCGCCGAGTCGACGCACTCTACTATTTATTCCCTTCATAGTTTGGCTGGATTGTGGCAATAGTAGGGGTACAACCCACAAAAACGGAGGGAAAACAATGAAAAAGCGTATACTCACTTTATTAGCGGCGGTTATACTGATCGCAGCATTCACCGTTCCCGTTTTCGCCGCAACCGTCAACCTACCCACAGCGCCAGTTATCACCAATAACGACAACCAAAAGGGCTGGTGCGTTAACGGTACAGACGGTGTTACGACAGATTTAACAATAGAACAACTAAAAGCCGCAACAACCCTCACTCTTGAGATAACTGCGAAACCGACCGGCGGTTTCCAATTCGTTATACAAAGCGACAATGGCTGGGCTTGGTCGCAAACTGAGTTAACAGCAGCTGATGTTTACTCAAATGGTAAACTCACATTCAAGCTGGCTGATATGCAGGGTTACACCGAATTGCAGTCTGCTACGGCTCAAGCAAAGTTTTATGTATGTTACTATGACACCACGGTTGATGAACTTGGCATCACCAAAGCCTACCTGACAACCGGCGGCAGCGGTAACGGCGGTAACGGTAACAACGCCAAAACCGCGGACAGCCCGCTGATCTATATCGCCGGCGGCGCGCTTGTCGCAGCCGCGTGCTCGGTGGTCTTGATTACGAGCAAGAAAGCCAGAACGTAACAAAGATGCTCTATAAAAGGTTCCGTGTCTTCACGGAACCTTTTACACTTGTTAGATGCACCTGCCGCAGAGGCAGGGTGCGTATTATTGGGCGGGTAGGCTGAGACCGGCCTGTAAAATAACGCGCTCCAGCTGCCTTATGTATTCGTCTTTATCTGTTAGAGTTTTTTCCTGTGTAGTGATCTGCGTCTCAAGCGTATGAAATCTTTGCGACTCTCTATCCGCAATTTGTTGCCACGCGCCAACAGCGTCCTTGGTGTCACCGCGCTTTGCCTGACGCCAGTCAGCATAGACTTTTAAGAGGAAGACGCCGAGCCCGCTTCCGAGCATGGCAAGTATAGATTCCAGATTCATTTTTGCAAACCCCTCCCCAGAAAATGAAGATTGGCAATAATGAACAAGATATTGTAGGCTATCAGCGGAAAACTGCTCGTCAGAAAGTCACCGCGGTATATTGAGAGTATAATGCTTACGACGGTTACAATAGACATGGTGATACATAGAAGCCATAGCTTCCATCTTCTTGCCTCAATGAAGGCAAGAACCGAGGCGGTTAACAGAATTCCGCTGGCACAAAAACTAAATATTTTGAATGCTTCTCCGTCTTGGCTGATCGTCGGGCTGAACAGAAAACAAATGCAGACGCATATCTCTATCAGTGCGATAGACCGAAACCCTTTGAGAAATCTCACGAGAAATCCTCACATCCTTTCTGCATACTGGGGGCACCTTATACTATGTATTAAGCGCAAAGAATGTGAATGGTTCACGCGAGGGTATCTTCGGCTTCACGTCCTGCAGAAATCGTGTGGATTACCTATTTTAACCGTTCACCAAACCTTGACAACACAGGGCGTTTGAGATATACTCAAAATAGGTAGGTGAAACGTATGAGTATGAGCCGAATGGAAGACAAAAAGCCGTTTTGGACAAAGAAAAAGCTGCTGTGGGCAGCGTTAATTCTCTGTATCTGCGTGATGGTCGCGGCACTGGTTTATATCGTATACTATTTGGCGCAGTATATGGGGCAGAAACAGGTCGAGAGCGACATAAGCAGCATGTACCTCAACGCGTCGCCCATGCCGCCGTCTACGTCCCTACCGGCAGAGATAAGTCCGTCAGACGGCGCGGAACCATCGCCTGATGAACCCACCCCCTCCTCAATATCTGAGTACGAGATGTTGATCGCTGCGGAAGAAGAGGGAAAAATCCGTTTCGCCGAGCTGCTTGAGGTAAATCCCGACTATCGTGGAATGATTTTTATTCCGGGCATCTTGAGCGAAGAAGGGTTGGCTTTCGTGCTGGGAGAGGACAACGAGTTTTACTTGCGACACGACTTTTATGGAAAAAGGAACGATAACGGAACCGTATTCCTTCATCATAACAACTCGCGCTTGCTGAGCGACCGAAACGTCGTCATGTTCGGTCACAACATGAATACCGGCGCGATGTTCGCGGGGCTTCATAAGTATAAGCAAGCCGAAACCTTCAAAACCTCGCCCGTTGTCACCCTCGACAGCTTGACCGGGAAGACGACGTGGATCGTGTTCGCCGCTTACCACACCGAGCCGGATTGGGGCTACATCGAGACCCAGCCTACACAAGCCGAGTTCGGCGACATGCTGGACGAGATCAAAGCCCGCAGTCTCTTCCACAGCAACGTGGAGGTTGACGAGACCGACCGCATTCTTACGCTCTCCACCTGTTCCTATGAAGGCGGGATGGAGGATATCCGCTTCGCCGTTCACGCACGGCTTTTGCGTCCGGGTGAGGAGATTCCGGCGGAAGTTATCGCCACCGAGAACCCCGACCCTCTGCCGTTCACCCCACCCGATCAAATTAAGCGGACGGACGTGAACGCCGCCGCCGCCGCGGTCACGCAGCATCCGCGCTCAAAGAAAACATATTATTATCAAATCCGCGAAGGCAAGATCGAATGGTATTCCGGCGGCGAGACACTGCAAGGTCCTTATACCAGCTTCTACGGTAAGGTAAAGCCCGGCAGTCTTTTGACCGCCGCGTACCATACCGGTGAAGCGAAGATGTACTTCGCGCTGGATCGCTACAACGGCAACCAAGGCATCTACCTCATGACCGGGAAATTCCCGAACAGTACGCTTCGCATCGCGGGTAACGGCGCCGTCACGCCGTCCGGCGCGGACGCGGTTTCCCCGATGCTCTCTTATTCCGGCGACACCATGTGGCTATTCTACACCGTTAAGACGGGGAGCGGCGAGGAACTTTATCGCGCCGCCCTCAGCAGCAACAAATTGGGAACGCCGGAGCTTATCACTTCCCTACCCTCCGGCACCGGGACGCGGGCGATAGGGCAGGTTGTCTATGACGGAAACACAATGGTGTTCTGGCACGAGAAAGCGACGCAGACCGTGAAGGGTACGTGGCTCGGCTCCGGCGAATTCTTTTCCCCGCAGCTTAACGGAGGCAATGAACACTTAATGTTTTACGGTGCGGTTTCTGGCAGCAAGATTAAAGTCATGGTCGAAAACGGCGGCAAACTGTCACCGTCCACCTTTGACCTCAGCAGCATACCGCCGAAACCCGAAGCAGACCCGCCGCCCGAAACACCTCCCGATACACCAACACCCTCCTCGGATGAAGTAACGCTGTCTCCCGATGAACCATCCGATACACCGCCGCCGGAGGAGACACCATCCATGCCGCCACCGGCTGACCCGTCTCCCGATCCGACGCCCGAGACTCCGTCCGGCGACACAAGCCCCGGGGAGCTAAATCCCATTTTACCGCCGGAAACACCCGGAACGTGAAATTTTGCTTGACAATCCCTCCGTATCTATGTATAATATCCTTCGGTTTCCTTTGTGAGGTGACTCGTGAAGATAGACGTGCGCCTGTTGAAAGACGGGCAGTCGATCCCCTTTTCCTATATGCCGGATTTGCCGCATTACGACGATTTTGGACGTGTTTCGTTTCCGTACCCGCTTGAAGCGGACGGATCCGTGCAAAAGCGCGGCGGCGTACTGGTATTGGATGCCGCGTGGCAAGTATGGGCGGAGTTTCGGTGCGACCGATGCGACGCGCCGTTTTCGAAAAAACTGTTCGGGACGGTTTCCTACGTGCTTTCGGAGGGGAATGATCACGACGGCACGGCTCCGCTTAACGGCGGGATTTGCGACATTAACGAGATCCTAATCCCCGAGGTTATCCTTTCGGTGGAGAGCAAAAATCTCTGCTCCGACGATTGCCCGGGAAATCCCAATTGGAGGTGTATCCATCATGGCGGTTCCGAAGAATAAAACGTCCAAGCAGCGCAAAGCGATGCGCCGCAGCGCGGTTTGGCGTCTCGACACACCCAACCTGTCGGCTTGCCCCAAATGCGGCGAGCTGCGCCGTCCGCATACGGTTTGCAGAGCCTGCGGCTTTTACAACGGGCGCGACGTGCTTCAGCTTGAGGCGGCGAGCAAGAAGAAGAAGTAAAGTCCTGTGGTGATTGCCCGTGTGAGCGGAGCCGCCCGCAAAGCGGGCGTCCGCGCCGGTGAAACGCTGGTCTCGGTCAACGGGCAGCCGGTCGCCGATATTCTTGATGTGCGCTACCATACCTATGAGCGGAATCTGACCCTTGAGCTGCGCGCGCCTGACGGCGACGCGCGGCTTGTTGCACTGAGACACGGTGAAGGCGGCGACATCGGTTTGTCCTTTGAGAACGACATTCCCGGCGGCGGGCAGACCTGCCAAAATAATTGTGTATTCTGTTTTATCGACCAAAACCCGCCCGGATGCCGTGAAAGCCTGTACGTTAAAGACGACGACGCCCGCCTGTCATTTTTGCAGGGTAACTACATCACCCTGACAAACCTCACGGAACGCGAGATCGAACGCATTTGCCGCTTGCGGATCAGTCCGCTTGGGGTGTCCGTCCACGCGACCGATCCCGCGCCGCGAATTCGGATGATGCGCAACAAAAGAGCGGGGGAATGCCTGCCCCTGATGCGCCGCTTCGCGGACGCGGGGATTTTCCTAAACGCGCAGATTGTCCTCTGCCCGGGGTATAACGACGGGGAGATTCTACGCTCAACGCTTCGGCAACTTCAAACCCTCGGCGACGCGTTGATCAGCACATCGTTGGTGCCGGTCGGGCTGACAAAGCATCGTAACGGCTTGGCGGAATTACGCCACGTGACGCGGGAGGACGCGCTCCGCGCGATCGAAACGGCGGCGTGTTTCCAGAACGTGTGGTGTTCGGATGAGATATATCTGCGGGTGGGGTGCCCCATCCCTCCGGCGGAGTTTTACCGGGATTTTCCGCAGCTTGAGAACGGGGTCGGGATGCTCGCGTTATTTCGGGACGAGTGGGAGACGCAAGAAAAAAGGGCGAACGCTGTTCGCCCTTGCACAATCGCTACAGGTTTCGCCGCCGCGCCAATGCTGACAGAATTGCTAACCCCCTTCCCGAACGTAACCGTCGCGCCGGTGCGAAACCGTTTCTTCGGGGAGTCGGTTGATGTGGCGGGTTTACTGACCGGCGGGGATTTATTGGATGGGTTGCGCGAAAAAGTATTGGGCGGTGCGGTATTAATTCCCTCGACCATGCTCCGGCGCGGTGAGGACGTGTTTTTAGACGATATGACGATATCCGAGCTTTCGGACAAACTGGGTTTGTCTGTGACCCCGGTCGAACCAAACGCGGAAGCACTGCGGAGGGCGTTGTTTAGTCGATGAAGCAACCGACGATGCAATCCAACACCCGTTCAAGAAGGTCATGCGGCAGACGTTCAATCATCAAATATTTACATGATTCTAAGTCAACAACCCTAACTTGTTCACAGAGAATTTCCCCCGACGTTTTTGTCCGCTCATCCAGCGGGACATGGAGCGGAAAATGCCGGACGGTATTCGTTATTGGGGCGACAAAAACGACATTCGTTTGAGAAATGGTAAAATCATTAGAAACGACGACGGCAGGACGGATACCTCTTTGCTCATGTCCCGATGTAGGCGAAAAGTCGAGCCGAATGATGTCCCCCTAGTTTACCATACCTCATTCCCCTGCGGTTCTCCCCAATCAAGTTCTTCCGTATGGAAGTATCCGCCGTCATATCCGTCGAAGATTTCTCGTATCGTCGGGCGTTTTCGAACTGCGCGGAGCGTAATTTCGCCTTCTTGCCGGGATAGGATCTCAACGTCGCATCCTTCTTCCAGTTTCGCTTGGGTAAGAACATGGCGCGGGATTCGCACCGCCGAAGAATTGCCCCAACGCTTTATGGTCGAAGTCAAAGAAAACACCTCCTTATTCTGTATATCCTATTATACGGTATATACATTTTGGTGTCAAGCAGAACAATCAATGAGGGTTGAATTCATATGCATGAAATTAAACAAATCCCTTTCTTTCGTGGGAAAGAAGTAACTTATGAGCCACTGAACGGCGGCTTGACCAATACCACCTACAAGGTTTTCATGTACGGAACGCCGGTTGTGCTGCGCCTCAACGGTCACCAGAACGATTTTTTGCGTCTTAGCAGGGGTGAGGAAGCAAACGCTATCCGCAAAGCTCATGCGCTTGGGATCGCTCCGGCGGTGCTGGAGGAAAGCGAAGAGTATTTGATTACTGAGTTCAAGCCCGGGCGGATGCTGACCCGTTTGAAAGTGCATCAGCCTGAGTTTATCCGTAAAATCGCGGCTATTCTGCAAAAAGCGCACACGATTTCCGGCGTCGGGCGGGAATGCTCCCCCTTTTACTTGGTGGAGCAATACCTCGGTGGCGTGAAGAAACTGGGCTTGGCGTTCCCGGACGGTTTGGACAGATTTCTGCGCGAGGCGGAAGAAATACAGCGCCGCGCCGAAAAGCATGCAGTCTGCACGGCGGCGTACTGCCACAACGACGTGTACACCATCAATATCCTTGAAAACGGCGGCGAGCTTTGCCTGATTGATTGGGAGCTTTCGGGTGTCGGCAGTGTTTTCTTTGACCTTGCGACGGTGTCTTCGATCAACCGCTACACCGAGGAAGAAGACAACCTTTTGCTGGGGGAATACTTTGGGCGGATCGAGGACGAGTATTTCGTGTTGCTTCGGGACATGAAGGTGATGAATATGCTGCGCGAGGTCGCGTGGGCGCTTCTGCACCACGCGATGCAGGCTAAATCGCCAAACCACCACTTCAATTACTATGAAAACGCGGTTCATTTCCTAAACCGCTTAAAGGACGGATGCGTGTGAACACGATTGCCATTGTGGGACGCCCCAATGTAGGTAAGAGCCTGCTGTTCAATAAATTAACCGGGAGGCGCGTGTCGATCGTCGAGGACACACCCGGCGTGACGCGTGACCGAATATACGCACCCTGCTCTTGGGCGGGGCGGGACTTTTCGCTGATCGACACGGGGGGGATTGAGCCGCACACCGATGACGACATGCTGCTATTTATGCGCAAACAAGCCGAAATCGCGATCGAAACCGCCGACGTAATCCTGCTCGTCTGCGATGTACGTACCGGTCTGACGGCTGCCGACGCCGATGTGGCGGCTATGCTGCAAAAGAGCAAAAAGCCTGTTGTCGTGGCGGTGAATAAAATCGACGGCATCGGTCCGCCGCCGCCGGAAATCTATGAATTTTATAATCTCGGCTTGGGCGAGCCGTACCCCGTGTCCGCACTGCATGGTCACGGCACCGGCGATTTGCTGGACGCCTGTCTCGCGCTGATGCAGGAGGAAGAGGACGCGTCAAGTGATGACGACGCGATACGGGTCGCTATCATCGGCAAGCCAAACGCGGGGAAAAGCTCGCTGTTGAATCGCATTATGGGAACCGAGCGGGCGGTAGTCAGCGAACTCCCCGGCACGACCCGCGACGCGGTTGACAGCGCGTTTGAGAACGAATATGGGCGGTTTATCCTCACCGATACCGCCGGAATGCGAAAAAAGGCGCGCGTGGACGAAGCGATTGAGTATTACAGTGTCCTCCGCACCGTAACCGCAGCCGAGCGCAGCGATGTCTGCGTTATCATGATCGACGCGCTGGAAGGCGTGACAGAGCAGGATACAAAGGTTGCCGGAATCGCGCATGAAGCGGGAAAACCGTCGGTAGTGGTGCTCAACAAATGGGACGCCGTGGATAAAGACGAAAAGACGATGCAGCGCACGATTGAGGATGTGCGCATAAAACTCGCGTATATGACCTACGCGCCGGTAATCTGCCTGTCGGCGAAAACCGGGTCGCGGGTGGATAAGCTGTTCCCGCTGCTGGTGGACTGCGTGGAGCAGAGCCGCCGCCGTGTCACGACCGGGCAGCTGAACGCCTTCTTGGCGGAGGCGGTGGCGCGTGTCCAACCGCCCACCGACAAGGGACGGCGCTTAAAGATTTACTACATGACCCAACCCTCCGCAACCCCGCCGCATTTTATCACCTTCTGCAACGATGCGAAGCTGTTCCACTACTCCTACAAGCGGTATCTGGAGAATCAGATACGCGAGGTGTTCCAGCTCACCGGCACGCCGATACGCATCAGCATTCGGGAGAAGGGGGAAGGGTAACCATCGATACAGGGGGACGGTGAATAAATACCCCTCTTGTTTTGGTGTCCCATAAACAACCCACGGGTTTCTGTATATTGAATCCAGCACATAAGAACACACATTGCTTTGCGAGGTGACGCGCCATGTACACGGCTCCGCCGAAGAAGCTGCTGATTATCAATATTCTCGACATTTTGAAGCGCTACACCGACGAAGACCACAGGCTTTCTCAAAAAGAAATCATGGAAATCCTTGAAAATGAGTATACCATGCAAGCGGATCGCAAAGCGATAAAGCGAAACCTGGGAGTGTTAATCAAATAGCTATATCGATTTTTAGAAGTTCTTGAAACATTGCTTCCAGATATTATTGTATCTTTTGGCGATGCAATGACATGGCATTTTCCTTTCACAAGTAATAACGTTATCTAAAAAAAGAATCTGTTGATAAAAACCATAACTTATGAACAAGTACATTCATTGTTAATAACAATAAAACACCTATATACTCGTTACCTCACCCCAACGGTGGGAAATTCAATAGAAAGATATATTATGAATATTTTGCCACGCATGGAATAAGTATGGAAGATTTAAGTGCATCCGATATACAAAATGGTACTTATAATGATACAAGTAGTTTCGTAAGGTTGAACAGATAATCCAGTGTCCCTTTTTGCCCCACGCCGTCCCATATACTAAAGCCATACCTTATACAGGACAACAAGGAGGAAGAGCAAATGGGGGATTACTGGGTTTGGATTGCCGTTATCGGTGCTGTTCTTGGAACAGTAATCTTAATCGCGCACTTCGGCAAGCCAAAATGCCCAAAATGCGGCAAGCGCAAGAGTTTCGCGGCTTCGAAAAAAGAGGTCAAGCAAGAACGGATAAGCATCAGCAAAACGGAGACGATCAAGCATTACAGCAAAGATCAGACACTGGCGGGAAAGCCCGCCTCCGTTTATCCCGAAAGCGTTTCGACCCGCCGGTATACCGTCCCCGGAATCAGAACATTTTTCGAGGTGACCTATACTTGCCGGTTGTGCGGCGAGAAGTTTAGCCAGAGGGAGTATACAGACAGAGAGGTTTAGAGATAAACAACCAAGGTGCGGGAACCCCCGCACCTTGTATTTTTTCAATTACCGTGTCCCCTACCGCTTCGGAGCGGCTAATCTTGCCTGCTTATTCTCCGGCAGCCCGGTACCGTTCTCCGCGTTATATTGCAGGAGGAGTTCTTCCAGCGTATTTGCCTGAGAACTCATCTCCTCCGAGGCGGCGGCGCTCTGTTCGGCGGTGGCGCTGTTCTGCTGTACCACCTGCGCCACTTGGTCGATACCCTTGTTAATCTGCGCGATGCCGAGGCTTTGCTCTTCGGAAGACTTCGCGATCTCGGTGACAATCAAGCTGCTTTCGTTGATTCCGGCGACGATCTCGGTCAGGCTGGCGGACGTTTCGTCGGCGATACGGGCGCCCAGTTCCGCCTTCTCCACGGAATTCGCAATCAAAGCGCCGGTATCTTTTGCCGCGTCGGAACTCTTTGTCGCAAGATTGCGTACTTCTTCGGCGACAACGGCGAAGCCCTTACCGTGCTGCCCGGCGCGCGCTGCCTCAACGGAGGCGTTGAGTGCCAAGATGTTTGTTTGGAACGCGATGTCCTCGATGGTTTTAATAACCTTGCTGATGTTTTGGCTGGCTGTGTTTATCTCGCGTACCGCACCGGTCAAATCGTCCATCTGTGCGCTGCCCTTTTCGGCGTTTTGCTTGATCGTGTTCGCAAGCGCCGCGGCTTTACCGGCCATCTCGGCGTTCTCTTTTGTCTTGTCCGCAATTTCGGCAATGGAGGAGGAGAGCTGCTCCACCGACGCGGCTTGCTGGCTTGATCCTTGTGCCAGCGACTGCGCGCCGTCCGCGATTTGGCTGGAACCTGTGATGAAAGATCGGCTCACCTGCTCTATATTCTCCACCAGCGCGGCTCCGGCTCTCTGCGTTTTTACCATAGCGGTGATGTCCTGTACAACCTCGATATGCCCGATTTTCCTTCCCTTCAAGTCGGTCAGATACGCGATATCTACCTTGAAGTTCGCGCCCGTCTGGTCAAAGGTGGTTGAGTTCTGACCGCGCTGCAAGCAATTGACGCCGCAGTTATCCGTACCGCATATGGTCGCGCCCCATTTGCTGCACGGCTTGCCGAGCATTTCGGCGCGTTTGGCACCCAGCATCCCCTCCACAGGTCTGTTGATAAACGTCCAGTTGCGGTTGTTGTCCGTAACAGAGAGCGGGAACGGGATGTTGTCGAGGACATCCTCATACCAGTGCAGTTTGCGAACAATCCAGCGTGTCAAGATAACGGCGACCCCGACGCATAAAACCAGCGCAATCGTAATCAGGGCTATAATAAGGGTGTTTAGAAGAGCCGAAACGTCGTCCACTTCCAACGATAACTCTCCGGCCAATACGTCATACCGCTCCCCTACTTGGGTCAGCAGCGACGTGACCGTCCCCACTTGAGGCAGGATGTCGTTTATTAGTAATGCTTGCGTTTCCTCTAGTCTCCCTTCGTCCATTAACGATAATACCTTTGCCGCTTCGGTATGTATGAACGTATGGGGTTCTTCTATTTGCGCGAGCAGCGATAGCACTTCGGCATCGGTGATACTTTGCGCCTCATGGCTGATTGCCCACGTGCCGAAGGCGCAGGCGGTTGGGTCGAGAGACCCGGTAAACGTCTCCGAGCTTCCCTTCAATACAGCTTCCGTTAACCCGTTGCGCCAAACGTAATGCGCATTCAATACATTGACAATGTTCCCGCTTGTTGTCTGCATGGATTCAAGATCATCTGTCATATCCGTCAGCGTTTGGATTGACAGCATTCCGGTCACACCAAGCGATAGACCGATCAATGCGATTAGGGTAATACCGACGATAATCTTTGCCCGAATACTCATAGCAGTTGCGCCTCCACTTCTTGTTGATAGATTTTTCTCTAGCTCCATAATTTGAGACGCACATACGCCTCTTAGCATGTCTTTTTACAGTATACCACTATCCTTAGGTATTTTCAAGAAAAAATTACCGAACTTACCCTTATGATTGATTTTAACGGGAGTCCGTTATAAAAGGTGGTCGCCAAAGAGGATACGGTGTTTATAACACATAATAACTCCTAGAACCATTGCGGCTCTAGGAGTTATTATGGAGGCGCCACCCGGATTCAAACCGGGGAATGAGGGTTTTGCAGACCCTTGCCTTATCACTTGGCCATGGCGCCGAAGATGGTTCTAACCCAGTAGTCTTATTATAGGGGTATGAAGCCGCGATGTCAAGAATTTTATTGTAGATGACCAAAAAATCTCCGTGCTTGCCGAAGACAAGCACGGGGATTTCAAGCGTATTTTTGTTATCCTTTTACAGCGCCGATGGTTAAGCCTTTGATGAAGTATTTTTGGCAGAAGGGGTAGGCGAAGATGATCGGGCCGATGGCGATGATTGCGATTGCCATTCGTATGGTCTCGGAAGGCATATCTTGAGTCGATATACTCACGCTGCCCATCGACGAGGACATTCGCGCGAGGAATTGTACGTTGTCGAGGATATTCTTAAGCAGGAACTGGATGTTGTTCAGCGCGTCGTTGCGGATAAAGATAAGAGGCAGATACCAGTCATTCCAGTATGTCAGCAGCGAGAATAGAGCAACCGTGGCGAGACCCGCCGTGCTGAGCGGTATCGCGATAGTGAAAAAGATGCGGAACTCGCTTGCACCGTCAATCCTTGCCGATTCCAGCAATTCCTCGGGAACCGCGCCGCGATAGAAGGTTCGCATAATCAGCACATAAAAGGCGTTCATTAAATATGGGATGATGAGAACCGCGATGGTATCGCCAATGCGCAGAACCTGCGTATAGACGATGTACCACGGCACCAAACCGCCAGAAAAGAGCATGGTGATGAGGACAAACCAAGTCAACCCTTTGCGGAAGCGGAAGTTCGGCCGGGATAGGGGATAGGCGTACATCGCCATGACAAGCGTGCTGCATACGGTGCCGAGAACGGCAACGATAATCGATATGCCATAGGCGCTGAGGATTGCTTTGCCGCGTCTAAAGATATACTCGTATCCCGTGAAGCCGAACTTTTTCGGAAAAAGGCTGTAGCCGTGTTCAATGAGGCTTTTCTGGTCTGTTATAGAGACCATGATAACGAGTATGATCGGTATGACGCATATGAGAACGACAATGATAAAGAAAATGTTCAGGATGATGTTGGTTTTCCCGGAGATTCGGTGCGCATTGAACACACGTGGCTTTTTCATCGCTTTCATTGCACTACCCCCTAAAACAGCGCGGAATCGGGATCAATTTTCCGCACAGCAAAGTTGGCGGAGATAATTGTTATCAACCCGACAACAGATTGGAACATACTGGCAGCCATCGGCATGCCGTATTGCGTAGACCGAATCATTGCGCGATAGATGTAAGTATCCAGCACTTCTGTGACAGGGTATACAGAGCTGCGACCCATCGGGACATTATAGAAGAGACCGAAGTCGGAGTTGAAGATTCGGCCAACCGCCAACAAGCTCATGATAATGATAACGGGACGCAGCAGAGGCAGCGTTATGTACCAAATCTGCTGACGCTTGCTTACGCCGTCAATCATGGCGGCTTCATAGTATTCACCGCTGATTCCGCTCAGCGATGCTAAATATACAACGGCGTTATAGCCGGTGTATTTCCAAGAGTTCAAAAAAATCAGTAAAGGCGGCCAAGCTCCTTTTGTGGTATACCAGTTGACCGGTTCTATGCCCAGCGGCGAGAGAATCATGGTGTTGACGGCACCTCTGGTTTCAAAAAGTGCGAATACCAAATAAGCCACCACAACCCACGACAGGAAGTAGGGAAGAAAGAAAAACGTCTGGTATATTTTCGATAACCGGGGACGCCACAACTCATTGAGTGCAATCGCGAACGCAACAGGCACGATCATACCCATCACGATAAACGCGAGGTTATACAGGATGGTGTTTCGCAGGTTAGACCAAAGATTGGGGTTCCTAAAAAGGAACTCAAAGTTTTTGAGTCCGACCCATTCGCTATTTAGAAGGCTGTTGATAAAGTTGTCTCTGTAGCGGTATTGCTGGAAAGACATAATTGAACCCAGCATGGGTAGATAATTGTTGATGAGCAGTACAACGATGCCCGGTGTCATCATCAACAGGAAGGTAAAGGTAATTGAGTTTTTCTGAATATTACCGCCCACCATGAAGAGAATGGGCAATACCAAGCCGGCAAGCAGGTTAAGGATGGTAAAGACATTGAACGGGGTGCTTTTAATAACGCTTAAAGCCCAAAGGAAGTCTATAACACGGAGCGCCGCCAAAATAACGCCGAAGGTTGTGATTACCAAACCTTTGGTACTGTCTTTGGATAAGACGATGCCAAAGATTCCAAATGCGAGCATTACGGAAACCATAAACAGCTCATAATACCAAAGCGGAGTAGGCCGCGCGTCTGTGGCGAACAGTTGATAACCGGCCAGTACAAGCGCCAATACCGCGAAGCCGATCATTAATATGCCGGTAACCATAATTAACTTTCGTCCGGGCATGTGACCTTGCTCGGATGTAATTCGCTGCCCGGATCCTTGCGCAATCATAGAGGTCCCTCCCATCCGTAAAATACTCTACCAGTATACAGGATGCATAAGAAAAAAGCAAGTAAAATATGAAAAACTTGTGAACATTGACAGGGGCATCAAAGAAGAAACCTTTCGGACTTCTGCGTTTTACACTCGACAAAAATTCCGTAAATACGCAGCCGACGGCGAATTTTCAATCTATCCGCGCCCGAATTGAATCCATTCCAAGTCTAAACTGCATCCGGGCAGGAATACCAGCGATACGTCTTGCAAGCCGCTTACCGGCTCTTGGAAGGTATGGGTCGAAGCGGTGTATTCCGCCGTTCCTGCAACCTCCAGCATTTCTCGCCGTTCGGTTTTGCCGTCTCGGAAAATCAGCTGCACGGAGTTATTTTGAAGCGCGGAGCGCGTACTCAACGTCACGCTTCCCATGCCGTCGAAATCCATACCGCCGAACTCGATGCTGACGTTGTTGCCGATGTTTTCCACCGCGCCGCCGCGGATTATATAGCTGTCGCCGCTGATACCGTCGTTTTCGGCGGCGTTTAGGCAGCTGTACGCCGGATTGGCGAAGATGAACCCCTTTAGATGTACCTTCCGCCAAAAGACGAAGCAGAGCGTCTGCACGCCGCGCAGCCGCCGGGGCAGCTTACACACGATATCCTGATAGGTGTTCCAAATCTGCCCTTTATCATAGAGATATGTGCCGAGGAGCGTTCCCCCGTCATCCGGCATCCCTTCCCATATCGCGAACTCAAACGGATCATTGGAAAGCGGGAAGAGGGGAACGGTTATCTCCTCGGAACCGCGCTTCCCGAAATCCAAATTCGCGAAACCGATGTGACTTTCGCCGTCCCGTTCGGACACGACGCCGCGCTCATTGCCGTTGGTTAGCTTGACGTTGCTTCGGTCGCTCAAGCCGCCCGACACAAACGTATACGGATTGAGGAAGGGTGTTCCGAAACCGGTAATCGGGAGTGAAATTTGCGAAATCAGCGAAACATGACCGCGCCCGTTGTCCGCGGAACAGCGCACCCACACCTCGCCGTCGCCTTTGGGCGTGATAACGGCGGCATTTCCGCTCGCCGTCAATGTACCGAGCGGGCTGTCGATTCCCGCGGCGTCGGTCAGACGCCAAGACAAACCGCTGTAAGTAGCGTTCGCAGGGTACACGCGCGCTGTAACGTTGAACCCGTCCACAGTCAGCTCGATTTTTCGTACCGGCACGTCGCTCTCATCCAAAACGGCGCTCACGCGCGGCTCCGTTTTGCCGTCCTGCCGGACGATAGCCAGTAGTTTGCCGTTAAAGAGGCGTCTGCTGTCGGTTTTGTATTGGTCGTAGTCGGTCGAGTCGCCGTTATCCAGTCCCAGCAGCGTTCCGCCCGCGACTTGGACAGATACGCGGTTGCCCGCGTTCTCCACGATGTTGCCGTTTGAATCCACGGCGGTTATCGAGACAAAGCGCAATTCACCGAACACATCGGTTTGCAGCGATAGACCAACCGCGTCGCCGAACGGGCGGCGCACCGATTCCGCTATGACGCTTCCGTCCGCGCCGTAGGCGACGGCGCGCAGTTCGCCCTCTTCATACGGTAAGCGCCAGTCGGCGATAAAGCGCCCGTTCAACTCTACGACGCCAAGGCTTTTGCCGTTCAGGAACAGCTCGGCGCGGGGCGCGTTGGTGGCCGCGCGGACGTCGATCATCTGCCCGGAGGAGTGATCCCAGTAGGGGAAAAGGTGAATCATCGGCTCGTCCGTCCAAGCCGCCTTGAACATGTAGAACGAATCCTTTGGAAATCCCGCCGTGTCGATCTGCCCGAAATAGGAGTTTTTAGTGTGGTAAGGCGTGGGTTCCCCGATGTAATCCTGTCCCGACCAGATAAACTGCCCGATCGAGAACGGCGGGTCGGACAGAATGCAAGCCTCGGTGTTTTCCGCGCCCCAACTGGTTGAGCTGTTGCCTAGAGAGGAGCATTGCAGGTCGTCGTCGGCCAGTATCGGCTTATGGAGTGGGAAGTGGTAAACGCCGCGGCTTTGAACGGTGGAGCAGGTCTCGCCGCCGTAAATGAGCCAGTCGGGGTGGGCGGCGTGATGCTCCGCGTAAAACTTGTCCGCGTAATTATAGCCAATCAATTTGATGATGTCGGCGCATTGCTGCGTATTTTCCCACGGCATGTAGTTCGAGCAGATAGTGACACGGGCGTGTCCATCGGGGTCGTGCTTTTGAACCAAGCCCATTAGGCGGCGCAAAATCTCCCCGCCGCGTTCCGCCGAGGCGTGGGTATCGTAGATCTCGTTGCCAACGCTCCACATGATGACAGACGGGCTGTTGCGGTCACGCCGGATCCATGAGGCGGCGTCGAGCCCTACCCATTCGTTGAAAAAGCGGGCGTAGTCGTATTCGGTTTTGGGAAGCTCCCACATGTCGCACAGCTCCGACATGACCAAAAAACCCATCTCGTCGCACAGCTCCGCAAAGACCTTCGCGGGCGGGTTGTGGGAGGTACGTATAGCGTTCACGCCCATACCGCGCAGCAGGGTAAGCTGACGCCGCACCGCGTCTTTATGTACCGCCGCGCCCAATGCGCCGAGATCGTGGTGCATACATACGCCGTTGAGCTTCACGTGCCGCCCGTTGAGGAAAAAGCCGCTGTCCGGGTCGAAGGCGATCTCGCGGAAGCCGAAGCGGGTGTCCTCCGTGTCGGTAACCTGCCCTTCCACCAGCAGTTCGGAGCGAAGGGTGTAGAGCCTCGGGCTTGCTATGTCCCATGCCTCGATTTCGCCGTCCTCTAAGAGGGTGTGGCGCACTTCATAAGGTTTTCCGCCCGTTTCGGTTTCGGCGGTGACGGTATAGCTCCAGCGTCCGTCACTGTTAGCGGTGGTTATATAGATACCGCCGCTTACGAAGTGGCAGGCGTTCTTCACCTTCAGCGTCACGTCGCGGAAGATACCGGCTCCGCTGTACCAGCGCGAGTTGGGGGAGCGGTAGTTCACCTCCAGCAGCAGGGTGTTTTCCGCGCCGCGCGAGAGAAGCTCGGTAATGTCAAACTCAAACGCCGTGTAGCCGTACTTCCACTCGCCGGCAGGCGCGCCGTTGACGTACAGCACGCAGTCCATATACACGCCGTCGAAGTTGATAAACACACGCTGACCTTCCTCCCAGAAGTCCGCGTCCAGCGTGCGGCGATAACGCCCCACGCCGTCTTTGTAGAGGTTTTCGGTGTCGTAAATCAGCCAGTCGTGCGGCAGCTCCACCGGTTGAAACGCCCCGCCGTCGAGGGAAAACTCCCATCCGTTGTTGATGAGTTTTTGCATAGATTAGCACCCCTTAAAAAATATTACAAATCCCCGTTGTAACCCCGTTTGACCTCTTTGTACCGCTCATGCGCGCGGCTGATTAACTTGTCCCACGGCATGTAAACCTGCTCCGCCGCCGCTTCGGAAACCCGCATATGCCGCTCGCGGTCGGCGAAAACACCCCGCACGGCGTCGGCGACGCTCTGCGGGCTTTCCTCGGAATAGTAGCCGTTTACGCCATCTTCTATAATCTCGGCGGTTGAGCTGCCGCGCACCACCAATGACGGACATGCGCAAGCCGCCGCCTCCAAAACGGTCAGCGGCGCGTTATCGTATACGGAGGGGAGAACGAACAAACCGGCGCGGGCGTAATACGCCCGCAATACTTCCCGGTCGGTTATCCGACCTGTGAAATGCACCATGCCGGACAACCCTTTTTCCTCCGTCAGTGTCTGCGCCAATTCAAGATCCTCTCCGTCGCCCACAAAGAACATGCGGAAGTCAAAACCGCCCTTACGCAGAATCTCCAGCGCGTCAATCGTGATTCCGATGCCTTTGTACATCATCATGCGGCAAACACAGATCATCACCGGCACGTCTTCCGGCAGTGCGTAGCGCCGGTTGATTTGCTCCGTTGCGTCAGGGTCGGCGTCGCGCCGGGGGAAATCCGTCGCGTTCGGCATGACGATATAGCTGCCCTTATAACCGCGGTTGAGGAGATACTCCCCCGTGCCGCGGCTGACCGCCCAAACCTCATCGGCTTTCGCGATGTTTCTGTAAGCGTAACGTTCGATCTTCCGTTGCAGCATCTTGACCGGGACGGCGCGGGCGATGTCGTAATCCCATTTGGTGTGCTGGGTAAAGACGATTGGTATATGGAGCGCGCGGCGCAGTTTTGACGCGATGGTCATGGAAACGAACGGGCTGTGCGCATGGATCAGGTCAATCTCCATCTCGGTAAAGAGCTTCCGCAGCCTCGCCATATAAGGCAGTCCGGCGCGGTATTCATGGTACGGCAGCGAGAGTGATGAAAAGCCATAAAACTTGAACGGGTAGTCGTACCGCACATGCGGCATTCGCGGTGCCACCACAATTACGTTCCCGTATCCGCCCTCGTGCAGCGCTTTGGCGTATCCGAGCGCGCAACGGCTCACGCCGTCCACCATCGGAGGAAACGAATCCGTGATGATCGCGATGTTCATCAAATCTTCCTCTCTGCTTGACCTATGGCTTATTATATCGTATTTTACGAAGGTTGTACAGAAAAGAAAGTTATTTTTCCGCCGTGATAATACTGGCGCTCTCCCATGTTTGTCTTAGCCGTACACAAGTAAAACCCGCCTCTTTCATCAGCCGAACTTCGTTTTCGGCGGTAAACGGCGTGTCGTAGTGAAGAAAAACGCCGTCGGGGACGCTGTTTTCGGAGCGTAAACGGGCGCTTTCCGACAAAAACTCATCCTGAAGCGCTTGGGTCCGCACAGTGTAGTCACCGAAGATAAACCGTCCGCTCGGCAAAAGCGCGGCGTGTATCTTCTGGTACAAGCCGTGCTTCGCCTCTGCCGAAAAATGGTGCAGAGAGTAAGTGGACAGCGCAATATCAAACCCTCCGCCGAAATCGGCGTCGAAGTAAGAGGCGCATATCAGCTCAATCGGTTTTCCGAGCAGATTTTCTCGCAGCCGCTTCAGCATTTCCGGCGACATATCCACCCCGGTCACCCGCATACGCGGAAATGTTTCATACAATCGCCTAAGCTCCAAACCCGTACCGCAACCCAGATCCAACAGCCGAAAATCCGGTCGCGGCGGTTCAACCGCCTCCGCGACAGCAGCGTAAAAGGCGTCCAGCTTTAAGTCGGTCAGCATGTGTTCGTCGTATATATCGGCGCGGACGTCGAAAAACGCGCCCATTTCTTCTACAGGCATAATGTCTCTCCTCCGTGTTTTAACGGACGACCGAGGTCGGTCGTCCCTACAGTCGCACCGTCTTTGTCGCGATGCGTTCGCAGAACGCTCTGTCATGCTCCACAAAGAGCAGGGTGGGTGTGTATTCTAAAATCAGCTCTTCTATCTGCATCCGGCTCAACACGTCAATGTAGTTCAACGGTTCGTCCCAGATATAGACGTGGGCTTGTTGGCACAGACTGCGCGCGAGCAGCGCTTTTTTCTTCTGCCCGGCGCTGAAATCCCGCATGTCTTTATCAAACTGCGCCCGCGAAAAATCAAGTTTGCGTAAAATCGCCCGAAACAACGCGCCGTCAATTCCATCGGCGAAGTCATCCAGGCTTCCCGCGAGAAACGAAGCGTCCTGCGGCACGTAGGAAATCGAGAGACGGCTGCCGAGCGTCACCGTGCCGCCGTGCGGGATGTCCTCACCGCATAACAATTTAAGGATGCTGCTTTTGCCGCTTCCGTTACCGCCGTTCAGCGCCAAACGGTCGCCGCGCTCCAGTGTAAAGGTCACACCGCGAAAGACTGGCGTCTCTCCGTAGGACACAGACACATCCTCCTGAGACAGCAGACGGGAGGCGTGGTACGCGAGCGGGAAAATTTTTAGCGACTCGGCGGTGTCGATGTTTTTTAAGAGCTTTTCCTTTTCCTCGATGTCCCGTTGCTGCCGGTCTTGTATCGATTTGGAGCGCGCCATCATCTTCCGGGCTTTCTCGCCCTCAAAGGCACGGCGACCTTTGCTCTTTTCCGTTTTTCGCGGATCAAACCCGATTTTTCCCCGTTCCGATTTATCCGACCAAGAAGCGGTGCGCCGTGCCGCGGCTGCCAAACGGGTAATGTCTTTCTTCAGCCGCTCGTTTTCGGCGGCTTCAAACTCGTCCTGCAATTGCTTGTTTTGCCACCAGCTCGAAAAGTTGCCGCTTTGGATCTCGATGTTCGCCTTGTTAATTGATAGAATATGGTCGATGCAACCGTCCAAAAACGCGCGGTCATGCGACACCAAAATAAACCCGCCTTTACCGTTCAGATACCGCGCGACCGTATCGCGGGCGGACATATCCAAGTGATTGGTCGGCTCGTCGATCAGCAGGAAACTGTTTTCGCGTGAAAACAGGGCTGCGAGCAGCGTTTTCGTCTGCTCTCCGTTGGAAAGCGTGTAATAAGGTCAGTACAGTGCGTCCTCTCCGAGCGCGAGCTTGGACAGCTCTTTCTGGAGCTGCCAAAGGGGCGCATCCGGCGCGATTCCGCTTAGGATTTCCAGCGTGTTTTGCGAAGGGTCTGTAACGGCGAACGGGAAGTATTCAAAATTTACGCTCGCCGTGATGGTTCCGCCGTATTCGTACCTGCTCATCAAGAGGTTTAGGAAGGTGGTTTTGCCCCGCCCGTTGCGTCCGCAGAACCCCAGTTTCCAGTCTGTGTCGAGAGAGAAAGACACATCGGTAAAGATATTGTCATAACTGCCGTCATAGGCAAAAGTGAGGTGGGAGACGTTTATTTGTGACATAAAATAAAAAATCCTTTCCCCACGCCGGACGGCGCAGCATGGGAAAGGAC
>DBDP01000055.1 GCA_002293625.1 Clostridiales bacterium UBA929 | reverse complement strand
GCGCGAGATCGGCTATATGTACGGCCAGTACAAGCGCCTGACGAGCCTGTACGAAGGCGCGTTTACCGGCAAGGGGCTTGAGTACGGCGGTTCGCTGGTGCGTACCGAAGCCACGGGTTACGGGCTTGTGTACATGGTGGAGAACATGCTGAGCGCCCTGAAAACCACCTTTGAACACAAGACAGTCGTTATATCCGGCAGCGGAAACGTGGCGATTTTCGCCGCGCAAAAAGCCGCCCAATTCGGCGCGAAAGTGGTAACCTTGAGCGATTCCAACGGCTACATACATGACCCCGACGGCATTGACTTGGAAACGGTCATGGATATCAAGCTCCGGCGCAGGGGACGTATCCGCGAGTACCTTGAAACGAGGAAGAAAGCGGAGTACGCGGAAGGCGGGCTTGTGTGGTCACTCCCCTGTGACATCGCGCTGCCGTGCGCCACGCAGAACGAGCTTTTGGAAGACGGAGCCAAACTGTTGATTAAAAACGGATGCGCGGTTGTGGCGGAGGGTTCCAACATGTCTACCTCTCTGGAAGCGACGCGGCTTTTACAGGAAAACGGCGTATTCTTTTCGCCGGGGAAAGCCGCCAACGCGGGCGGTGTCGCAGTTTCCGCGCTGGAGATGGCGCAGAACAGCTCCCGTATTTCCTGGTCTTTTGAAGAGGCCGACTGCAAGCTGCGCACCATCATGTATGAGATATACAAAAAAAGCTACGAAGCCGCGGATAAGTACGGCATGAAAGGCAATCTCGTGGCTGGAGCCAACATCGCCGGATTTATTAAAGTCGCCGAAGCCATGTTGCAACAAGGTACCGTATAATTTGTAAGGAGGAAACGAAAATGACCAGAAGAGAAGCAACCCTCACGATGGGGGAACCCGTCACCGTACCCGTTTTGATCCCGGTGGAGCATAAATCCACGCCCGCCTGCATAAACGATCCGTTTATGGTAGACGGGAAAGCGTACGGTGTCACCGCGATGTCGTTCGGCACACCGCACGGAGCTGTGTTCGTTGATGACGCGGACGCCGTGAACGTACCCGCGCTGGGGGCGGCGCTCGGAAACCATGTGCTGTTTCCGAAGGGCGCGAGTATCGTGTTTATTCAAGTGGTCGGAAAAGAAAGCCTAAAGGCGCGCCTGTGGCAGCGCGGCGAGGGCGAGGTTCCGTTTTCGCCCGAAGCCGCCTGTGTGGCGGGAACGGCCGCGATGATGCTGCAAAAGGTGCTGCAAAGCAAGGTAAGCGTTTTGATGGGCGGTAACATCCTGCGGGTTGAATGGGAAAGGGGCGGCGCGGGCGTCAGCCTGACCGGGCCGGCTCATCTGCTTGAGGGAGAGAGTGAAGCGCCATGCGGGTTGACGGGGAGTTAATCGCGTATTTGGAGGATTTATCCTGTCTTACGCTGTCCGGCGAAGAGAAGCGCCGTCTGACGGAAGATTTGGAAAACATCTTGGGGTATATGTCGCTTCTCTCCGGCATTGACACGGAAGGCGTGCCGGAGAGAAGCCATCCCTTTGACAAGTGCAACGCTTTCCGTGAAGACGCGGTCAAAACGTCGCCGGAGCGCGTTTTGGTATTGAAAAACGCGCCGGAAACGATGCGCGGGATGTTTGCCGCGCCGAAGGTTATTGAATAGGAGGCGGTCACGATGCTCGGCGCTTTGGAACTCTCAAACGCGTTCAAAGCGAAAAAACTCAGCGTCACCGAAGTGACCGTCTCTTGTCTCAGCCGGATTGAAAAGGACGGCGAACGGCTCAACGCGTTTCTGCGTGTGTCGAGAGAACGCGCTCTCGCAAAAGCGGCGGAAGTTCAAGCAAAATTTAATGCGGGTAAAAACCTTTCGCCGCTGGCCGGCGTGCCGATCGCGGTAAAAGACAATATCTCAACGGCGGGGATCGAGACCCGCTGCGCGTCGAAGATGCTTGAAGGGTATACCCCCGTTTTTAACGCAACGGTCGTCGACAGGCTGGAGAAAGCCGGTCTGATCGTCGTCGGGAAACTTAACATGGATGAATTCGCGATGGGCGGCTCCAGCGAAACCGGGGCGTTCGGCGCGGTGAAAAATCCGTGGGATTCTTCGCGCGTTGCGGGAGGTTCGTCCGGCGGCAGCGCGGCCGCCGTCGCGGGTGGTGAGATCCCGCTGGCGCTCGGTTCCGATACGGGCGGCAGTATACGCCAGCCTTGCGCTTTCTGCGGCGTCATGGGGATAAAGCCGACCTACGGCGCGGTGTCCCGTTACGGTTTAATCGCGTATGCGTCCTCGCTTGACCAAATCGGTCCGATAGGGTATAATATCGAGGATTGCGCCGCGTTGTTGTCCATAATTTCGGGTCCGGACGATATGGACGGCACATGCGTCATTGACCGCCCCTTTGACTTTGGGGAGGTTACGGACGGTCACGCGGAAAGCATAAAGATTGGGCTTCCGGCGAATTATCTTATCAACGGGATTGACGCGGAGGTCAGGCGCGCCGTTTTGAGCGCGGCACGCGAGTTTGAGCGGGCGGGCGCGGCGGTGGAAGAATTTGAAATGCCGCTTATGGATTGCGTGGTTCCGGCCTACTACATCATCGCCTGCGCCGAAGCGTCGTCGAACCTCGCGCGTTACGACGGGCTTAAGTACGGCCGCCGAAGCGCGGACGCGGACACGCTGTCCGAACTTTACAGGGCGTCCCGCAGTGAGGGATTCGGCTTGGAGGTCAAACGCAGAATCATGCTCGGCTCCTTTGTGCTGTCGTCGGGGCATTACGATGCCTATTATCAAAAGGCGCTGCGTATCCGCGCGCTGATTAAGGAGGCTTACGACGCCCTTTTCGGGCGTTTTGACATGATTTTGTCCCCTGTGACGCCCACAACGGCGTATAAGCTGGGCGAAAACATAGGCGATCCAATGAAGATGTATATGGGGGATATTTACACCGTCTCCGTTAACTTGGCGGGGCTTCCGGCCGTTTCGCTTCCCTGCGGATTCGACGGAAACGGGCTTCCGATAGGCTTTCAGCTGATTGGGGACGCCTTTTCGGAGAAAAAGCTTGTGAACGCGGCGCGGATTTATCAGAACCGCACGGATTTCCATCGTTCACGCCCCGGAGGTAAGGGCGTATGAAGTGGGAAACGGTAATCGGGCTGGAGGTTCACGCCGAACTGTCCACCCGGTCTAAGCTCTTCTGCGGCTGCTCCGCCGCGTTCGGCGGCGAACCGAACAGCCGCGTCTGCCCGGTATGCTCGGGAATGCCGGGAACGCTGCCGAAGCTGAACCGCGCGGCTGTTGCATACGCCGTGCGTTTGGGTTTCGCGCTTGACTGTGAGATCAGCCGCGACTGCAAATTCGACCGCAAAAACTACTTCTACCCCGATCTGCCGAAGGCCTATCAGATTTCGCAGCTGTATACCCCCATCTGCCGCAACGGAAAACTTAAGATACCGTCGGGCGGATTCGATAAAACTATACGCATTCGGGAAATCCATATAGAAGAGGACGCGGGGAAGCTCATCCACGATTCGCGGACGGGAAAAACCTTGATGGATTTCAACCGCTGCGGCGTTCCGCTATTGGAAATCGTTTCGATGCCCGACTTCCGCTGCGCCGCCGAAGCGGTGGCTTATTTGGAGAAACTGCGGGAAACCCTTTTGTATCTCGGCATATGCGACTGCAAAATGCAGGAGGGTTCGCTGCGAGCCGACGTCAACCTCTCCGTGCGAGAACCGGGCGGCGCTCTGGGTGTGCGGACGGAGATGAAAAACCTCAACTCGTTCAAGGCCGTCGGACGCGCCGTTGAATACGAATCCGCCCGTCAGAGTAAACTGCTGGAGAGCGGCGGGCGAGTTACGCAGGAGACGCGCCGCTGGGATGACGACAAAGGCGTTTCCTACGGGCTTCGCTCCAAAGAGAACACGCAGGACTACCGCTATTTTCCCGAGCCGGATCTGCTTCCGGTACGGATTGACGAACAGTGGCTTTCGCAAATCCGGGCGTCTTTGCCGGAGTTTGCGCATCAGAAACGGGAACGGTATGTCCGCGATTTCGGGCTTTCCGAAGCCGAAGTGTCGCTCCTGACAGCGGATACAAACCTCTCCGGCTTGTTTGATGAGACGGCGAACCTTTGCGGGAATCCTACGGAAGCGGCGCATTTGGTGACGGGTGAGATCCTGCGCCTGATGAATGTTACGAACGTAACGGACTTACAGATAGACGCCGGGAAGCTCGCGGCGCTCGTCACACTGGTGACGGAGGGCAAAATAAGCCGGAATGCTTATAAAGACGCCGTCGCGGCGGTATTTTCGCACAACATCGACCCAATGGTGTATATTGCGGAAAACAACCTGCTGATGCGCGACGACAGCGAAGCCGTAACCGAAGCGGCGGAGACCGTTCTGAGGAATAACCCCGGCGCGGTATCGGATTACCGGGCGGGCAAGGAAAAATCGTTCGGGTTCCTGATGGGACAGGTCATGAGGGCGCTCGGAAAGTTGGCGAACCCGGAAACGGTGAGAAAAAAGCTAAAAGAGATGCTTGAGGGATGGGGAGAGAAACAAAAATGAGCGGTATACCCGAATTGTTCGGAAGCTGTGTGTTCAACGATACGGTGATGCGCGAGCGGCTTTCCAAGGACATTTACACGGCGCTGAAAAAAACGATATCGCAGGGGACGCATTTGGAGCTGGATATCGCCAACACCGTGGCGAACGCCATGAAGGAATGGGCGGTTGAAAAAGGCGCGACGCACTTCACGCATTGGTTCCAACCGATGACCGGCATCACGGCGGAAAAACACGAGAGCTTTATCTCGCCGCAAAAAGACGGAAGGATTATCATGGAGTTTTCCGGCAAAGAGCTTGTCCGCGGCGAGCCGGACGCGTCCAGCCTCCCATCCGGCGGGTTGCGCGCGACGTTCGAGGCGAGGGGCTACACCGTCTGGGACATTACTTCTTATGCCTTTATCAAGGACCGCGCGCTCTGCATCCCCACAGCGTTTTGCTCGTACAGCGGCGAAGCGTTGGACAAAAAAACGCCGCTGCTTCGCTCGATGGAAGCGCTCGACATACAGGCGCGGCGGATACTGGCGCTGTTCGGGAACACGTCCGTGCGGCGCGTTATCACGACGGTGGGAGCGGAGCAGGAGTATTTCCTGATCGATAAAAACGTGTATTTGAAGCGTCCCGATTTGGTGTGCGCGGGAAGGACGCTGTTCGGCGCGCGCCCTCCAAAAGGGCAGGAGATGGACGACCATTATTTCGGGGCGCTGAAACCGAGGGTTTCCGCGTTTATGGCGGAACTGGACGAGGAGCTATGGAAACTCGGCGTTTGCGCAAAGATAAAGCACAATGAGGCCGCTCCGGCGCAGCATGAGCTTGCGCCGGTGTTTTCGACCGCCAATATCGCAACCGACCACAACCAGCTAACGATGGAGTTGATGAAAAGCATCGCGAACAAACACGGGCTTGCGTGTCTGCTGCATGAAAAACCGTTTGCCGGCGTCAACGGAAGCGGGAAGCATATCAATTGGTCGCTTTCGACGGAGGACGGAGTCAACTTGCTCGAACCGGGCGGCACGCCGTATGAAAACGCGCAGTTTCTGCTGTTCCTCGTCGCCGTTATCAAAGCGGTGGATGATTATCAGGATTTGCTGCGGGTTTCCGTCGCCACCGCCGGGAACGACCACAGGTTGGGCGCGAACGAAGCGCCCCCCGCCATCGTGTCGGTGTATCTCGGCGACGAATTGACCGGGGTACTCGAAGCGCTGGAAACCGGAAATGGGTACCAAAGCCACGAAAAGCACCAAATGGAAGCCGGCGTGACGGTGCTGCCACATTTTCAAAGAGACACGACCGACCGCAACCGCACGTCCCCCTTCGCCTTCACCGGCAATAAGTTTGAGTTCCGTATGCCCGGCTCCACCCTTTCCGCCGCGGGACCCAACATCGTGCTGAACACCGCCGTGGCGGAGGTTCTGCGCCAATTCGCGGACGAGCTGGAAAGCGCGGAAAGTTTTAGTGACGCGCTCGCGGCGCTGATCCCCAGAATCGTTTCAAACCATAAGCGCATTATATTTAACGGAAACAGCTACTCCGACGAGTGGGTGGCAGAAGCGGCGCGGCGCGGCCTATCCAATATCAAGGCCAGCGCGGACGCGCTCCCCGCGTTTATTTCCCCCAAAAGCGTCGAATTGTTTGGAAAGCAGCGCGTGTTTTCCGAAACCGAGCTGCGTTCGCGCTATGAGATACTGATGGAGGAATACGGAAAAACGCTTCAGATTGAAGCGCTTACTATGCTGGATCTGACAAAGGGCGAAATCATTCCAGCCTGCGTCACCTATCAAAACGAGCTGGCGCTGCTGCTGGAGCGCAAAAAATCATGCGGGGAGTTCGATACGTCGCTGGAGGGCTTTTTGCTCGGGCAGATCGCGAAGCTGTCGGGCTGTCTGTTGAACAAACTGAACACCCTTGAGAGCGCGTTGCTGGAAGCGCGCGAAGAACGCGAGCTTTTCGCGCGGACGAAGCACTACAGGGAGCGGGTCTTTCCCGCCATGTCGGAACTGCGGCTGATCGCGGATGAGCTTGAGACGCTCGTCGCGAAGAAGCACTGGCCACTGCCGTCTTACGCAGAGCTTCTGTACAGCGTGGTGTAAACGACGGGTATAATGACACGCATTTCGAATCCATGAACCGCTTATTTTCCGCTAAAAGCACAGAGCATGTCTTTGATAAACTCCACCTGATCATTTTTAAGTGAATGAAGCGCGGTGTTGATCTCGGCGATCATTCGCTCTTTGATTTCTGAGTCATCCGGCACGTTTATCGGAAGCAAGTCGGCCATCGTAACGCCGAGGAGTTTGCAAATCTCCACATGCATATCCAAACCCGGTCCCCGAATACCTTGTTCGATTTGACTGATGTATTTTGGTGCGACACCGAGCGTATTCGCCATCGCTTTCTGCGTTAGCCCTTTCAGGTTTCGGTAAACCTCAACCTTGAACGCGACATCTCACGAATTAACGCTTCATTCCCCCCCGCGCGAGTTTACAAAATACGTAACCCTTCTAGCGATTTCGAGGGTTATGTCGATTTGCTCCGCACTCAGTCCATCCACCACCCCACCGGCTGTGAGACCTCTGCCGAACAAGAGATAATCTGCCGAGACGTTCATGGTATTGCATAATTGAACAACCGATTCTACCGATAAGCCGCCTTTCCCTTTCTCCACCTGCCCCAGATATTGTCCGGAAATCCCGGTTATTTCTCCGAGTAGCCGTAATGACAACGCGTTCTGTTTCCGCACCTTTTCAATACGTTCTCCTATCTGCTTCCATCGCAATGATAACGCCCCCGAAAGATTCAATGCTTTTTATCATAGTGCGTTGTGTGCTTTTTTTGAAGATTGCCGCTGATGAATCTGAACGATGCTGGGAGTGACGACGATGCTGGACGAAATCGTTTACGATTGACGGTCATCATCGGAACGCTCTATAAAGGTCAGCAGACCTTTATAGAGCGTTCTTTTTTCTGAACATGGTCGAAATATAGCTATGACCATGTTGACAGCCTTGACCATCATATCTATCAGCTCTTGTGGCTTGTAAACCCGTCCGCGTCCTTCGTCACGGCG
The DNA here is from genome assembly GCA_002293625.1 of Clostridiales bacterium UBA929. Lineage (GTDB taxonomy): Bacteria > Bacillota > Clostridia > Oscillospirales > UBA929 > UBA929. The sequence goes on along the minus strand of DBDP01000055.1, from coordinate 1,847 downwards.
AAATAGATGATTTTGCTGGTGTGGACGGCGGTGTATTTTTCATAGCCCCAGTCCAGCGTCCCGTCCCAGGGATATCTGCCGGGGGAAACGCCCGGCGGGACGTTGGGGATTATCTCAGTGGGGGTGAACATGAACTTCTGCGCCCACTGTCCCGTGTTGATTTGCGCCCACACATGATAGTCGAACTTGCCCGGCTCGTCGTCAAGAACCTCGTCGCCAAAAAGCCTGCACCCGACGCGGAACGCTATGCGGTATTCTTTTTTAGAGTCAATTTCTGAGTTGAAATCTTCTATCTGGCGGAAGCCGGATATCTTCAGCCCCGCCTTATTGCGCTCGACATACTCTACAACTTTCCCGGCACAGTAATCCGCGAGCGCGTCCTCGCCCGACTTCTTGTAAGTCTCATTCAAAATGCCATAGTCGAGGCCGAGTTCCTCTGCGCCTATCACATCGGTATCGCGCAGAGCGTAGGAAAGGCAGTTCGCGGTTTCGTTTTCCGCTATCACCGAATCGTCCTTTGGATTCTCAGGATGGCGCAGATACGCGAATTTGCCGTAGCTAAGGTCACGTTTGCCAACAGTGCCGCGCACTTCGAGACGCGGCGGGTTTTCGCTCTCCCCGGCCCAATCGGAAACGAAGGACGCCTGTTCGCCGTCCTTTTCGCCCAACAGTACAAGCCCGTTGTTACGCACATCGCCGCTGAGCCAACCCTTTACATAGTCCTTTATATCCACGCTGACCCAATCGTCGTCTTCTTTCTTAACGTCAGTAAGGGATACGCTGCTCGAATCAAAGAGTGTCTTGGCTTTGGCAAGGTCAGTGTCGGTGCTCCAAAAGCCTTTCAGCAAACCGATTAGCAGCGCGGATGGGGCTTTTCCGTCAACATACTTGAGGAACAGCTTCGCGCTTTCAATCTCGCCGCTTAGCCATGTGCCGCGCATGGGCAGATGGATGAGCGAGAAAATGTCCTTGCCGCCGGCAGTTTTTCCAACTTGTATTATTTCAGCGTTAGCGTTCGCGCCTATAAAATCCGGCTTATCCTCGCTGAACCATGTGAAAGTGCTTGACTCCGCCTTAGTCCACGTTTCGGTTACTGCCGCAGGTCTTTCGCTGCAAGCCGTTAGCAGCGAAGCGCAAAACATGAGCACAAAGCAAAGCATAAACTTGTTTTTTCGCATTTGGCATCCTCCGCAGATAAATTTTGGGCCTTTCCTTATAATTGCCCGCGTTTGCTTAATCATACTATAAAAACACGATGCAATCTATATAATGTGAATCTGTTTGCTGTAGATACCCACGCCGCCTTGATAAGGTAAAGCTTGAAAGCGGAAAGTACGCTATTATAGTAGAGGTATTAGAGCCGCTTAAGGCGTATATCGCTGACATTGAGCTTTCCGAAGGGGATTATATCACAGAAACAATCAGTTATTCTGATATAGCCTCCTTGATTGTTGAGGTTGAGCAACCCATTCGACACGCCGTTTAAGAATGGTTATTGATGTGGACAACGGCATCCACGCGCCTTAACGGCTAAAAGAGATGCAGGAACAGCCGGCTCTGCCAGTATCGACGCCGCGGACAGAATAAACGGAAAGAAAGCCTCAAATATTTGAGCCACACTAAAACCGCCTTTTCCCCCCAAAATGACCCTATATACTGGAAAATAACAAAGCCTTGCGAATCTAAGCAACCTTAGAGCCGCAAGGCTTTCGCGTTGGAGCGGGTGATGGGAATCGAACCCACGCGGCCAGCTTGGAAGGCTGGAATTCTACCATTGAACTACACCCGCATTGGAGGTTGATTTCGCGCTCTTTATAATATACCACAGTCAAGAATACATTGCAAGA
>DBDP01000122.1 GCA_002293625.1 Clostridiales bacterium UBA929 | reverse complement strand
GCGGCTCAACCCTCGCGGCGGCCATACTGGAAGGGTATGAAGCCGTTGGCGCGGAGAAGGATGATTATTACGTTGATATAGCACGTCGGCGCGTGCGGGAAGCCGCAAACAGTTTGGGTGAGTAATGGTGATAGACGACTTTTGCCTTGATCTCAACTTTGATCTTGACTTTTCGATTGACGGCGCAGTAAAAGATACCGAACCAACAAGCGAGATACAAAAGCCGCGCACCCGCAGCACTAAGACACACGACCGACAATTCTTCCGGCGCTTTAAGTCTGAGCGGGAATTGGAAGAAGCCATTGACTGGGAGTTTGAAAAAGACGCGGCTTATCATGTTATAAGCAGCGGGGATATTGACAGCCTCTCGTTCCTTAAGCATGTTTTACGTCAGCAACCACTGAAGTACCTAGCATATTCAACGTGGTGTATGGCACTGCAAGATATAGAGGAAATGGTTCGCTATATAGAACTGGGGCGAATCCAACGCTTGGACAGCTATGTCGGGGAGATATTCAAAGCCAGTTACTCAAACGAATACTTCAAATTATGCGGCCTGCACGAGAAATACGGCGGGCGTGTCGCCATATTCCGCAATCACGCGAAGGTCTATGTCGGCTTTGGCGAAAAATTTGATTTTGTGATTGAATCCAGCGCAAACATAAACACCAACCCACGAACCGAGCAGACTGTGGTCACGATCAACACCGACCTCGCAGGGTTTTACAAAGATTTCTACGACGGCATCGTGAGTTTTGAACGAAATTTTGATAATTGGAGGTCGACCAAAGTTTAAGAGGTGGCGTTATGGCAAAGCCGAAATATGAATACTGGCTAACGCAGGAAGGGCTTTGCCTTGTTGCCGGATGGGCGCGGGACGGGCTGACCGACGAACAGATAGCCCGCAATATGGGAGTTAGCCGTAAGACGCTCTGCGAATGGAAGGGTAAGTATAGTGGCATAGGTGACGCCCTAAAAAAGGGGAAAGAGGTTATTGACTACGCCATAGAGAACGCACTGGTGAAAAAAGCCTTATCGGGTGATGTTACAGCTATGATCTTTTGGTTGAAAAACCGCCGCCCCGATAAATGGCGCGACAAGCCCGATGGAGTAAAGGAGAGCGGCGAAAGCACCCTAAAAGTGTTGGCGGAATTGGCGGTTATACTTCGTAACCCCGTGCCGAATCGGGAATTGCCGAAAGCCGAGGAGGAAGGCGAGACATGAATCAGATTGCGCCTTTTACCGTCAAACAGCGGGAATACCTATCCTGTGTGCCTCCGGCGTGGTTCAATGTCGCCGAGGGAGGCAAGCGCGGCGGGAAAAACGTGTTGAACACATTGGCGTTCTGCCTGACGGTTGAGGGTCACACAAGCCGTATTCACCTCATAGCGGGCGTCTCAACGGCGACGGCACGGCTTAATATTCTTGACTGCGACGGGTACGGGCTTCTCAACTACTTTGAGGGGCGATGCCGGGCGGGGCAGTACCAAAACCGCGATTGTTTATACATAAGCACGTTGACCGGTGAAAAGATTATCCTCGTGTCCGGCGGCGGGAAAGCGGGCGACGAAAAGCTGATCAAGGGAAACACATACGGTTGCGCTTACGTAACCGAGGCCAATGAATGCGCGCCGGATTTCCTGCGTGAGGTTTTTGACCGTACCCTCTCCAGTAAAGACCGTAAAATCTTCCACGACCTGAACCCGAAAGCGCCGGGACACTGGTATTATACCGATATTCTGCCGTTTCACGAGAAGAAACAAGCAAAAAACCTCCATTATGGGTACAATTACGGACATTTCACGATCGCCGACAACATGAGCGTCTCGGATGAACAGCTAAAAGAGGCCATTGGGACGTATGACCCCGACACCGTTTGGTATCGCCGCGATATTTTGGGATTACGCGAGCAGGCTGAAGGGCTGATCTATACTTGCTTTAACCCCGCTCTTCACAAAGTACCCACGAAAGAACGGGCATATGACAAATATTACATATCCTGCGACTACGGCACCGTCAATCCGTTTTCCTGCGGACTGTGGGGACGCTGCGGCGGTAAGTGGTACAGGATGGCGGAGTATTACTTTGACAGCAGACGAGAGAAACGGCAGCAGACAGACGCCGAATACTACGAGCAGCTGGTAACGCTGGCGGGTTCCCGCCGGATTGCCGCCGTTATCGTTGACCCGTCGGCGGCGTCGTTCATCGAGACGATCCGGCGCGGCGGGCGGTTCCGTGTGGAAGCGGCAAACAATGACGTGTTGGACGGCATACGGGACGTGTCTACGCAGCTCCGGCAAGAAAACATATTTATAAACGATTGTTGCACGGACTGCATTCGCGAGTTCGGGCTTTACCGCTGGGATGAGAAGTCGCCGGTTGATAAGCCGATGAAAGCGGACGACCACGCGATGGACGACGTGCGGTACTTTGTGCGGGCTGTATTCGCGCCGTCTCGGTTCAGTTTCAAGTAGGAGGGGAAGACCTTGAAAACGTTTCATCTGCAACAGAGCCGCACAAGGCTTCCCGTCGCGGGTGTGCCGATGACCGATAAGGATTTTTTGGAGAAAGAAATCAACGCGTGGCTTGAATCGAAAGAACGCCGGACGCAGGTTGTTAGTGAGGCTTATTACAACGGTCACCACGATATACTGAACAGGAAACGGGAGGTAGTGGACGGTTCCGGCGAGATGCACAAAGTGAACCGCTTGCCGAATAATCGGATCGTGGATAACCAATACGCCAAGATGGTGGATCAGAAAACAAACTATCTGCTGGGGCGTCCGTTTTCGTTCGATACGAACACGAATAAAGCGTATGACGACGCGCTGGGCGGGGTATTTACTCGAAAGGTACGGCGTATGCTGCGGAACGTCGCGGAGATGGCGTACACCGGTGGGAAAGCGTGGGTATACCCATATTACGGTCAAGACGGGACGCTGGCGTTTACGAGCTTCCCGGCGCATGAAATCCTCCCGTTTTGGGCTGACCGTGAGCATACGGAACTGGACGCCGCCGTGCGCCTGTACCCGATGACGCGATACAACGCCGCCAGAAAAGCGGACACGGTTTACAAGGTTGAAGTGTTCCACGCCGGGGGTGTCGAACGGTTCGAGTGGCAGAACAAGAAGCTGATCCCCGACACGGACGCGCCGCCGGGGAGCCACGCCACCGTTACGGTAGACGGAGAGGAAAAAGCGTATAACTGGGAGCGGATGCCGCTAATATGCTTCAAGGCGAACAACCGGGAAACGCCGCTTCTTCGCCACGTGAAGTGCTTACAGGACGCTTTGAACCTCATGCTGTCCAATTTTACAAATAACATGGAAGAGGATGTACGAAACACCGTTCTTGTCTTAAAAAACTATGACGGGACGGATTTGGGGGACTTCCGGCATAACCTAGCCGTGTATGGTGTTGTGAAGGTGCGTGAATCAAACGGCGTGGACGGCGGCGTGGAAACGCTGGAGATAGAAGTTAATGCGGAGAATTACAAAGCGATTCTCGATCTGCTGAAAAAGGCGATAATCGAAAACGCGCGCGGGTTTGACGCGAAAGACGAGCGCCTCAACGGGACGCCGAATCAGTTAAATATTCGCAGTATGTACAGCGACATAGACCTCGACGCGAACGAGATGGAAGCGGAGTTTCAGGCGGCGTTTGAGGAGCTGCTGTGGTTTGTCAACCAATACCTCGCCACTGCCGGCAAAGGCGCGTTTGACGGCGCTGACGTGAAGGTTATCTTTGACCGCGATATTCTGATCAACGAGAGCGAAGCCGTTGACAACGCTGTGAAGTCGTTGGGTATCCTGTCGCGCGAGACGGTCGTGAAGCAGCACCCGTGGGTATCTGATCCGGCGGAGGAGCTGGGGCGGATACAAAAAGAGGAGCAGAGTGCCGTAAACGCCGACGGATACCGCGATGCGTTTAACGCTTCCCGCGGCGGTGAAGATGATGGCACCAAACGCTGAATACTGGGCGCGGCGCATGGAGGC
>DBDP01000145.1 GCA_002293625.1 Clostridiales bacterium UBA929 | reverse complement strand
TGACGGTTGATCCGTGTATTCCGCCGGAATGGAAAACGTTTACCGCCGTGCGCGTTTGGCGCGGCACGGAGTACAGAATCACGGTCGAAAATCCGGACGGCGCGGAGTACGGCGTTGACGAATTGTATGTAAATGGGCAAAAAGCCGAGTTTATCCCTGTCTCCCAAGAACCGGTCGATGTGCGGATCGTGATGGGGCGGGATGACCTGTAGTTATGGTGTTGACAAAATCCGATTGATCGTTTAGAATGTAAATAGGTTTAGCGCTTAACTCGATTGTCGCTTACGATTTTAGTAAACACTGTAAATAGCTTGTATAAAGGCTTTGTACGCCCCTCGGTGAACGCATAAACCGGATCGTTATGTGCATACTCACATTGGAGGGGTTTAACGTGAAACGAATCAAGCGCGGCACGGGCTTTACACTGGTGGAGATCATCNNATAACCGTGCCGTCCGTCGCGGCGTACTTACAGATGGGTTACCAAACAAACCGCATGAGTATCGCGAGGACGATCTTCCTCGCGGCACAGAATCAGCTTACCGAAAAGCGCATCACGGGGAATTTGAGAGAGGGCAGCGCATACGGAACATACGACCGCGCGTTCAACGTGTATGACAGGCTCGGTAAGCCGGCGGATTGGACGGACACCGGCGGATCATACGCCGCGCCGGACGGCTCTTTGCAAAATAATACCGATGTTGTGCAGTTTATCAGCAAGGCGAAAGGTGTGGGGGGACCCGGCGACCCCGTCTTTGACCTCCTGAATCCCGTCGTAATAGATAAGAGCATCCTGAACGAGGCTATCCTGATTGAGTACAACATCAGGGCGGGCGTCGTTCTTTCGGCGTTTTACAGTGATACGGCGATAGCAGACAACGTAGCGCTGGGTTACACCGGCACAGACAACGACAGCGTCGCGGGGACGCGCCCTTACGGCGAGCATGACGCCCGCCGTCAAGGCTACTACGGCGTGAGGGCTACCGGAACGCTGGACGAACCGCTGCCCGAATCGCTGATCCGTCTGTACGACGGCGCGAGCGTGCCTCTGCCGCGTGACGGTATTACGAACGCAAGCTATATTGCCCAGATGCCGGACAGAGCCAACGCGCTGTACGCGCATATCTACTTGGGTATAGGGGCGCTGCCGGAAACGTTCGGTCTGTCACTGGACGGTATGCCGACACCCATCGTCGCGGATTTTGCCGAAATCAGAAACAGCGGTCAAAACTTTACCGATAAAATTTACTACATCGGCGACACCGCCGACGGTGAATACGCGCAGTTTATTTGGGCGATTGATTACGTGAACGGCGACACAACGAAAATCTCCAGCAATACAATCTTTGACACGTTTACGCCCCCTCCGGCTCCCCTCGCCGCGGCGCTGGTTATGAACCCCGGCGAGGTAAATGAGGTGAACTTCACCTCCAATGCGCAGCTCCCATACTACTACTCAGCGGCAGGCGATAAGTATACCGTACGCACGGCGCGGCATCTCCATAACATCCGCTATCATCCAAACTTATCTTATCAGCAAGACGGCGACATTGATATGACCGCGAACGGGATAAGCTATTTCCTGCCGCTCCCGAAGCGTAATACCGAAGATACCGCGAGCGTATTTACGGGTTCTTACAGCGGTGTCGGTTACACGATCAGGAATCTAAAAATAGACAACTATGAACAACAAGACTATGTCGGTTTGTTCTCGAAAAACGGCGGCGCGATCCAATATGTGACGTTGGAAAACGCGAGCGTCAAAGGGCGATCCAATATCGGCGGTGTCGCGGGACAGAACGGTGGAACGATTGCCGACGTCAAACTCGCGGACAGCGCCGTCACCGGCATCGGATACGGCACGATCAGAATCGGGCGAAGTGATTACACCGCCGCACTTATCGGCGGCGTGACGGGGTGCAATAACGGCTCGATTACGGACGCCGTGATCTCGGGGAGTTCGGTCAGCAGCAGCGTTACCAACAGTACGTTTGCCTTTGTCGGCGGCGTGGCGGGCTACAGCAACGGGAGCGTTACACAAGTGGATTTCAGCGATACGAGTGTCGCCGCTGTAAAATCCTATGTCGGCGGCGTAACGGGGTACACCAGCGGCGTTATTTCCGGTGTGCGTATCAGCGGAACCCGGAATGAGGCGGGAAAAAGCACCTCGGTTATTAAGTCCGATTCCAACAACGTCGGCGGCGTGACGGGTGAATCTACGACGACGCTCGGTGTCCCCGATAACACCCCTGATATTACCGTCAGCGGTGTTAATATTACGGGCGGTTACACCCTTGGGGGGGTCGCGGGAATCTTGAGCGGAACGGTTCAAAACGCATGGGTTGACGATTGCGTGATCAGCGGAAGCGGCGCAGCCATCGCCAACACCGGCGGCATCGCAGGCCGCGCGACCGGAAGCGTTACCGACGCGGTCGTGACAAATTCGTCCGTTACAAGCGCCGGAGCGCAGGTCGGCGGTATTGCGGGTCAAAGCAAAGCGGTTAACCGCGTCCTTGTGGTTAACACAACGGTTCACAGCGGCAGCGCCGGCGGCGGAAACGGCGGTTCCGGCGGCATCGCGGGAGCAAGCAACGGATCCGTCGCAAACGCCGTTTTCATCCATTCCGGCTCCTTTGTGCCGATAAGCGGCACAAAAAATGTCGGCGGTATCGTGGGATATGATTTATACAACAATATCAGCGACGTCATTTACCTCGCGCTGGCTCCGCAGATAAACGGCGGCACATTCGAGGGGCATATCGTCCCCATTACCGGACTCAACGCCAACAACTCGCATTACAATGACAACCGCGCGTATTACCTTTCGGGGAATCCCATCCGCCCCGCCGAAGCCGAAATCAATACGGTTTCCAACCCCTCGGCAACGCCGCTTCGCGAAGGATATAATCTAGAGACGGTGAAAAACGGTAACGGAATCGTCATCCCGCTAGACACATGGGAATTCTACGATATGTTCAAAAAGGGAGAACTGCCCCTCGGCGACGGCTGGACGCAGTATCTCGGCGACAAACTGGAACGTTCAGACAACGTGAACAGCTCCCACGCGGTTTATGTTGACGAGTACCCCTACCCGATTATTTCCGCGCTCTCGGTGTATACGCCGGAAGACCCGTTTTGGCCGGTCGCGCTTCGCGAGGACGACGCCACCGCCGGATTGTTCTACGCGGAGATGCAGGGAACCGACATCCTCTATGACGACGGACTGACCGGCAGCATTCCCGATACCTATATCGTTCGCCATGACAGCTACGGCATAAATATTAACGCCGTGAACGGCGAAAAAACCTACAAGCTCACGTTGGGCAGCGAGGCGTATGACATTGCGATTGACGCAAACAAAAAGACGGTAGTTATACACGGAGCGAACACCTCGGAACCTCTCAACTGGCCGTATCGCTTCCGCGCGGACACGGATAACAGCGTGCGCGTATTCATCCCGAACAGCGTGGCGGAAGCGGCGTCCGGCGGCGCGGACATCAGCGTAACCTTAAAGAGCGAGAAGGGCAAAGATATCCTTACGCCCGTCACATTCAACCCCGCTTTCGCGTCAGCGGCGGCGTAGCGGGCAATTTTCAACATGCCAAAAAAACAAGAAGGAGCAAACAGTATGTCAAACCAAATCCGCGCGATTATATTCGATCTGGACGGCGTCATCGTCCATACCG
>DBDP01000021.1 GCA_002293625.1 Clostridiales bacterium UBA929 | reverse complement strand
AAGCGGCGGGCGTCCTCCGCGTCTATACGCAGATTGTCGCCGATCTGCGCGCGTACATCCGAGCAGACGTAGGGGGCGGGCAGTTCGTTCAACAGCGTTTTGAGCGTATCATCGTTCGTGGGAGCTGCGGTGTCTCGCGCCGGTACGGCTCCCTCGACATAGAGAGTATGTTTTTGGTAATCGTCCACAGCCAGCCGGAACGGCTCTCCGGCGGCGGCAAAGGCAAAAAAGCGCACGGGAACACGGGAACGGTCTCCGCGTTCCGCCGATTCATGACGTTCCGTCTCCCAAAACCGCTCGTTTGCGGACAACGAAACGTCGCGGGAATACATGTCTCCGACGCTGGTGTAGGGGGCGTCGGTGGGGGATTCTCGCCCAAGCGCGTTAAAGGCTTCGCGTATCGAACGTTCATCGAAGTATTCGCCGTTTGCGGCGGAGCGGGCGATACGGGTGAAGAAACCGACCGCCTCCGGCGAGGACGCCGGAACGGTCATCTGCGCGGTCAGGCGCGGAAACTCCCGCATATGCCCGAGCAGGCAGAGGTCGCGGGTTTTTAAGAGCGTATCGTCCCCCAAAAAGGAAATGGTTCGGCAGGCAGACGCGCACGTATGCAAGCCGTGTTCTTTTTCCAGCAGACAGGCGTTGGGGTCGCCGCATGGGCAGAGGGGGCAGAGAACCCATACGGCAAGCGGTATCTCCGCACTTTTTGAAAGGGAAAGGATGGTTTCCGACGGCAGAAAAGGGGAAAGCGTTGCTCGTGAGCAGCCGTTGGAAGCGGCGTAATGGATGTCGTCGGCGTTATGGCAGGGCGCGCCCCAACAAAACGCACAGCCGGGAGCAGCCTCCCGCGCCATGCGTAAAAGACCGGCATCACCCGCCAGCACGGCGTCCAAGCCGAGGGGATAGAGTTTATGCAAAAGCTCCGCGCGGCGCGTCAGTTCCGCGTCGGTGCAGGAGCGAGAAAAATCCAGTGTTACGGTCACTCCGCGCGCGCGCGCATACGGAAAAAGACCGGTCAGGGATTCCGCCGGTATGGATGGTGCCAACAGAACCTCGTCGGCACCGTTTTGGATGGCCGCGACAGCCGCTTCGGGCGTCACGGCTGTGACTACCAGCTTCATAGTACCTCATGTCACTCAAATAATTCCCGCTCTGGCTTACGCACAGAGAAGGCTTAAGAACCAACGGCGCGCCGAGGGCGGCGCGCCCTACTTTATATCTGCTTCTTCAATCTGCTGATCTCCCGGCGGGCTTCGGCAAGCTCTGCTTTCAGTTTCTGCGTCTCGTCCAGATATGTTTTGACCTGCACGCGCAGGTGGTCGGCCGACTCCAGCGCCTTTTTCGCGCGGTCAGCCGCGTTGAGGGCTGCCAGCACGGAGGCGTCGCTCATCGACAGATGCACCTCGCCCATAACGTTTTGGATGTCTTTGTCCACCTCGGCCGCAATTCCGCGCACATACGCCTCCGACTCCTCAGAGACCAACGTAAAGTCGTGTCCCGCCACGGTTATGGAAATCTTGCTTTTCATCTGCCGCACCCCCGACCCGGTTTTCTTGACCGCTTGTCCTGTTTTCGTGTATAATACGATGTGTTGGACATTGAGTATATCCTATTAACTTAACAGTATAGCATAAAAACGCATTTCTGGCAACGCCAAATAAGGGGGTTTTTTCATGAGGACGCCGCGTGTTCTCGCCATCCACGACCTGTGCGTTTTCGGGAGGTGTTCGCTCTCGGCAGTGGTCTCCGTTTTATCGGCGCGCGGCGCGCAATGCTGCCCGCTTCCCGTCGCGCTGCTCCCCGCCCCGACGAACTATCCCGGCGTTACGATGCCGGAAGAAACCGATTCTTTCTCGGCGCTGTTTAGCCAGTTAAAATCGCTGAACGTTCAATTTGACGCGGTATACAGCGGTTTCTTGGCGAACGCTGCGCAGGCGTCGCTGGTGGAGGAGGTGTATGCCGCCTTTCCCGAAGCACTTCGCGTCGTCGATCCCGTCATGGGCGACAACGGGCATCCCTATCGTTCGATAGTTTTGTCTCTGACTAAGGCGATGATCCGTCTTGCGGGCAAAGCGCAGTTAATCACCCCCAATGTTACCGAAGCCGCTCTCCTGCTGGGTAAGAGCGCGGATAGCGAACCCGCGGACGAGGGAGAACTGGAGCGGTGGCTGCAAGCCCTGTCCGGTGGAGATCGTTCCGTTGTGCTGACGGGCGTTTCGTTTCGCGGCGATGAGCTTGTTGTCGGGTGGGCGGAACCTCGGGGAACCGGCATCTTCCGGCATCCCCGCTTCGGTGGGGGGTATCCCGGCACGGGCGATTTGCTTGCCTCGTACCTGCTCGCGGAGCTACTGCACGGGGGGCCGCTCGGGAAAGCCGCCGAGGCCGCCGCGCTGTTTGTCAGCCGCTGCGCCGCCGAAACCGTCCGACAGGGTACCGATCCGCGCGAGGGACTTCTATTTGAATCGGTGCTGAGGGGAGAAGAACCGTGAAGTTGGATAGGCTGCTCGGTATCCTCACCGTCTTGCTGCAAAACGGCATGGTGACCGCGCCGACTCTCGCAAAAAAGTTTGAGGTGGACCGCCGCACAATCGGGCGGGACATTGACGCGCTCTGCCGTGCCGGTATCCCGGTCGTAACCCGTCAGGGCGCGGGCGGCGGTATATCCATTGCCGAGGGGTTTAAGCTGGATAAGAGCGTTCTCACCGCCGACGAACTGGGCGG
>DBDP01000112.1:20216-20637 GCA_002293625.1 Clostridiales bacterium UBA929 | reverse complement strand
ATCCCCATCGTAGCCCCCTTCGATACGAAGGGGGTGGCGCCCGGCGGGCGGCGGGGGATGTTGGCGGACGACCGGGGGCGGTCATCCCTACCGTGGAAGGGCGGGCGATTGCGAGCCGCACGCCGGGAGGCACAGAAACAAGGCAGCGGCCAATACCATCATCGTCTTCTTCACGGCGGGTACTCCTTGAAACGATTCAATCTTTATCCAAATCCAAAATCAAGCGGATCTCGCCTTTACCGATTTTCATTTCGCGCGCGATCTCGCTCATGTTGAGACCCCTGCTCATCAGGAAGCGAATCTTCTTTCCCTTACTGCCGAGCTTTCCCAACTCCATTAGGTCGCGCGCCGAGAGCTTGGACTTCTCTTCTTTCGGCGGTGTTTCGTCCGTCTTCTTCAGCGCCGGGCGCTCTTCCGCGGG
>DBDP01000112.1:0-20199 GCA_002293625.1 Clostridiales bacterium UBA929 | reverse complement strand
TAAAGCGTCGTCGCTTGGCGGGACATGGCGACAAGCTCGTTCCGGCGGGATTCCATTTCGTCGTGAACCTCGCTCACATACGTCTCAAAACTGTCCAGCATCTCCTCTATCTCGTTGTACAGGCGGAAAATCTTCGCGTCCAGTTCCCGGGTTTCTTTCTGCTCCTCCCGCACTTTCTCAAACTGCCGCTTCACCGACAACGCGTAGATCAGCAGCGTTATCGTGAAACCGAGCGCGAGCGCCGCAACCCAAACCTGCCACATTCAGCCCTTCTCTCCTCCCGTACCGAACAGACCGTTTCATTTGTTAAACACGAATGTCAAAACCCCTGCTCTCCGTCGCGGCGTTCCGGCTCGTAACCGGCAGATTCAGCAGCCGCTCGGAGGCTATTTTCTTCGGGTCGGTTTCCGGCGTTTCCCTCCGTTCCCTCTCGGAGCGTTCCTGACCGCCGCCGCTTTCGCTTTCGGAGTCGGTGCGCACCAGCGCGTCCTCCACCTCCGGCTTGTCGTGTATCGTGTGCATGGTATTCTCGGTATCTTTGTTCATATCATGAATCGTACTCGTTTGCAGGCCGCTCTGGCGTATATCTCTTGCGCGGTCGGCCGCCATATCCAGCGGCTTCGTCATCGTCATTTGATTTTCCACAATCCGAATTGCCAAACGAACACCTCCCGGTATCTCATACCTAATTCAATCTACCCGTAGGGTGCGCCGACCCGGCGCACCGCAGTCCTATTTTATCTCCGGCGCACCGCAATCCCCAACGGGACGATTGTCATCGTCCCCTACAGCGAAAACGCTTTCGTCATCTTCAGCCTCAGCGCCATCATCGCCTTGGAGTGGATCTGGCTGACCCGCGACTCCGTGACGCCCAGCACAAGCCCGATTTCTTTAAGCGTCAGCTCGTCGTAGTAGTACATCGAGATAACCTGCTTCTCTTTTTCGGGCAGCGCTTCGATTACCTTCACGAGCGTCTTCTTTATTTCTTGATCTTCAAGCAGCGCTTCTGGACCGTCTTCCCGCGGAGACGCCAGTGAATCCCCCCGTTCCAAAAGCATTTCGTCCAGCGCCACCATATTGAAGGTATGCGCCTCGTCCAGCGTCTTCTTCACCTCGTCGGCGCTCATCATCAACTGCGCCGCGACCTCGCTTTCGGTCGGCTGCCGGCCTGTGCGGGTCTCCAGCGCATCAAAGCATTCCTCCACCTTTTTGATCTTCTGCCGGAGACTGATCGGCGCCCAATCTTGCTTGCGAATCTGGTCGATGATCTCGCCTTTGATGCGGAGCGAGGCGTAAGTCTCGAATTTTACATCTTTTGTAATATCGAATTTATCAATCGCGTCCATTAGTCCGAGCAAACCGCTGCTCATAAGGTCGTCGAACTCCACATGCTTCCGGTACGTAGGCACAAGACGGAGCGCAATGCTTTTTACAAGCGGGATGTACTGCATTACAAGCTCGTTGCGCGTTTCCAAGCTGTGGCTCTTCGCAAACTCTTCCCACAGGCGGCCTGTCACGGACGGATCGGCCTTCCGCGGCACCGCTCCCAACATTGCCCCACCCCCTAATTTTATGATTTACCGCGATGTTTATCAATTATATATCTAATAATTTTTCCGCGCCGACTGTCGCTGATCCCGACAAACTTTGCGCCGATGATAAATTGACCGTCAAGACCCGCCTCGCTCCGCACGGCGCGGATGTTCGCGCAAACCGATTCTGTATCGTTTAATGATACGATACAGGCGGCCAGCGTGCCGGGAATCAACTTCTTTGGGCAGGTAAAGCGCAACCCGCCGCCGCTGATGTCTAAGGTTATGCCTTCAAGCGCGTTCTCGTGCGCCTCCGTCAAGAGGCGGTCGGTCAGCAGCCGGACAGCCATATCTTCATTGATCCCGTTCGTTTCCGCCGACGCCACCAACGGAACGACGGTAACCGGCAGCAGCGTCTCAAAGCGAACGAATTCGCGCCGTTGGTGACGGCTGATTTGAGAACGGATCTCCGTCTCGATTAAACCCAGCTCCGCATCGCGGTACACCCGCTCCGCCGTGACGACGCAGGAGAGCATCCCGAACGGTCGGTAATAGAAGAGATTAAGAAGGTCACCCTCTTGAACGCTCAAATATGCTTCTCTGTGCATCGGCTCACTGATTATCACTTGCCCCGACTTCGTAAACGCCTGTATATTGGAAACGCCGTGCCTGTCTCCGCGCAAAACCTCCAGCCGTTCTCCAAGTTTAAGGTCGTAATCCGGCAAAAGCTATCATTCCTCACTCGGAGCCGTCTTCCTGCTTGGGTTTCTCGCTCCGTCCGAGTAGCTTGCCCAAAAATCCCCGGAACCCCGCATTCGCGTTTTCCGGTTGTCGGTCGAGCAGTTTCCACGCAATCGTCTCGATGTTTCGGGTGGCGGCGCTGCGCGGATACGCCAACACAAAAGGCTGCTGTATGCGCACGCCGCGTGAGACCGAGGGATCGTCCAGAACATACCCCAACAGATCCATATCCGTCTTTTGGTAGAGCTTCACCACCGCCACGAATTTTTGCAGGGTGGACTCCGCCTCCGCCGACGATTCGGCACGGTTTACGAGCAAGCGCAGCGCCCCGTCCGGCATATCGGCGGCGATGGACTTCACAAGCGCGTAGGCGTCCATAATCGCGGTCGGCTCCGGCGTCGTGACGACGATCGTCTCCTGCGAGGACTTGATCATCCGCATAATCAGCGGGTTGACGCCCGCGCCGGTGTCGAAGATGATGATATCGGCGGCGTCCTCCAGCAAAACAAGGTTGTCGATGACGGCCGCGAGTTGAATTTCCGACATCTTCAGAAGCACATTCATCCCCGAACCGCCCGACACAAAGCTGATGCCGCCCGGACCCTCGGCGATGATCTCACCAATCTTCTTCTGACCGCGCAGCACGTACGATAAATCATACTGCGGGGAGACGCCCAACATGACGTCTATGTTGGAAAGCCCAAAATCAGCGTCAAAAAGCAACACGCGTAAGCCCTTTTTAGCCAAAGAGATCCCCAAATTCACACTAATGCTGGTTTTGCCGACACCGCCCTTGCCGCTGGTTACACAAATGATGCGCGCTCCCTCGCCCGGCTCCCTCGCCCGCTGCTTTTTGAGGTTGTCAACGATTTGACGCAAAGCGCTGGCTTGATCCTTCATGGGTCTCCCTCCCCATTCCTGTGTTTCTCTCTGTATAGAAGAAGTGCTGAAAATTGCGTGTTCGCCTTCTTTTACGGGTCTCGTGTCATCAGCCGGGCGACGATCTTACGCACGTCGGCCACTTCAATGTCGTCGGGTACGTTCTGCCCGATGGCGGTGTAAGAGATAGGTCTGTCCGACAGGAAACGAGCGTTGAGCAACGCTCCCCATGTAGGTGTTTCGTCGAGTTTTGTGAGGATTAGTTTGTAGTCGCTTAAAAACGAATACGCGTTTAGGATGTTTAAAAGCCCCGTAAAGCTGGTGGTAGCCGACAGAACCAAATGTACCTCGTCGCAATCGGAATGCCGGATGAGGTTTTTGATTTCCTCTTCATGGGTGCGGTCGGAGGGGCTTTTGCCCGCCGTATCCACAAAGACGATGTCTTTGTCCTCGTGTTCCCTCAGCGCGTCGGTGATCTCCTCGGGCGCGTAGACGACCGACAGGGGAATCTCTAAAATCTGCGTATAGGTCTTTAGCTGCTCCACGGCTGCGATGCGGTAGGTGTCGGTGGTGATGACGCCCACCTTCGCGTGGTGGTTGATGGAATAAATCGCGGAGAGCTTCGCGAGCGTCGTCGTCTTGCCGACGCCGGTGGAGCCGACCAGCAGCACGACGGTGCGTTTGAAACGTTTCAATCGAATCGGCTCCGCTTGTCCGATATACTGGCGCAGCAGCTGCTCCATGACTTCGTTGGGGTCAGCTTGCTGTTTTTTTACGATCTCACTGACTTCCCGCGCGAGCTTGTGGGCGAACTCCTCATGCGTCTCGTTCTCCAAAAGGCTCATCAGCAGAGCTTCCACTTCGGGGCTGTAGGTGCGCGGATCGTGCGACTGGCGGATCGACCCGGCGAGTGTGGAGAAGGATGACGACAGCGCGTCCAGTTTGTTCTCCAGCGCCGAAAGAGTCGGCGTGGGCGTCTCCTGCTTGGTGATGACCCGCTCCGCGGGTACGACGAGCGGCGTGAATCCGTCGTCTTCTTTCGGCGGCGGCGCGGGGTTCGGGACGGGGCGCGAATAGGTCAGCGGGAGAGTGGGCTTTGCCTCCTGCTTTGCTTCCGGCTCAAGGAACGCTCCCGACGTCAGTTTGTCTAGGACCTCCAGAGCGCGGTCGGCGCTGACCGACAGCTCCGCGTCGCGTTTTACGGGTGGCCGGGGTTTCTTTTCCGGCTGCTGGTACGCGCCGTGCTTGATCGTGCGCAGCTGGGGGAGGGGATTGGCGGAGGACGCCGTCTCCGGCGCGGTTTCATACGCCGCGACAATCTCCACGAGGGGCTTTGAGAAAAGCCTCTTCTTACGCAGGGTGCGCTGCGATAAAATCAGCGCGTCTCTTCCAAGCTCGCTTTTGATCTGTTCCATGGCTTCGGGGAACGTAGCCGCGGTATAACGTTTTATGTTCACAGCGTCACCATCCCGTCCGCTTGAATATCGGTATTTTGCAACAATTCATTGTAAGATAAAACCACCAAATCGGGCGCAAGCCCTTCCACCATCCGCTTGAAGTGAAAACGCACCACAGGGGAACATAGCACAATCGGAGCGATGCCGAGACCCTGCACCCTCTCGACCGCGGTGCGGAGCGAGGTGAAAATCTGCTGTATCTCGTCGGCTTCGAGGGCGACGTAGGAACCGTGCTCCGTCTGCCGGATGCTCTCCAATATCTTGTTCTCCAGCTCCGGCGTGATGGATATGACGTGAACCTTTCCGTCCGGCGCGAACTTAGAGGTGATGGTGCGTTTCAGCGCCTGCCGCACATACTCCGTCAGCATATCGCTGTCGCGCGTTACGCCGCCGTAATCGCCCAGCGTTTCCACGATGGTACTCATATCGCGGATGGACACACCTTCGCGCAGGAGGTTCCCCAAGACCTTTTGCAGCTCGCCCAGCGTGAACATTTTTGGGATGACTTCTTCCACAAGAGACGGCTGCGTCTGTTTCAAGTTGTCAACCAACGCCTGAACCTCTTGACGCCCCAGCAGTTCGTGGGCGTGGGAGCGGACGACCTCGGTCAGGTGGGTGGCGATTACGCTCGGCGGGTCGACGATAGTATACCCGTACAACTCTGCTTTTTCCCGTTCGCGGGATGAGATCCACTTAGCGGGCAGCCCGAAGGCCGGTTCGGTGGTGTCAATGCCGATTATGTCTTCCTCCACCGTGCCGGGGTTCATCGCGAGGTAATGGTCGAGCATGATTTCCCCGCGCGCGACCTCATTGCCTTTGATTTTAATCGAGTATTCGTTGTTCGCGAAGCGTATGTCGTCGCGCATACGGATCACCGGCACAATCAAACCCAACTCCGTCGCGCATTGGCGGCGAATCATCACTACACGGTCAAGCAAGTCGCCGCCCTGCGACGGTTCGGCCAGCGGGATGATGCCGTAGCCGAACATCAGCTCAATCGGGTCAACCTGCAAAAGCGAGACGACGTTTCCTATTTTGCGCGTCTCCTGCGCTTCCGTTTCTATGATCTCCGGCGGCTCGGTGAGTTCTGCCCGCCGCTTGGAACGCTTCTGCGCCATTCCCAGCGCAATCAGCGCGATACCGATGATCCACATCGTGAGTTTCGGCATTCCGGGGATCAAGCTCAAAAGAAACATCATGCCGCCGCCGACAAAGAGGATATACGGCTCCGCCGTAAACTGTCGGGCAATGTCCATGCCGAGTGAGTCGTCGGTCGCGGCTTTCGTTACGATAAGACCGGTGGCGGTCGAAATCAAGAGTGCCGGTATCTGCGCCGCGAGACCGTCGCCGATCGCGGCGATGATGTAGACCTCCGGGTCTACCCCGCCGCCCTGCGTTGCGTTGATAATCAGACCCGCGATGATGTTAATCGCGGTGGCGATGATGCCGAGGATGTTGTCGCCCTTGACAAACTTGGAAGCACCGTCCATGCTGCCGTAAAAGTCGGCCTCGCGGGCTACATTAACACGGCGCTTCCGCGCCTCGGCTTCGTCGATCGCGCCGGAGTTTAGGTCGGCGTCGATCGCCATCTGCTTGCCGGGCATGGCGTCTAGGGTGAAGCGCGCAGCCACTTCAGATACGCGCTCCGCGCCGCGGGTGATGACGAGAAACTGCACGATAATCAGCATGAGGAAGATGACCGAACCGATGACGATATTGCCTTGACCAACAAACTCGCCGAACGTGCGCACAAGCTGCCCCGCATCGCCGCCGTTGGAAAGGATCGCGCGGGTAGTAGACAAGTTGATCGCGATACGGTAAACGGTTAATATCAGCAGCACTACCGGGAAGGTGGAGAACCCCAGCGCATCCTTCGCGCTGATCGCGACCAAGATGACGGTTATCGCCGCAACGATGTTTAGGGTAATCAGCACGTCAATCAGAACGGTGGGCATCGGGATAATCAGCATGAGCACGACGAGAATCACGATGACCGAGATTACGATATTTCCCGATATTGCTTTCAGGCTCATGCGTTCACCACCATTCCCTCGAAAAACTGCGGTTTTTCTCGGTTGAAGAATAGGGAAATTGCTACGGCGGAGTTAATCCGCCTTCGCAATGATTTATCTACGAGGGATTTTGTGTCGCTCTTCGGGGTGCGGGTCTCGCGGGTCGTCTTGGGCGCGGTTCGGGATGCCGTTTTTTGTATACATAAGCCAGTATTTCCGCGACGGCGGCAAACATTTCGTAGGGGATACGGTGTCCGATTTCGCAGGAGACGTAAAGCGCCTGCGCCACCGGTTTGTTCTCCACAATTTCCACCCTGTGTTGGGCTGCGACTTCGCGTATCTTCAGCGCGACGCGGTCTTTGCCTTTTGCCAGCACGACGGGGCCGTCGTCCTCTTTTTCGTTGTAGCGCAGCGCGACAGCGTAATGCGTCGGGTTGGTGATAACGACGTCGGCTTGCGGAATGGCGCGCATCATGCGCATCATGCTCATTTGGCGCTGCTTTTCTTTCCGCTTACCGCGAATCAGCGGATCGCCTTCCATTTGCTTGATCTCCTGCTTGATTTCCTCCCTCGACATTTTCAGGTTACGCTCATACTCCCACCATTGGTAGAGAAGGTCGGCCAAACCGATCCCAATCAGCACCGCGCAAGCTTTAATTGCGACCCCCATCGCCATTGAGACGATGTTCGCGGCAGACTGCCCCGGTGTCAAGCGCATCATGCCGGCGAAGGAGCCGAAATGCTTTTGGAACTCTTGGTAGACAATCACCGACATCAGCGTGATCTTCAGAAGCGCCTTGAGAAGCTCCACCACGCTCCGTACCGAAAAGATACGCTTGAACCCTTGCAGCGGGCTTATCTTGGAGAGTTTGGGCTTAATCGTTTCCACGGTGAAGAGAAACCCGATCTGCGCCACGTTGACCAAGATACCCATTATCAGCGCCACCAGTAAGATGGGCAGCAGCAGCCATATCAGCTGCCACATCGCCTGTGAAAACACGGAGTTTGCGTCCGCCGCGGTCGGGTTCGCGTTCATGTCGCCGATCCGCCCGATAAAATTTGTAATCAATCTGCCCGCACCGTCGGAAATCCAGCCGCCCATCGCGAACAGGATGACGAACATACTCACCGTCAGCACAGCCGTGTTGATTTCGGCGCTCTTTAGAACCTGCCCTTTTTTTCGCGCGTCCTCGCGCTTTTTAGGCGTAGCCTTTTCGGTCTTCTCACCGCCGCCGCCCTGATCCGGAGTCATGGAACCATCCCCCCAATCGCACGGTTGATGTACGCGAACATATTGTTAAAGACGGTATTGGAAAAATCAACGAACGCGGGCATCATCAGCATGAGGATAAACAGACCCAAAACAATCTTGAGCGGGATACCCACCACAAACACGTTCATCTGAGGCGCCGTCCGAACCACCACGCCGAGCGCTACTTCGGCGAGCAGCGCCGCCGCCAGCACCGGCATAGAGATTTGCAAGGCGATGACGAAGCATCGGGTAAACGCTTCGGCCACCAGCGGGACAATCTCCGGCTTGAGGATTCCTCCGCCGACCGGAATAACCGCAAATGTGCGCGCCGTCATGATGAT
This sequence comes from Clostridiales bacterium UBA929, assembly GCA_002293625.1. Classification (GTDB taxonomy): domain Bacteria; phylum Bacillota; class Clostridia; order Oscillospirales; family UBA929; genus UBA929. The sequence continues at coordinate 11,985 of DBDP01000112.1, read as the reverse complement.
AAGCTGGTTCAGCCCCCCCGAAAAAACGAACGAAACCACCAACACGGTGTTGAGCAATCCGCTGGTGACGGCCACTTGGGTACCGGCCGACATATCGTACATCTGCGCCATCGAAAAGCCGATCTGCATATCAATCACGTGCGCGGCGGTATAGATGGCGTTGAAGAAGAGCGCGGTGATAAACCCAATCACCAAACCCACCGAGAGTTCGCAGATTACGGCGAACGCCAGCGCGTAAAGGTTGTTGTACGGATACACATCCGGCGGCGGGTAGATGTTTATGAGAATCAAACCCGTCAAAAGCGAGAAGCCGATCTTTGCCGCGTTTGGTATCTGCTGGCGCGCGAGCAGCGGCGTGAAGGTGAAGAGGGCGGCCATCCGGGTCACGATCAGCATCAGATGCACAACCCACGGAAGCAAAAAATCGGTGTTCATGCTATCCGCCGCCGCCCATCAGCAGAAAGATTCTCTCGGTGAAATCCGTCAGTTGCCGGAGCATCCACGGGCCGAAGATAATCAGCGTGAGAAACACCGAAAGAATCTTCACCACGAAAACAATCGTCTGCTCGTTGATTTGCGTTGTAGCCTGCAAGATCGAGATAATCAAACCCGCGACCAAGCCAATCAGAAGCATCGGCGCGGACACGATCAAGATCGTCATGACGGCGTCGGTTACGGCGGAGGCGATTTCGCTCTGTTCCATACGGCTATCCTCCGAACGACCTTATGATATTCATCACCACGTTGTCCCATCCGTTTACCAAAACGAACAGCATCAGCTTAAACGGCATGGAAATCATCGCGGGCGGCAACATCATCATACCCATCGACATCAGCGCCGACGCGACGATCATGTCAATGACGATAAACGGAATGAAGATCCAGAACCCCATCCAAAGACCCGTTTTTAGCTCGCTTGTGATGAAGGCGGGAATCAGCACATAGGTGGGAATATCGTCCAGTGTTTCCGGCGTAACCTCGTTTAATCCGGCAAGCCCCATCATCGTTCCAAGATCCGCCTCGTGATTCTGATTGCGAATCTCGGTAAACATGAACTCCCGCAGCGGTTCAACCGCCGCGTCGTAGAACTCGTCAAGCGACATCTCGGAGTCTTCCTGCTGATAGGGAACCCACGCTTCATTGTAGATACGGGTCAAGGTGCCGTGCATGGAAAAATAGGTGAGAAAAAGCGCCAATCCGATGATAATCTGATTGGGCGGCATATTTTGCGTTCCCATCGCGTTTCGCGTAAACGACAGCACGATAACGATCCGGGTAAATGAGGTCATCATAATCAGGATCGAGGGTACGAGCGTGAGAACGGTGAGCAGCAGCATGATTTCTATTGTGCTGGTTGCGCCTTCCGTTTCGTCACCGAAGAGGTTTTGCAGGAAATTAAACGGAAATGTTCCGTCTGTTGCGTCCGGCGTCTCCGCCGCCGGACTTGGTGAAGGATCGAGACTGACAGCCCGGGTCTGCATAGAAAAGAGCGCCAACAGCACAAACAGAACCGGCAGAAGCCGCCCGATGGTACGGATTTTCATCCTTTATCTCCTGTATGATTTCTGTCGTCCAAACGCGCCTGCCGCTGGGAAACCAAATCCAGCAGCTGGTCGATCCGTTCCGCGCGCTCTTTGTCGTTTTCGGGAGCGGGTCTTGCCGCCGACGGTTGCCGAACAGTCGGTTCCGGGCGGCGGGAAGGGGTAAACGGGTTTTCTGTGCGCGCCCGGCGGTCAAGGGCATCCGGCTGGCTTAGGCGGGACATGTTATCTATCTCAACCTGATAACCGCTTCGCTTAGGCGCGGCGGATTGTTCCCAACCCTGCGGGGGAGGCGCGGGTTCGTTTGCCGCGGCTGACGCCTCTGTCATCTTCCGCAGCAGTTCGGCAAAGGAATCGTCTTCGCCCGTTTGCGGCTGCGTTCCCGTGAGGTTCGCTTTCATGTTTTTTCCGAAACGTCCCCAAAAACCTTGCTTATACTCATCCGGCTTCTTTTGCGTATCATCAAAATCAGCCGGAGACAACTCGAACAGGAGGGTGACCCCGTCCCGTCCCGCGCCAACAACGAGCAAACGTAAGCCGATTTGCAGCAAAAGGACGGACGACTCTTTGGTGACCATCAGCCGCTCTATGACCTTGATACGCCTTCCCGAAAAGACGGATCCCTTTGAAATGCGTTTGGACAGGTACCAAAACCCGCCCAAAATAGCTACAAAGACCAAAACGCCCAATACAAGACCGAGAACCGACCCGGAAGACATCGTTAAAGCAATTGACGTCACCCCAGCACCTTTCGGACAGCTTCGCAGACACGGTCAGCCTGAAACGGTTTCACGATAAAGTCTTTCGCGCCGGCCTGAATGGCTTCAATAACCATTGCCTGCTGCCCCATCGCGGAACACATAACCACCTTGGCGTCTTTGTTGACCGCCTTGATGCCTTTCAGCGAGTCGATCCCGTTCATCTCCGGCATGGTTATGTCCATAATCACAAGATCGGGTCTCAACTCATTGTACCGTTCAATCGCGATCTTTCCGTTCTCCGCTTCACCGATCACTTCAAAACCGTTTTTCGTCAAAACATCCTTGATCATCATGCGCATAAACGCCGCGTCGTCCACAATGAGAATCTTTCCTGCCATATGATCCACCTCCGTTTGAATAAGGGGGTTATTTCGTTGGGTTAATGCGCTTCGACGGGCTGACGATATCCGTAATCCGGCAGCCGTAATTGTCTTCGATGGTAACCACTTCGCCCTGCGCGATCAGCTTTCCGTTGACGATGACGTCAACCAGCTCTCCCGCCATTTTGTCGAGAACGACAATGGTGCCGACGTTGAAATCGAGAATCTCTTTGATGAATTTCCGGCTCTTTCCGAGTTCCACCGAAACGGAAAGCGGAACGTCGAGCAGAATATCCATGTTTTCCCCCATCACTGCGGCGGGCGCGGGATCGCCGAACGATGCGAAGGTGGCGGGGCGGACATCCACCGGCGGTTGCTGAGGCGGCTGATAAGGAGGCGGATACCCATACGGCGCTTGCTGCGGATACGGGTATGGGGATGCCTGCTGCGGATAGTTGCCATAAGGCGCCGCCGGAGGCGGATACGGTTGCTGCTCCATATACGGAGGCGGTGCGGCTTCCGGCTGATATGCGGGCGGTGCGGGAGAAGGCGCGGGTGGCTCCGGAGCGGGCGGCGGCGGTACCGGGGAAGCCGGAATCGGCTCGGAGATAAGCGATTCGCTGGTTGTCTCGCTGCTCATACCGAGCATTTTGGCTACCATCGACTTTGCGAAATCTACCGGCATGACCTGCATAATCTCGGAATTGATTAATCCGCCGACGACCATGTCGAATCCGATCCGCACTACGGGTTTTTCGGTATCGTCAAAGGGATAGTTCAGCCCGCCTTCCAGCAGGACTTGCGTGGCTTTCGGCGGCGAAATATCGATCGGGATGGAGAGCATCTGAGAAAGCGAGGTGCTGGAGGAACCAACCATTTGGTTCATGACCTCGGCAATGCAGGAGAGGTGCATGTCGTTGAGTTCGTCCGGCACATTCGTCCCGTCTCCGCCCAACATAAGGTCGGTGATTATTTTAACATCATTCTCGTGTAAAAACAAGCAGTTTGTTCCTTGAAGCCCGATGGTGTATTGAACCTCCACCGAAACAAACGGCATCGGATACTGGCGAGCCATCTCTCCCATGTTGGTAACACTGACGCGCGGGGTGGTGATATCCACCTTATTATTGAGCAGGGAGAAGAGGGTCGTCGCGGCGGTACCCATGCTGATATTTCCGATTTCGCCCAGAGCATCGATCTCCGCGGGCGTGAGGACATCCGAAAGATCCGCCAAGGTCACCGGCGCATCGCCGGTTGACGGAGCACCCACTCCCGCAAGAAGAGCGTCAAGCTCATCCTGCGACATAGCCGCATCGTTGTTTTGGGACGCCTCGGCATCATCCATGACGCTTAACTCGCCTTGCAATAGGGCGTTGATTTCGTCTTGCGATAAGCCGTTACTCATCATTTGCGTCCTCCTTTTGAATGATTTCCACAACCTTGGCGGCATATCGGCGATCCTTCATGCCTATCTCCGCTTTGAATTTCGGCAAATGCCCCACCCGAAGCGTGAGCGGTTGGGAGGTGCTGTGATTCAAAGGTATCACGTCTCCCACCTGAAGATTGAGGATGTCGCGCACTGATGTCTGCGTTTCGTTAAAGCAGGCGGACACATCCAAAGGCGTCCGCTCGATACGCTTTTTGATGTCATCATGCATCGGGAACAGTTCGCGGTTGTCGTTGCTCTGATAAAGAAACTTCGTGGTGAGTTGCTGGTTGATGGGTTCCAGCGCCAAATGGGGCAGACAAATATTAAATGTCCCGGTCGCGTCGTCGATTTTTACGCTTATAGAGATGATGGCGACCGTTTCGTTCATCGCGACGATTTGGGCAAACTGCGGGCTGTTTTCCAGCCGGTCTAAATAGGTGGTGATTCCCACTACTTTTTCCCACGATTCGCCGAAAAGCGGTAAGAACTGGCGCATAATACGTTCCATCAGTACAAGCTCAATTTCGGTAAAGCCGCGTGAAACGCTCTCACTGTCGGGTTTTCCGCCAAGAAGGCGTGAAATGATCGCGTATGACAGATCGGGCGAAATTTCCAGCAGCACGGAGCCGGTCATCGGGGGCATCCTCACAACCGCCAAAATCAGGGGGGAGGGGAGCGCGTTTACAAATTCCGCGTACTTTGTTTCCTCGACCGACATAACCTCCGCCGTGCACATCGCGCGCAATGTTCCCGACAGATAGGTTGAAAACAATCGGGCAAAATTATCGTAAACGATTCTCAGTGTGCGGATATGCTCCTTGTTAAAACGGTTCGCCGTTCGGAAATCATATTCGCGAATCTGACTCGAACCGTCTTTTTCCAAAGGCTGTGAATCTATGCCGTCGGACTCGATCGCGTTTAGGAGCGCATCTATCTCAGCCTGCGACAATACACCGGCCATATGCTGCTAATCCCACCTTCCGCTCGGTTGTGTCACATGTAATTCTAAAAATTCCCCGCTCCGGCTTGCGACACCGCGCCAAAGGCACCTGCTCACAAGCGCTCCGCTCGTTCGCCTTCGGCGAACATGGAGTTTTGCGGAGCTTCCCTTATTGTCTCACCGTCGTAAATTCCGTAAAATATGCCTTCATAACCGATTCTGTATTGAACTCTCTGTTTATGCCGGCTACGATTTCCGTCAAAATAACTGCCTTCTCGTTTGGGTCTCTCACTTGCGCGGTCGTTCTCATACTGATTGCATCGGTAATATAGCCGTTGATACGGTGCTGCTTCGCGGTTAAGTCGGCGACCAGCGTTTCGTCCTGAAGTTCCAGCGTGATGGCACACCTCACGTATTGCCGTGCGTCGTCGGACACATTGACGGTAAACACTTCTTCCAGAGGAAAGCTGACGTAATTCTGTCCGGGGAACTGCTCTTCCTTAGCTCCGCAGGATGCAAGCAGCAGTAGCGCCAGAATGAGCGCCGCGAGCTTTTTCATGAGGTTCACCCCTTAAGTGTTGGTAGTATCTCCGCCGTCCTCGGAAGGAGCTTCAATAATCTCTACGTTTTTCCAAAGAACAAACTCAACGCGGCGGTTTTGCCGCCAGATTTCCTCTCTGTTTGGGTCGTCATACTCTCCGAAAACACCGGCTTCTACGGGGCGCGTATCACCGTAACCTGCCATCTTCAGCATATCAAGCGGAATTGCCGGGTAATTATCCTCAAAGTGGCGTAGTACGGCTGCGGCTCGAGCGCCGGACAGTCCCCAGTTATCCCTCAGAGCACCCGCTTGTATAGGGTTAAAGGGACGTATATCAGCGTGACCTTGGATTTCGATTTCCTGAAGCAAGTCATCGCGAACCCCCGGCATGATAAAATCATCAATCAATTGCTCGATAGCCGGATAAAATTCCGGGCGAAGCTCGTCGCTCGCGGTTTCAAAGAACACATCGCTGTCGTAACGTACAATGACCTTCAGATCATCCGGCTCGATATTGATGATTTGCATCGATTCGCCGTCAGCGCCTTCGTTAATGTCTTCCGCCGCACCGACAAGGTTTTCGATAAACTCTTTCCATTCGTCGGTCGGATCGGTGAACACGTCTTCGGGAATCTCCGGGGGGTCTTGCAAGCCGGTATTGCCTAGGGATACGGTCGGGTTGTCAATCACGGTGAAAATATCGGGTGAGCCGTTCAGCGCCATGACAAGCCCTTTCCATTTTTCGATATCAACGGTACTCATCGAGTAGAGAAGCACAAAGAAGGTAAGCACCAGCGTCACCATGTCGCCGTAAGTCGCGAGCCACGCCGGGCATCCGCCCGAAGACGATTCCTCTTTCTTTTTTCTTGCCATTGACCGCACCTCCTCTCTTACTTCCTAACGAAAATCGCGATTGCTCTCGTTGTAGGGGACGCCGTCCCGGCGTCCAGCGGGCGAGCGGGTCGACCACCCCTGCATTATTACTCTGACACTTCTTCCTCTTTTTCTTCTTTTGGCTGCTCTTTCGCCGCGCGCGGCAGGAAGGAATACAGTTTTTCCTCGATGATACGGGGGTTCTCCCCCGCTTGAATCGACAGAAGCCCTTCCAAGAGAATTTCTTTATACAGCATCTCGTTACCCGAAGAGGTTTTGAGCTTTGCCGCGATGGGTATGGAGATTACGTTCGAGATAATGGAACCGTAGAAGGTCGTCACCAACGCGGCGGCCATACCGGCACCCAGCGCGTTCGGGTCGCTGAGGTTTCCCAACATAATAATCAAGCCGATCAGCGTCCCCAGCATACCGTAAGCCGGCCCCAAAGAGCCAATCAACTCGACCATACTGATGCCTTTTTGGTGACGGCTTTCGATAGCGCCCAACTCAGCTTCCATGATGTTTTTTACGAGTTCGGGGTCGGTGCCGTCCACGACCAGCATGACACCTTTTTTCAGGAAATCTTCATCTAGCTCGTTGACTTTCTCCTCCAGCGCCAGCATTCCCTCTTTACGGGCGATGTTCGCGAGGGTGACGATGGTGTTGATGCCGCCTACCGAATCAAACGAGCGGCGCTTGAACGCGTTACCCATGATTTTCGGCAGCATCATAAAGTCACTGATCGTGTAGGAGGAGAGGATACCGGCCAGCGTGCCGCCGATGGTAATCATGATGGAGGATTGATCAATGAATCCTCCCAAGTTACCGCCGCCCCAGAAGATGCCGATGACAAGAAAGACAAACGAGAGGACAATGCCTAAAATTGTGGTAATATCCATATTCCCCTCCAAAAAGGCGAAATGAGGGTTGCCGGCTTCCGAGCGGGATTATCCCGCTCTTGCGGAAAATGTAAGTTTCATTAACAATCCAACTGCTCCGGGATGGTATGCACCGGCAGATTGACAAAGACGGCAGCTCTGTATTGAATAATTCGCTCGATGACGATCCGCGCTGTCTCTTTAACCACCAGTTTTTGACCGTCGGAAAGAGTGATAACCGTATCCGGCGTCTCTTCGATGATTCTAATCATGTCAGGGTTCACATAGAACTCTTCTTTCCCGTTCAGCCGTGTTACCAACACCATGAGGGAACCCCTCCGATACATACAGATAGCCGTGGCTTGTATTATAACATATATGGGCACAAAAGAGCAACTACTTTTTTCTGAAACCCTTCGAAAGTCCGTCCATAAGCCGAAAAATAAGCCTATTAACGGACAAACCCCGCTATGCCGCGGGGTTTGTCGGTAAGGCACTGCGGGGGTTGCCGAAAATTAGCGTTTCAGGTTGATCAATTCTTCCAAAAGCGTATCAGAAACTGTAATCACGCGGGAGTTGGACTGGTATCCGCGCTGGGTAACGATCATCGAGGTGAACTCGTTTGCGAGATCAACATTGCTCATTTCGAGACCGCCGACCTTCAGCGAACCGTTGGGACCGACGCCGGGGAGACCGTAAGCGGCCAAGCCGGAGTTGGAGGATTCGGTGTACAGATTTTCGCCCACTTTTTCGAGTCCGCCCGGATTCATGAAGGTAGCCGTAAGCAGTACCGCTATGTCGACAGCATTGCCGAACTCGTCCATACCTTTTACGACGCCCGCTTCGTCAACCGATATTTGGCGGTAGTAAGTCGGAACGACAATCCGTCCAAAGCCATATTGGCTTTCTTCCCCGAACATGATCTCGTCCGCTTCCTGCTTATAAATGGGGAGCCCACCCTCTACCAAGTCCGCGATTTGGGTGTTGTCTTCCTTGCCGGATCCCCAAATGACGTTGGCGGAATCGGCGTCCAGTTTGTCCAGCACCGACTGCTCCACGATGGTGGTGTCGTCTGTCGGTTCGACGCTGTCTAGCAGCATCATGCCCATCAGGTACTGACCGCCGGAGGTGATGAGGTAACCGTAGCTGTCTAGATAGAGGTTTCCGGCACGTGTGTAGTAGACGTCGGAACCGTCGGTCACGGGGAAGAAACCTTCGTCGATGATGGTGACGTCCAGCGTGCGGTCGGTGGACTGGAACGCGCCCGCGGTGTGGATGTTGTCGATCGTCGAGTTCATCGTGCCGAGACCGACCTGACGGGGATCGATACCGCCGAGGGTTCCGGCCGCGTTGGCTTGTGTCGCGCCGGACAGGGTCTGGCTGAACATGTCGGAGAAGGTGGCGCGTCCGGCTTTAAATCCGTATGTATTGACGTTTGCGATGTTGTTGCCGATGACATCCATTTTCAACTGGTGACTTTTCAGCCCGGCGACGCCGGAGTACATGGAACGGATCATTCGGTATTTCCTCCAAATATTTATTTTGTAGGGGCCGCCGCCTTTGGCGTCCCGTGATTACATTAAACTTGGGTCTCGGCGTTCGGGTCGATGGCGGCGGCGGGAGGCGCGGGACGTTCGCCCAGCGCGCCTTCGGTGTCGGCGACGGCGATAACCTGATGGATCGAGACATTTTGACCGTTCACGGTGAGGAACACCACATCGTCTTCCATCTGCCAGCGTTCGACCCTGCCTTCTACGTAGATGGGGTCGGTCGTGGTGCCGACATTGGCGCGAACGTACTTGCCGACCATCGAGGTGGCGGCGAGGATGCCTTCGGAGTTACCCGTGATGATTGACTTATCAAACACTTGCAGGATGTCTTCTACATTGACCTGCGCGTCACCGACGATGACATACGGCTTTCCGGCTTCGATGCCCGCGCCGTCCACCGTGCCGATTACTTCGGTGGTTTCGCCGGTCTCGGGGTTACGAAGCACTCCGACAATCCCTTTTCCGATCATGGAATACGCTTGACTTTGCATCATCGTAACACCCATCGAGTTGATGCTCTCCATTGTGGCGAACTGCGTCATTTGCGCGATCATTTCCACGTTCTCGATCGGCGCGGTGGGGTCTTGGTTTTTAAGCTGCGCAATCAGCAACGCCATAAATTCATCCTTACCCAGCGACTTGTTGGCGGGTTTTGTTGTCGGAGGGGCGTATTGATCGGTAATAGAGGGGGTCGTTCCCACGGTTCCCGCGTCCATTTCATTCACTCCCTAATGAGTTTTTCAAGCGCTCGTTTATGCTCTGTAATCAAACATTGTATCGCTGCCCGGGCTAGCCACCCGTCCCGTTTCGTACATAGCCGAGAGGGGTTCAATTTCTTCCGCGGCGTTCACCGCGAACGGCATGATCCGGATCGGTTTCGCGCTATGCTGTGTTTCGGACGCTTGCTCGTGCCGTTGGTACTGTCGGTCGGAAAGTCCGGCGCGAATCGCGGTTTCCGTGACCTCCACGTCCTTCATGTTGATGCCGGCCTGTTTCAGCGCGTCCCGCAGCTCCGCAATGTTTTCGTTGAGGAGGGAGCGTACCGCGCCGTTGTCGCTTTTTAGCTTTGCGGTGATGCTTCCGCCGGCGGCTTCAAGCAGAATCTCTATCTTTCCCAAAAATTTGGGGTGCAATTCCATTTGCAGGACGGAGGTTTCGCGGGGTTGCGCTGTGTTTTGAACGATCTGCGATATGATGTCCTTCGCCAGCACCTGACGCGCCGCCGGGGGATTGTCCGCGACGGCTTGCTCCGCCCGTGCGGGGGCTTGGGTCTGCTGAGAAAACTGTACGCCATCTGACTTGGGAGAGGTACCGCCGTCGGGGGAATCCTCGGTGTTGCCGTCGGAGGATGCAAACAGAGATGTTTCCGACATCCGCGCCGCTTGCGGCTCTCCGACTGGTTCGGGAATTCCTTCTGTTACCGTTGCCGATTGTGTTTCGGCAAGCTGTCCCTCGACCTGCGCGTTTTCAGTTTCTTTATCCGTCCAGCGCATTGTTCCGGCGACTGCCCGCGCGAGCATGTTGGCATAGGAGAGAAGCGGCTTCGCTGATGCGGCGGCGGCGGGGGTGGGTTCACCCGTTTCGCCTGTTAGCGCCTCCTCAGCGGGAACTTGAAGAATCGTTTTAACCTCTGCGTCTTCCGGCAGAATCAACTCGGTCAATCCTTCGGAAAGAGGTGTTTGCGTCACGGCTGGGGTTTGGACATAGGGTTCCGCTGTCTGTACATCCGGCGGGGTGATTGGTTCCTGCTGTGTTGCAATTGGTGTTTTCAGCGTCTCCGCCGGGTTTTCAGCATCTGCCACCGGGACGGTAAATGCCGTATCCTCCGGCAGTGCCGCCGGAACTTCCGGCGTTTTCGGCGTCTCGGACACCGCTTTCGTGTCCGTTAAATCCCACTCGATCAGACCCGGTGTGCCGCTTATCACGGCTTCCTCCGCCACCGGGGCTTCGGGTTCCGGCGATGACCATAGCATTAAAAGCGGCATCAGTTCCGGAGGCAGCGTTTCTCCTTCTTCCGGCTTGAAGGCTTCGATCAAACCTTCGAGCCACGCGGCGGGGGTTTCGGTGCTTTCAACCGAAAATAAAGCGTTGTATGCTTCTAAGATTTCGGGGTTTTGTGCGATATATTGCTCCAAAGCGCGCAAAAAACCGTCGTTATCCTCTTCTCCCGTCAACAGGGCTACCAGCGACATCAGGTCTTCCTGACCCTCAGCGGCTGTAGGGATTCCGACGTTTTTGACATCCGTGTCTTTTGGGGTTGCCGTCATGCGGGGAACTGTCCAAAACCCGTTATCTTGCGGTGTTGTGCGCGGTGTGTCGGCTTGGACGTCCGGCGGCTCGTTTCGGCTTATCAAAGCCTGCATAAAATCCATGAATCCTTCAGGGTTCTGCTCCCATGTCCCCGGTTCGTCCCTTCCTTGGGGAACCGTTACAACGCGGGACAGGGCGCTTACGTTGTTCATCCATTCGCCTCCTTCGGCTTTCATGGTTGATACCATTGACTGTTATATCGAATGAGTTTTTAGAATCTTTAGAAAAATTTCTGAAATTGGGGTACAGGAGAGACGGTATGATCAAGAAGGACGGCGGGTAAAATGAAACAAAGCTGTAACGTGACTTTGGTGCGGCTATGTGCTATGCTTGCTATGGAGGTGGTTCCGATGAAACAGCAATACATCCCGCTTGAAAAACGCTCCAAGCGAGAACAGAAGAAATATTTCGCGGCACGGCGCGGAAGCTGGGGTGACATCAACCCGGTCACGAAGATGTCGAAGAACCCAAAAGCCTATAATCGTAAAAAATCCGGGCAATGGTACGAACACGAACCGTTGCCCGGATTTTGTTATAGTCCCGCGTTATAAAAGCAAAGTAACCGCCCCCGAAGCCAAAGGTTGGCGGTTACTTTCATGTAAACCAGCTTGAGGCGAAGACCGTTGAGGTGCCGCCCCTCTGCTATTACTATACCATACCCGTTTTTCTGTGTCAACCAAAAATTTTCTTGACAAATCCTGCCGCACATTGTAAAATACACACATACTTGGGAGCAGGTTCGCGCGAAAACGCGCGAAAAGCGCCCACGCAGCAGGCCATGGTGGTAGCAACACCATGACCCTGTGAAGGTGGCAAGTCACCTTACGCAACCGTTTTACCGG